>DASWMI010000213.1:0-20513 GCA_036399835.1 Pyrinomonadaceae bacterium | reverse complement strand
CTTCATCCCGTTGTCCAACCTGTATTCACTTATGCCGTCGGCCTCCGTAACGAACGTCAAGCCCACGGGCAACTGCTCACTCTGCACAGTCTTTGTGCCTCCTTCATACTTAACTTCAGCCCTCGCGCTCATTGGCGAGAGCGCCAGCATCATTAACGCCAGCGCCATCAGCGGGCTTGAAAACGGTCCGGGGGATTGACCACTCAAAGCGACTGCCCTTTTCAAGAGGGACGTAAACATAGCGATACCCTTGCCGGATAAAAGGCGCACCTTATCTCTTGGAAGGGGGAAATTTAAACCTCATCATAGGATTCAACGTGAGAAAAGAAAAGCCGTCCGCGCCATTGTTGAGAGCGCGTGAGGATTTAGTTTTCAAGCTCTTTCAAGCATTCTCCAAAATAAGGAGCGCGGCTTCGCCTCCGCCCGACGAGACGTTGCAGAGAGACGAAGCGGAGAGCCGGACCAGCCCGCCCTCGACCTCGTTGTGAAAGAGGAAGGGATCAAAGTCAACCAGCAGCTCCGCGTTCGTGACCGCTTCAAGATCGAACATTGGCAGCGAGACTTTGCCGACTGGCGCGCGCTCCTGCACGACAAAGGGGAGCGTCAGCGCATGCTCAATGGCGCGCTCCCAATCGTCGGGCGCGGTCTCCCATCCGATGTGTATCCCGTGCCCGCCGTAATCATCGCTCGGCTTGAGCACCAGCCGCTCGCGCTCGCGCCTGACAAAGTCTAGCAAGTCGTATTCAACGCCCTCGTAAGTCGCGCGCCCTCTCTTAACGATTCTGGTCCAGGGAATATGCTTTCGTATGCAGTCTAGCTCATCTCTCGTAAAGAGATACTCGTAATCGGGGTCGCTGAGGATAGCAAAGCCTGCCTTCTTGTGGGCCAGCTTGGTACGAAAGGAATTTGCCATGCAGACTTTCTGGTCCGCGTAGGCGCGAGAGAGCGGGTGTGTCTCGTCGAATTTTTGCAGGAATTCATGAATGATAACGCGCTTGTAAAGAATATCCACGCGGAATCCGTCCGCGCTCAGAGTCTCGCCGTCATAACTCAAGCTGCGCGGGTCCGCGATTCTAGTCGTGTAGCCCGCTGCTTCAAAAAAATCCTTGAGGACAAAAAACTCCGTCTCGGTCGAGACTCCGGCCCAGTCCACGATGGCTATCTGCGGGTTGGCTTCTTCTCCGCCCCACTCTCGGTAAGCCTCCATCAAAACTTCCAACAGGCGGCGGTGAGGCTCAGGCCGCCACGTTGCAAATCGGTCCAGAAACTCGCGCATGTAGGGCAATCCGTAAAGCACACGCTCCATCTGCATCTGGTCCGCAATCCCCGCGGGGCTTTCCGCATTGTACTCAAGAAACTTGAAGCCGTCTTCGGAGAGATAGGCATCTAGTCGGCTGGAGACGCAGAGACGCGTGTAGCCCGGATCAATCCGCGCCATCCTGGCCTCGCGCTCGGTCAGCCCCAGCTCCGACAGCAGCCTTTCATCAAGCAAGGCGGCGCGGGCCAGACGCTCGAAAGCTCCGGCCAGCGTCCGCGCGGCCTGCCCTATCGCTTCATATTGTGTGCGCGGCAGCAGGTAAGGACGCAGGAAAGGAGAGATGGGTCTTTCGTCGTGCAAGAGGCCCAAGGCGCGCTCCGCTTCAAACAACTGCGCGAACAGCTCTGGTCCAACCCGCGGGTCGCTTGAGATGCGACCGTGCAGCCACTTGACGGCAGCCGACAACAGTTGAGCAGACGAAGACATGGATTCAAAAATCCTTCGCCGGAGCGATTCAGCCAAAGGGTCAGCCTCTTGATTCTAGCGGGCGGCGATATTCAAGAGCCGGACCAGCGGAGACTTCAAATCGCCGCCCCGTCGCTGGTCCGAAAGACCTGCCGGTAAGCGATGGCCCAGGCCGCGAAACCAATCGGCATCACAAAGAGCGCTCCGATATAGCAGAGCAGCATCCCTGCAAATGTCAGCGCCATGTTGAGCAGCATGAGTCCCGCGACGCCGCCGAAGTTTGCTTTGACAGCGTTGAAGCTGGTCTTAATCGCATCAAGCCCGGAAAGCTTGCGGTCCACAATCAGTAGATAGCTGAAGACGAAGAAGGAGCTAATCAGCATGATGAGCAGGAGGAAGACGAAGAAGACGACCATCATCACGCCGAAGAAGGCGAAGAAGGCTGTCGGGTCTGGCGGCTCGCCCCGCCTGTTTTGCGAGAGCGCGGCGCTGCTCATGATGCCTATGAAAAAGACTATGTACATGATAATCATCATGACGAAAATGGGGACGACCTGAATCAGCGCGGCAATCAGGCTCTCGCCGAAATAGTCGAAGCCTTTAAAGAGCAGCTCGAACGTCACAGGCTCGCCGCGCAGGCGTCTCAAGAGGCACAGGTAAATGCCGCACATCATAGGCCCCATCAGGATTCCCAGGGGGACTGCGCCGCCGATCAGCAGACCGACGATGATGATACCCATGAAGAGCCAGTACTGGTCCTTAATCAACTCCCATCCGGCCTTCAGACACTCGACGGGTCTCACTACGCCCCTGTTATATTCCGGCAGATTCGTGCTCATAAAATTTTCAGCTCCAGCAAAAGAGAAGGGATGAACGAGTAAGCGGCTCGTCGGCGATGAAGGAAAAGCGATTGGTCCATATTAATTAAAAGCAGTCTTTTCATCTTCAAAAATTTCCGGCGCAATCATACACCCAAAATCGGGAATTGAAGCCCGTCATCTGAAGGCATGAAAAAGAGCATGGATTTCCCGCACGGAGGATGGTATAGCATAAGTGCTCCGCGCTAATTCCGTTGATGAACGAAACCGACCGCAAGATGGAAACGTCCGGCCAGCCACAGACGAGCATCCGCACGGAAGCCGTCGCAGGGCTAACCACATTTTTTACGATGTCCTACATCGTCATCGTCAATCCTTCGATTCTCTCAACCGAAGGAACAGGGATGAGCTTTAGCGGCGTGCTGACGGCAACCGTCCTGGTCTGCTTGACGATGACGCTCATGATGGGCCTCTATGCGAAACTGCCTTTCGCGGTCGCGCCCGGCATGGGCATCAACGCCTTCTTTACCTTCACGATTATACTGGGCCGGAAAGTTCCTTGGCCCATCGCGCTCGGCATAGTCTTCTGGGCCGGAGTGCTTTTCCTGCTCATCTCCGTAACCCCTGTCCGCGTCACCATCGCCAAAGCCATCCCGCCATCTTTGCGTCTCGCGACAGCCGCCGGGATAGGCGTTTTCCTGACCTTTATTGGCCTCAAGAACGCCGGCTTTATCGCCGCAGACCCTGTCACTTTCGTTCGCCTGGGCCAACTGGACCTGAGAACTTTGCTGGCTATCATCGGCTTAGGCCTGATGGTCTGGCTGTGGAAACGCAGAAGCCCCTTCGCCTTTCTCGCCGGAATCTTTCTGGTGACGCTCGCGGCCTGGGCCATAGGAGTTGTCCCTTCGCCCGCACAGATTTTCAGCGCGCCGGATTTCCGTAGCGTCTTTTTAAAGCTGGACATCCTCGGCGCGCTCAAGCTCTCGCTCCTGCCCGCGATGATCTCTATTCTCTTCACGGACCTCTTCGATTCAATCTCGACCTTTATAGGCGTCTCGCAGGCCGCGGGGCTGCTCGATGAAGAGGGCCATCCGAAGAATTTGAAGGAGGGACTAATCGTGGATTCTTTCGCCACGCTCGGCGCGGGACTGGCGGGCACGTCTTCCGGCACGGCCTACATAGAGTCTGTCGCGGGCATCGAATCCGGCGGGCGCACCGGGCTGACTTCAGTCTTTACGGCGCTCTGTTTTCTGCCCTGCTTTTTCCTCGCACCCTTAGCAGGAATGGTCCCGCCGTTTGCGACCGCGCCGGTTTTAATACTGGTCGGCGCGGCGATGTTTCGCAGCGTGGCCCGGCTCTCTTTTGAAGAGATTGAAGAGACGCTGCCCGCGTTTCTGACCATCATCCTGATCCCTTTGACCTTTTCCATCACGCAGGGGATACTCTGGGGCTTCATCTCTCACGTCGGCCTGTTCCTGATGGCCGGACGACGCCGCGAGATTCATCCTGTGATGTATGCGCTGGCGCTCATCTCCATCGGGCTGCTGCTGCTTGAGCACGGGAAATTTTCATGAACGCGAGAGAAGGTGTAAAGTAAGATTAAGACGGCCCGTCAATATTTCAAGAAGGAAGCAGGCATGATAAAGCGTATGCTCGAATCTATTCTCAAAGTTATTCTCAAACCCATTCGCTCGCCACTTTTGATGCTTCCCTTATGCTTCATCATCTTTGGCTTTGAGCCGCGGTCTTCGGCCAGCGTTTACAAAAGCGAACGTTTTCAACTTGAGAGCCTCTTAAATCTTCAGCAGACAAGCCCTGTTTATAAAACTTACGTTAACGCCAGGTACAACTATTCGATCTCCTACCCTGAAGGGATACTTATCCCGCAGGGCGAGGCTGACAACGGCGACGGTCAGAAATTTCTCTCGAAGGATGGCCGGGCCGAGCTGCGCGTCTTCGGTTTTCAGAGCCTGGACGGAAGCCTTGCGGATGCTTATCAGGCTGCGCAGCTTTATAGAAAGGAAGAGAGCGCGCGGCACGTTGTCACGTACAAGGTTTTAAGGAAAGACTGGTTCGTGGTTTCGGGCCTGGCCGACGGCAGAATCTTTTATCTCAAGACGTTTCTCAAGGGTCCTGTTTTTAAAAGCCTGGTCTTCGAGTACGACGAATCTCAGAAGGCCGCCTTCGACCCCGTGACGACGCGAATCTCGCATTCCTTCAGAGGCTGAAAGGCTCTCGATTGTGGCAGAGAAACTGATCGGCAAATCTGTTCCGCGTAAAGAGGGACGCGCCAAAGTAACCGGCGAAGCGCGCTATGTGGACGATCTCACGTTCCCCGAAATGCTCTACGGCGCGACCGTGCGCAGCCCCGTTGCGCGCGGGCGGCTGCTCGGTATTTCCTTTGAAGGCGATATTCCCTGGCACGAATTTACCATCGTCACGGCCAAAGACATCCCGGGCAAAAACTGCGTCGCGCTGATTTTGATGGACCAGCCCTACCTGGCCGAAGAATCCGTCAATCACATGGAAGAGCCTGTCGTCCTGCTCGCTCATCCGGATAGGTATCTGCTCGAAAAAGCGCGCCGCAGCGTGCGTCTTGAGATAGAGCCGCTGCCCCCAATCTTCACGCTCGAAGATTCGCTCGCCAAAAAGGAGATTATCTGGGGCGAGGATAATGTCTTTAAGGCTTATCAGGTTGAGAAAGGCCATGTCGAAGATGTCTGGTCCAGCGCGGACTTGATTGTCGAAGGCGAATACAGCACGGGCGCGCAGGAGCAGCTTTACATAGAGACCAACGGCGTGATTGCCATCGCCAACCCGCAGACGGGCGTCAGCGTCTGGGGTTCTATGCAATGCCCCTACTATGTACACAAGGCGCTGGTCAAGCTCTTCAATCTACCTGAAGAAAAGATTCGCGTGATTCAGACTGAAACGGGCGGAGGCTTTGGCGGCAAGGAAGAGTATCCTTCGATGATCGGAGGCCACGCCGCGTTGCTCGCCTGGAAATCAGGCAAGCCTGTCAAGATCATCTACGACCGCGCCGAAGATATGCTGGCGACCACCAAGCGTCATCCTTCGCGCACGCGCCACAGGACGGCCCTTTCGCGTGAAGGAAAGCTGCTCGCGATGGAGATAGATTTCGTCATTGACGGCGGGGCTTACGCCACGCTCTCATCCGTCGTTCTCTCGCGCGGGACGATTCACGCAGCTGGACCATACTATTGCCCGAACGTGCGCATTAACAGCCGCGCTGTCGCCACCAACCTCCCGCCGCACGGAGCCTTTCGCGGCTTCGGCGCGCCGCAGAGCATCTTCGCGCTTGAGCGGCACATGGACCAGTTGGCCCGGGCAGTCGGCCTCAGCCCTGAAGAGTTTCGCCGCCGCAATTTTATTCAGGAAGGGGAGACGACCGCGACCGGCCAGGTCATACGCGAAAGGGTAGAACTGGGCGCGCTGATGGACCGCGCCTTCGAGCTGAGCGACTTTCACGCCAAGCGCGAACGCTTCGCGGCGGAAAACGAAAAGTCTAAGGTCAAGCGCGGCATAGGCTTCGCTTCCTTTATGCACGGCGCGGGCTTTACAGGCTCCGGCGAGCAGTATCTGCAATCGGTCGTCGGAGCGGAAGCGACCCCTGAAGGGCGCGTTCGCATCCTCGCCGCCAGCACAGAGATAGGGCAGGGCACAAACACCATCTTCGCGCAGATTGCTGCGGACGCGCTCTCGCTCGATTACGAGTTGATAGAAGTGGCGCGTCCCGACACGGACGATGTGCCCAACAGTGGACCAACGGTCGCATCGCGCACCTGCATGATTGTCGGTAAGCTGGTCGAGAGAGCCGTGCTCGGTATACGCGAGACTCTGTTCAAGAGCGGCCTGCTCGCGGAGCATTACACACAGGCCGATTTTCAAGAGGCTTGCGCGGCCTATCTGCAAAAGTTTGGTCCACTCAAATCCTTCAGCCAGTACAATGCGCCGCCGGGCATCAACTGGGACGACGAAAAATATCAGGGCGACGCTTACGGGGCTTTCGCCTGGGCCGTTTACGTGGCTGAAGTCTCGCTCGACACAGTGACCTACGAAGCGCGTGTGGAGGATTTCGTCGCCGTGCAGGAAGTGGGCCGCGTCATTCATCCGCTTTTGGCGGCGGGGCAGATAGAGGGCGGCGTGGCGCAGGGCATAGGCTTTACTCTCTTTGAAAATGTGGTCTGGCGCGAGGGGCGTATGGCGAATAGCCAGATGACCAACTACATCATCCCGACCGCCGCAGACATCCCGCCCATCCGCGTCCTTTTTGAAGAGAACCCTTACGCTTTTGGACCAGGCGGCGCGAAAGGCATCGGCGAGCTGCCGATGGACGGCCCGGCCCCCGCCATCTTGAACGCGATAGAGAATGCCACGGGGCTGAGCCTCAACCGCGTCCCCCTCGTGCCGGAAGACCTGATGCGAGCTTTGGAGGGTGAACGTGTCTGATTCGTCTCAACAGAAAAAGATCGCCCTGACTTGCAAGGTCAATGGCCTTGAGCAAACTCTTCATGCTCATTCGATGGCGCGGCTGCTCGACGTGCTGCGCGAAGAGCTGCGCTTGACCGGGACCAAAGAAGGCTGCGGCGAAGGCGAGTGCGGCGCTTGCTCCGTGCTCATCGACGGCCAGCTCGTCAATAGCTGCCTCATCCCTTTCGCACAGGTCCAGGGCGCGGAGATTAAAACCATCGAAGGCGTCGCCAGCGACCAACAGCTTCATGCCGTGCAAAGGGCCTTCATCGCCTGCGGCGGAGCGCAATGCGGCATCTGCACGCCCGGCATGGTCATCGCCGCCGTCTCGCTGCTTGAAAAAAATCCGCACCCGAACGAGGCTGAGATTCGCACAGGGCTGGCAGGCAACCTGTGCCGCTGCACCGGCTACATCAAAATCTTTGAAGCCGTCGTCCGCGCCTGCCAGACGAAAGAAAAGGATGAAGGATGAGCTATCAAAGATGAACTGAAAAGCTTTTATCTTTTCCGCGAGTTCCGCATTTATTGTTCATCGCTTATCCTTCATCCTTATTCCTCTGTGGCTAATGTAAACGATGAGAGCTTATCTTCCGGATTACGAGCTGGTCGTGCCCAAAGACTTGAGCGAGGCGCTCGCGCTTTTGGCGTATGAGCCGGGGCTATGGCGGCCTTTCGCGGGTGGTACGGACCTGATGGTGCTCTTTGAAGCGGGGCTGCTTCGTCATCAAAAGTTTTTTAGCATACGGCATCTGCCTGAGCTTCGCGGGATAGAGGCCACGCCCGATTATCTGAAGATCGGCGCGCTCACGACTTACACGGAGATTCAGGGGCATGAGATTCTGCGCAGCGAATTTCCCATGCTCTGCCGTGCGGCGAGCGAGACCGGCGGCTGGGCCATACAGAATCGCGGCACGCTCGGCGGCAACATCGCCAACGCTTCCCCCGCCGGCGATTCGCCACCCGCGCTGCTGGCTTACGACGCGGAGCTTGAGTTAATCAGCGCGCAAGGCTCGCGCCGGATTCCCTATCAAGGTTTTCACACGGGTTACAAAGAGATGCAGTTGCGCTCCGATGAATTGATTAAGAGCATACATCTGCCGCGCGCGTCCGGGCCACGCCGTCATTACTATCGCAAGGTCGGCACGCGCAAGGCTCAGGCTATCTCCAAAGTCTGCTTCGCGGGCTTGGCCCATTTGGACCAGGAGCTGATTAAAGAGATACGCATAGTGCTCGGCAGCGTTGCGCCCGTGGTCATCAGATGTGCTGAGACCGAGGCATTATTAAGAGGGCAGCGGGTCGGGACGCCCCTCATCGAATCGGCAAAGAAGACGCTGGCCACAGAGATTGCCCCGATAGACGATGTACGCTCGACGGCTGATTATCGCCTGCGCGTCTCCGCCAATCTGCTCGAAGAATTCCTCTTGAGCTTGAGATGAGTTCTTAATTCTGCTGATTACATGAGCCTGCCTGATCTCATCATACGCGGTCAGAGAGTTGTGATGCCGGAGGCTGTCGGCCCTGCCTCCGTGCATATCAAGCGAGGCCGCATCGTCGCTGTTGGTCCATTTGATGAATCGCCGGAGGGCTGCGAGGTCGTGGAGGCTGGCCGGGATTGCGTCATCATGCCGGGGCTGGTGGATACGCATGTTCACGTCAACGAGCCTGGGCGAACCGAGTGGGAAGGCTTCGAGACGGCGACGCGTGCGGCGGCAGCGGGCGGCGTGACGACGATTGTGGATATGCCGCTCAACAGTATTCCGCCGACCACGACCTTGCGAGGGTTTCGAGAAAAGCTCGCGGCGGTTGAAGGCAAGTGTTGGGTTGATGTGGCTTTCTGGGGCGGCGTCGTGCCGGAAAATTTTTCGGAGCTGCGAGAGCTTTTTGCCGCGGGCGTTGTCGGCTTCAAATGTTTTCTGGTCCACTCAGGTGTGGACGAATTTCCGAATGTGACTGAAGCGGACCTGCGGCTGGCGATGCCGGAGCTTGAGCGCATGGGGGCCTTGCTCATCGTCCATGCCGAAGTGCCTGAGCCAATCGAGGAAGCGCTGGTCCAAGAGGCCCAAACGCCGATGAGCGACCCGCGACAGTACGAAACCTTCCTCCGCTCGCGGCCCAAGGAAGCCGAGAATCAAGCCATCGCGCTGATGATTCGGTTGAGCCGCGAGACGGGCGCGCCCGTCCATATCGTTCATCATTCTTCGGCGGACGCGCTGCCTCTCCTGCGCGAGGCGCGTGCCGAAGGAGTAAAGATTACGGCGGAGACTTGCCCGCATTACCTGGTGTTTACGGCGGAAGAGATTCCGGGCGGCGCGACAGAGTTTAAGTGTTGTCCCCCTATCCGCGAGCGAGAGAATTGCGAGCGTTTGTGGGCCGCTCTCGCAGAGGGGCTGATCGAGATGGTCGTCTCGGACCACTCGCCCTGCCAGCCTGAGCTAAAGCGGCTCGAAGCGGGCGATTTTCTGGAAGCCTGGGGCGGCATAGCTTCCTTGCAACTTCGTCTGCCGGTGATGTGGACCGAGATGTCTGAGCGCGGCTTCGGGTTGAGCAAACTGGTCCAATGGCTGGCGCTTCATCCGGCGCGGCTTGTCGGGCTTGAAAAGCGCAAGGGCCAGCTTGCCGCAGGCTTTGATGCGGACATGGTTATCTGGAATCCTGATGCGGAATTTCGCGTCGAGCCTGCGATGATTTATCACAGGCACAAGCTGACGCCTTACACTGGCAAGACACTGCGCGGGATGGTCGAAGCGACATACTTGCGTGGCGAGAAGATTTATGAGCAGGGCCGATTCCCTGTTGGTCCAAAGGGGTTGAAGCTGCTGCGAGGGAGTGAGTTTTGATGGACTTTAGAGAGCTGGTGGACCTGGCCTCCGAGCGTCTGGGCGGCGCGGTCGTCTGGGCCAATGACGAGTTTTTCGCGCCGAAGGAGAATCTGCTTAAAAGCTCTCAGGCTATTTTTCTGGAGGGCGAGTATACGGACCGCGGCAAGTGGATGGACGGCTGGGAGACGCGGCGTCGTCGCACGCCCGGCTTCGATTGGTGCATCATACGCCTCGGCCTGCCCGGCATCATTCGCGGCGTCGTCGTGGACACGAGCTTTTTCAGAGGCAACTATCCGGAACAGTGCTCGCTCGAAGCCTGCTCGCTCGAAGGTCTCCCGTCAATCGAGCAGTTGTCCGGCGATGAAATCGAATGGAGAGAGATACTAAGCGTCTCCGCGCTTGAGGGAGACTCGCAGAATCCCTTCACAATCAAAGCCGAAGAGCGCTTCACGCACCTGCGCTTTAAGATTTACCCGGACGGCGGCGTCGCGCGCTTGAGAGTCTATGGCGAAGTCCTGCCCGACTGGCAGCGTCTCAAGGAGCGCGGCGAGGTTGATCTGGCGGCGGTCGAGAACGGCGGGCGCGTGCTTGATTGCAGCGACATGTTCTTCGGTCATCGCCACAACCTGATTATGCCCGGGCGCGGGCTGAACATGAGCGACGGTTGGGAGACCAAGCGCAGGCGCGGCCCAGGCTACGACTGGGTAATTATCAAGCTCGGAAGAGAAGGAAAAATTCATCGCGTCGAGGTCGATACCTCACACTTCAAGGGCAATTTTCCCGAGAGCTGTTCGCTTGAAGCCCTTCGCGCGACCGACGACGATTTCTCGAATGATGCTGCGAGCTGGACGGAGCTACTGCCGCGTACCAAGCTCCAAGCCCACACGCGCCATCTCTTTGAACAGCAGCTCGGACAAATTGGTCCGGCAACGTATGTGCGCTTCAACATCTTTCCAGATGGCGGTGTCAGTCGGCTGCGCATCTACGGCAGCCCGGAATAAAGTGCTGCTGGCAGGAAGTCCAAAGTAAAAAAGGGTGAAGTGCAAAAGTGGAAGAGAGCGTAGAGAGTTTGGAAAGAGGGCTTGTGCGCTTGAACAGCCTGACGCAGGCCGAGGCTCTCAAAGAGCTGCTCAAGTGCTGCGGCTCTACACGCTGGGCCAAACGCATGTTTGACAAGCTGCCCTTTCATGATTTTCAACAGATGCTGACCGAGTCCGACCGCATCTGGTCCAGCCTCGAAAGAGAAGACTGGCTCGAAGCCTTCCGCAGCCATCCCAAAATCGGGGAAAAAAAGGCCGCGCAGCCGCAACAGCCCGCAGCTCAAAACTGGTCCCAAGAAGAACAATCCGGCACGCGCGAGGCCGGGCGCGAGCTGCTGGACCAGTTGGCGGAACTGAACCGCGACTATGAAAAAAAGTTCGGCTACATCTTTATCATCTGCGCTACGGGCAGGACGAGCGAAGAAATGCTTGCCAGCTTACGCGAACGCCTGCACAATGACGCGGACACAGAACTTCGCATCGCCGCCGAAGAGCAACGCCGGATCACACATCTACGGCTGCGCAAGCTTTTGAAAGAGTCTGAGAGTCCGAGAGTCTGGAGTCTAGGAGTCAAAAAACAAAAGGCATTTGACTAAAGCATTTGACTCCAGACTCAGGACTCCAGACTCTCAGACTGTTTGAACGATGAGCGCCATTACTACGCATGTTCTGGATACGGCGCGGGGGAGGCCCGCTGGCGGCGTGCCCGTCACGCTTGAGATGCAGGTCAAGGGGGGCGGCTGGCGTAGAATCGGACAGGGGCAGACGGATCAGGACGGGCGGGTCGGGAATCTGCTCCCCGATGATTTTCCTTTCAACGTGGGAGTCTATCGCCTGACCTTTGACACTTCGGCCTACTTTGCAGCGCACGGCGTTGCGGCCTTTTATCCGGAAGCCGCCATAGTCTTTATCGTTCACGACGCGGCGCAGCATTATCACGTTCCACTCTTGCTCAGCCCCTTCGGCTATTCCACTTATCGCGGGAGCTAACTTGATGACACTCGACCCTGACGTGAGCGAATGGCTCAATCTTTTAACGCGTTGGTTTCACGTCTTCGCGGGCATCCTCTGGATCGGCACGACCTACTTCTTCACAGGGCTGGACGCGCGTTTTACGGAAGCGGAAGCGGGCGATAAAGCCTCCGGCGCGGAGGTCTGGATGGTCCACAGCGGCGGCTTCTATGTCATTGAAAAGCGTCAGACGCATGAGCCTTCGAGACAACTACACTGGTTTCGCTGGGAGGCCGCGCTAACCTGGCTGAGCGGTTTTCTGTTGCTCGTGCTCGTCTACTACATGGGAGGCGCGCTGATAGACAGGGACGTGCGCGACATCAGCCTGACGATGGGCATCATCATCTCGGTCTCGCTGCTCGTCGTCGCCTGGCTCGTCTATGACCTGATGATGCTCTCGCCGCTCGGCAGAAACGGTCGCGCCTTCGCTCTCATCGCATACCTCCTCATCGTCGCGACGACCTACGGCCTGACGCGCGTCTTCAGCGGGCGCGCGGCTTACATACAGGTCGGCGCGATCTTCGGCACAATCATGGCGGCCAACGTCTGGATGCGCATCCTGCCCGCGCAGCGTCGTATGATCGCGGCGATTAAAGAGGGACGAAAGCCGGACGCGGCGCTCGCAGAGCGTGCCAAGCTGCGCTCGAAGCAGAACACTTACATGGTCGTGCCGCTGGTCTTCACGATGATTAGTAACCATTTTCCGGTCGCCACCTACGGCAGCCGTTATAACTGGACCATTCTCGCGGGCTTGATTCTCTTAGGCTGGCTCGCCGCGCATTTTATCCGCAAGGCTTGATCCATATCTTCAAAACGGTTCCGGTTCGCTCAGTCTTTACTGAGATGATGCTTGATGAAGGATGTGAAGCTAGCGTCGTCTTAATCCGAGTATGCTGAGGAAGAAGCTGGAGAGCACGGTCTGGCTGCCTAGAATCATGGCTGTCACCGAAGGGATGACTATGCGCAGCGTGTGTGAAGGATTGAGCGGGCCAAAGGAATGCACGTCCCAGTAGATGTACGCGTAGAGCGAACCTGCGAGACCCGCCAGCAGTAGCAGGCTGCCCGTCATCAATCCGGTTTCCAGCGTCACGACGCAAAACAGCTTGTCCAGTCGCGCATCTGCGGGCAGCAGTCCTTCGCTGATGGCAAAGACTTTGGTGAAGATGGCGAAGACTATGGCCTGAAATCCGATGACGATTGAGGCGGCTGCAAAAAAGAGCGTGTGTACGTCGAAGGTCACGCCGCCGACAGTTTTTGGTCCAGGCAGCAGCCATAATCCGGCGAGGAGGCCCATGAGCATCAGCAGCCCGCCTGGATAGAGAAAGAGCCAGCGCGGGCTATAAAGCAGCAGGAATCTGAGATGCCGCCAGCCGTCGCGCCAGCTTCGCAGGTGCGGCGGGCGGCTGCGTCCGTCCGGCGAGAGCGTCGTCGGCACTTCCGCGATACGCATCCCGTGCAGAGTCGCCTTAACGACCATCTCGCTCGCAAACTCCATCCCCGTCGTGTGCAGGTCCAGCCTCTCGAACGCGGCCTTGCTAAAGCCGCGCAGCCCGCAATGGAAATCCCCCACGGGGCTGCGAAAGAAGAGCCGCCCGATGCCCGTCAGCACCGGGTTGCCCAGGTATTTGTGCAGAGGCCGCATCGCGCCCTTTTGGATGCCGCCCTTAAAACGATTGCCCATCACGAGGTCGTAGCCCTCGCGCAGCTTTTCTATAAAGGGCCAGAGCCGAGCGAAATCGTAGCTGTCGTCGGCATCGCCCATGATGACGAAGCGGCCTCGCGCAGCATTGATGCCTCCCATCAGCGCGCTACCGTAACCCTTCGCCGAGACCTCTATGACGCGCGCTCCCAGACGCTCCGCTATCGCCTGCGAGCCGTCCGTGCTCCCGTTGTCCGCGATAATAATCTCGCCCGCGACGTTCTGCTCCACAAGAGAGCTTCTGGCCTTCTCGATACAGCTTGCCAGCGTCTCGGCTTCATTCAGGCAGGGCATCACGATGGACAACTCCAGGCCGCGCGGCTCGTCGGAAGAGTGGGCGCTGGTCCGGCTCTCGGATTTCATTTCGCTAACCTGCAAATGAATGACCTCGCTTGATGAGAAAGCTCTTCAAGAAAAATTTCCTACTCACCCGCGACCTCTTGAAAGATTTGAGCCAGCAGCGCGGCGCTCTTCTTAACCGAATAATGTTCTTCGACCACTTTTCTGCCAGCCGCTCCCATACGCCTGCCTGCCCCGCGATCATTGTAGATGCTTTGGAGCGCCCCGTACCAATCGTTGAGCTTTACGGCAGAGAAGCCCACCAGCGCTTTTTGTAGTATCTCCTCGTTGACTCCTACTGGGCTGACGATGACGGGAACGCCGGCGGCCATGTATGAAAGCATCTTGAAGCCGCACTTGCCGCGCGCCCACTCAGTATCGGCCAGGGGCATCAGCCCGACATCCATTGACTGGACCATTTTTACTTCACTGGCGGGCGACCACGCGGCAAACTGCCAGCGCGCGGCAGGGATTCTCTCAAAAGACGGCTCGCGGTCGCAAACCACCAGCAAGCGGCTCTCTTTATGCTCGGCGAGAAACTCTGCGAGCGGCTCTTCTATTTGATAAAGGTATGGCAAATTGGACCATGTTCCGGTCCAGCCGATAGTGAATCTCTCATCGTCCGCCAGCTCTGCGGGCCGCCAGATTCCCGTGTCCACGGAAGTCGGGACGAGCCAGACGCGCGCCCCGCATCTTTCATAGTGCTCCGCGATAAAGCTGTTTCCGGCAATCACGCCCCTGCTCTCGCGTGCAATCTCCTCCGAGAAAGAGTTTTTGAAGACGAGCCAGATAGCATCGTCCACGTCAAAGAGACGTTTTCCGGCAGCGTATCTCTCAAGCCCCGCGCGCCCTGAGAGCAGTTCGCGGCCCAGCCATGTGATGTCGCCGAAGCGCGTCGCCGCGAGACCCGGCAGGCGCAGCAAAGCAGCGGGCAGAGGCAAACGCTCAAGACGATATTTGCTGATGAGCGGATAATATTCCGAGACCTTGACGCCGAGCCTGCCGAGCGGCTCTATGAACTGGCGAACGCGAAACCGCGTCGAAGGATCGTTCCTGCTCGATGTCAACGCAATTACTTTAATCATCTCAAGAGCGCAGGGGCAAAGGACCAATCCTCTGACCACGCAAAGTCATGCTTTGCTTAAAGCCCTACGTGGCAGGCTGAATTTCTCAAGTAATAAAACCTGAACGAGTAAATTAACAAAAAGATAGAGGCTGGTGACAGCGGCCAGCCCAATCAAGCCGTATCGCAGAAAGACGATGATCTTGACAGGGATATAGATGCTGTAGGTCACGATGGACATCCGCGTGGGAGTCTGCGTGTCGCCCATCGCGTAAAAGGTCGTCGCGGTAATCTGCCCGCTTGCGCCGCCGACGAAGAAGCCTACGAGCGCGACCATAATCAGCCAGAGCGTATGCACGTTCTCGCGCGTCACGCCGCCGTGACCGATGAGCAGATTGAGCAACGGTTCTCCGAAGACGAGCAGCAGCAGGTAGCCGAAGATGGTCAGGGAGAGCATCGAGAGCAGTCGTCTCCTGTAAGCCTGCCTGAAGCTGGTCCAGTCTCCCGCGCCAGCCTTCTTTGCCAAGAGCGGGACCATCGGCGCGGCGACCGACTTTTCGCAGACCACGTTGGCGACGCCGTAAATCTGCTGCCCGATGTAGAGCAGAGAGAGTCCGCCCGCGAAGGACATCGAAGCGAGAAACCTGTCAACGAGCGGGTCTGTGCGATAGTAAGCCGTGCCGAAGAGGAGCGGCCTCAGCCGCCGCCAGGCTTCGAGCATGGCAGGCGAGCGCCAGCGCGGCCAATGCCAGCGGCCAAGTCCGGGCAACAGCCACACGGTCTGCAATCCCGTGCGCAGCACGATGAGCCAGGCCGCCGCCGCGACTCCATAAACAGGCAACAGCTTGTAGAGCAGCAAGAGCACTAAACAATTCGCCAGGAGCGGCGACAACTCGGCCCAGACAAATCTCTGCCGCGCGTGATAAATGGACCAGAGGACAGAGACCGCAGCCGTCAAGACCATGCTCACAAGCTGGATTCTCGTCAGCTTGATGGTCAGCATTTGTGCCTCTCTCGAAAATCCCGGAAAGAGTGGGGGAACCCAGAGGCTCGCCGTCAGATAAAAGAGCAGGGCCGCGATGGCGAAGGCTGCGCTGATGCCCAGAAAGAATCCCCAAGCATCCTGACGAAAGGTCTGCTCGTCTTCGTTGGCGAGCAGTGGGACGAGGACGTGTGTCAAAGAGCTGCTGACCACGCTTAAGATAAGCTGCGGGAGCGCCATCGCCGCGAAGAGCGCATCCGTTTCGATTCCCACTCCGAGTTGTGTTATGACATACCACTGAAAAAGCAGCGTCAGGAGAATATTGCTGCCCGCCAGCAGGGCTAGGGTTAAGGTCAGTTTCATGAAGCTCGAAGAGACGCGCGCCGGAATCGTTTGCGAAAGAGATGAAGAGTTATATTTGATTGGCGGCATTATTTCAAACAACGCAGGGGCTTGCATATAAATTTCAAATCAACCGGCATCGCCCGCCGAGAGCCTAGATGAAAATTATCCATATACTCGATTCGCTCAATCGCGGCGGGATTGAAATGATGGCGCTCGACGTGTGCCGCAACGCGCTTGAGCATAATCTGGACCTGACTTTCGTCGCGACGGGCGGCGGCGAGCTGGAAGACGAATTCGCGCGCTCCGGCATAGAGTTCATACGCCTTGAGCGCAGCCTGCCCGTTGACCTCAAGCTCGCGCGGCAGCTCAGACGCATCATCAACGAGCGCCAGGCGCGTGTGGTCCATTGTCATCAGGCCGTTGACGCGCTGCACGGTTTTCTCGCCACGCGTGGAACTGATGTCAAAAGAGTCTTGACCTTTCACGGCTGGCTACCGAGCACGAAAAATCGCGTCGCCGTCAACTTTCTGATTCCACGCATGGACGCTAACCTCGCCGTTAGCCGCGAAGTTCTCAACCGCTTACAGAGAGAGCTGCGATTCGATACGAGCAGGAATTTCAGCGTGCTGCTCAACGGTGTGGACCAGCGGCGGCTAAGAGGTGGCAAGCCTTGCCTGCGTGCGGAGCTTGGCCTGAAAGAGGGCGCGTTGCTTTTCGGGATGGTAGGCAATTTTTATGTCGGCGCAAAGGACCAGCTCACCATCTGTCATGCTCTGCCACAGGTCTTCGGCCAGTCGCCCAACCTGCATTTCGCTTTTGTTGGCGGGCGCTCGCAGGCTGCGCCCGAATTGTTTGACGAGTGCGTGAGCTTCTGCCGCGAGCAGGGAATCGAGAGCCGCGTACACTTTTTAGGCCGGCGCGAGGACATCCCCGAAGTGCTCAGCTCGCTTGATGCTTTCGTCTTCTCTTCGCTTCAGGAAGGCTCGCCGATTGCCGTCATAGAGGCGATGATGCTGCGGCGGCCCGTGATTATTTCGGACATTCCGGCCCTGCTCGAAGTTTCGCAAGACGGCCTTTATGCGCTGCCTTTTCGCACGCGCGACGCCGCAGACCTGGCCCGGCAGATGCTCAGCTTCGCCACGGACCGGGAGCTGCGCTCAAGTTTCGGAAGAAAGGCTTCGCTCTGGGCCAACTCGCAATTCGGCATCGAAACACACATCGCGAATTTGAAGAAACTGTACAGCTCTCTCGCAGGCATGGCATGATGATGTTTCACCTTCAAAGGATGATCAAAGACAATCTTATCAACGGGAACAAAAGCGCGTGCGCCTGCTTATAGGAATGCCTGATAAAGAGTCCAGGGGCGGGCCTGTCGCTTGCGAGCCGCCTTTCGTCGAAGCTTTGCGCAGGCTTGGCGTAGATGTCCTGGAAGAGAGATACGTCTATGCGGATGCGGGAGCAGGGCCGCGACTCTGGACCAGATTCAAAAGAGTCCTCAGCACAGCCCGTCGCTTGCGGCGACGGCTTCAAGCGGACCACTTCGACCTCCTTCATCTCAATACTTCCTTTGATACACGGGCGCTGCTGCGCGATGTCCTGACCCTTCTTCTCCTGCGCTCGCAGAAGAGCGCAATCTTTCTCAAGTTTCACGGCTCGGACCAGGCGCTCCTGCAAACGAGCAACCCCGCTTTGCGTCTCCTGGGAAAGATACTGCTCAATCGTCTTGACGGCGCGGGCGTGCTCTCGTCTGAAGAGCAGCAGAACTTTCTTCGCGCAGGCGTCCGCGAGCAAAAAGTTTTCGTCGTGAAGAACGCCGTAGAGAGAACGCCGGACCAGCCGAGCGGAGCATTCTTCAAGCGCATGGGGATAGAGCCGGGCGTGCCTGTCCTACTCTTCATCGCGAGATTTATCCCCGCGAAAGGCTTGCTCGATGTCATTCTAGCCTGCCGGATGGTGCGCGAGCGCGGGCAGCAGTTTGTTCTACTCTGCGTTGGCGATGGACCAGAGCGCGTCGCCGCGGAAGATGAAGCGAGGCGAGGAGGGCTGGAAACGTGCGTGCGTTTTACGGGCTTCATTCCCGAAGAAGAGACCGGCGAGTTTTATGCTCACGCGACGGCGCTCGTTTTCCCGACCTATCATTATGAAGGCTTCCCGATGGTCGTCTTTTACGCGCTCGCCGCCGGAATCCCCATCATCACAACGCGCATCCGCGCCGCAGCGGATTACCTGCAAGAGCCTGATAATTGTCTCTGGACCGAGCCGCAGAATCCCGAGATGCTGGCGCAGAGGCTCGAATATCTTTTATCCCGTAGAGACCTGCGTGAAACTATGTCGCGCAACAATCGAATCCTGGCCCAACAGTTCAAGGCCGAACTAGTCGCCCGTGAATACCTGGAAGTTTATCAAACGTTGATGAGAAAAAAAGTGATGAGTGCTGAATGCTGAGAAAAACGATTGCCTTTAGCTCATTACTCAGCACTCAGCACTCATCGCTTATCGTTTATCACCGTTCTTAAAAATGAATAGCTCGCATCTCAAGCTTCTGCTAGTGCTGGCCGTGTTGTTCACTTTGCTGAACAGCGTTAAGCCGGTGTGCCTTGACGATGCGCTCTATTACGCGCGCGCGCGGCAGGTCGCGGAGCATCCGCTGGACCCTTATGGCTTCGAGGTTTTCTGGAATGACAGGCCGGAGCCGGCGATAGGAGTCCTGGCCCCGCCGCTTTTTCCATACTACTGGGCCGCAGCGATCAGGCTTTTTGGCGAGCGACCATTCCTGTGGAAGCTCTGGCTGCTGCCCTTGAGCCTGCTCCTGGTCTTTTCTCTCTACGCGCTCTTTCGCCGCTTCGCGCCGGGGCACGAGTTGCTGCTGACATGGATGACCGTTCTTTCGCCGACCTTTCTTCCAAGCTTTAACCTGATGCTTGAAATTCCCGTCTCGGCCCTCAGCTTTAGCGCGCTGGTCCTCTTCTTCCGCGCGCATGACCGCGATTCATTGGTCCAGTCGGCGCTGGCCGGACTCGTTGCCGGAATAGCCATGCAGACGAAGTACACGGCTTTTATACTTCCTCCGTTAATGCTGCTCTACGCGATTATCTTTAAGAGAATCAGGTTGGGCCTGCTCGCCGCGTCGCTCGCGGTCGCGGTCTTCTGGACCATCGAAGGACTCTTCGCCATCAGCGCGCATCATTCTCATCTGCTCTACCAGTCAGGCATTTATGGCTCGGTCAACCTGGCGAAGAAATATCTTTACCTGGCCTGGCCGCTGGTCACGACCTTCGGCGGCGTCGCTCCGTTTCTGGCGCTGCTCGGGCTGGTGGCGCTGCGTGCTTCAAGGCGGATGATTATCGCAGCCGCCTGCCTCGTCGCGCTCGGCTATCTGCTCATCGCGCTCGTCCCCGCAAGGCTCGCCACCTTCACGAGAGACCAGAGAACCTATCAAGAGAGCATCACGCTGGCGTGGGTCGTCTTCAGTATCTTCGGAGTCGCGGTGTTTGCCGCGCTGCTTGAAGTGATACGACGTTTGCTTGGGTGGTCGAAAGCGGTTTCTTTCCGGTTGGTCCAGTGGCGCGAGTTCGGCGTTGAGTTGTTTCTGGTCCTGTGGCTCTGCGCAGAGGTGGCTGCCTATTTCGCGCTCTCTCCGATTCCGGCTGTGCGCCGCGTCTTCGGTGTACTGCTGGTGAGCACGCTGCTCATCGGTCGGCTGGCCTCAAAGACCTGCGAGCAGCTTGAATGCAGGGCGCTGATGCGCCGGGTGGCAGCGGGCAGCATGGCGCTGGCGATGCTCTTTTACGCGGTGGATTTGCATGATGCCTGGGTGGAAAAGGTCGCGGCTGAAGGGGCAGCCCGCCGTGTTCAGGAGACGGATGCAAAGGTTACGGCCTGGTACGTGGGCCGCTGGGGATTCCAATATTATGCAGAGCGCGCCGGATTGAAGCCTGTCGTCGCGGACCAATCGGAGTTTCGCACGGGCGACTGGCTCATCGTCTCCGATGGACCATATTACCCCAAGCCCGTCGAAGAGCACATCAACAGATACCGCATCGAACCCTTCACAAGCCTGACCCTCGAAGACTCTCTGCCGCTCGCGACAATGATCGGATACTACAACAGCGGAATCCCGATTCATCATCACGAAGGCCCACACCGCACAGTCAGAATCTACCGCATCGCCGGAAAAATGAGG
>DASWMI010000212.1:0-16000 GCA_036399835.1 Pyrinomonadaceae bacterium | reverse complement strand
CCGCTTCCATCAGCCATAACAGGCGCTTCGAGAGAGGCAACTGGTCCACCAGCCTGATCTGGGGACGCAATAATGAGGAGCACGGCCAGAGCCGCTTTCATCTGAACGGCTACACGGCTGAGTCTACGGTCAACTTCCTGGACCACAATTATCTTTACACGCGGCTTGAGCTGGCCGACAAGAACACGCTTCTCAGTCTTCAAGATCGCCAGCAACTGGGCATCGCGGACCATCATCCGCATTTTCGCATCGGCGCGTATACCTTTGGCGGAGCGCGCGACATCTGGAATACTGAACGGCTTTCCGTCGCGCTCGGCGCGGATGTCACATTCTATTCCAAGCCCGCCGCGCTCGATCCGCTTTACGGCAACAATCCAGCGTCCTATCATTTCTTTATACGCCTGCGACCGAGCAGCATGAAGATGAGCGGGCACGCAGGACACGAGTAAGAGTAGGACGGAAGGCGAGAGAGGGAAGGCGGAAAGGTGAAGGATGAAGAAAAAGCTATTGGTCCAACGGCGCGGTGCTTAACGAATCATCGGCTTGATGAGCTATTGAGTCAATCGTTTTATCCTTGAGCCTGGGTTTCCTGTTTGCTAAGAGGTTGCCAAAGTCTGTGATTCATTTCAAAATGTTTTCTGAGGAATAAGATTCAGATGAAGAAAAAGAGAGCTTTGATAATCGGCATCGTTCTTGCCGTGGCGGTTGCGGCAGTCATCCTGGCTCAGTCCGGGCGTCTGTCGGGCGATAGTCCTCAAGAGAAGGCTTCGACGGCGCAGCCCGCGCACGATGCGCATTCCGCTCCGGCGGGCAAGGCGGCGGCGCGCGTGCCTGCGTATCTCGAAGCGCCGCCCGGCAAGGGGAGTCTCGCGCCCGTGCTCGCGCCTGAAAATTTCTTCGGGCCTGCGCGCGAAGCTTACAGGGCCGCCAGAGAGATACCGCAGACGATTGCGCAGCTCCCCTGCTATTGCCATTGTGACAAGAGCATCGGTCACAAGAGTCTGCATAGCTGTTTTGAGAACGACCACGCGGCTCATTGCGCCGTCTGCGTCAACGAAGCCCTCGAAGCTTACAGGCTGCAAAAAGAGCAGGGGCTGACTCCGGCACAGATACGCGAGCGTATCATTGCGGAGTATTCGGCTCTCGAATAACCGCACACTGCATGACCTGAGAACGCAACCTGAGCAGTCCGCACGCCTCTAGCGCGAGCCTCCACGCGCCTCTATCTACTTCTGTTTCCAAAGCCAGGAGGTGTAAAATTCATCCATCGGAAAAGCGCGGTACGAGCATTGCTGCCTGTGAGGATACTGAGTGGATGTGTGTCTTACGAGCATACGTTGACCGCTAAAGTTATCAAGGAATCTTTGTTTGAGGAGGCGGAAGCATGAAGTATTCGTTTCAAAGTCGTGCGGCAAGCGCGCTCGGTCTGGTCCTCTTGCTGTGTTTCGCATTGCTGGTCGCACCTGCGCAGGAGAGAAACCGCAGCAATAAGAGGATGAAGGACGCGCAACGCCACGCGAGGGATGCGGCCAAAGTTTTTAGCGAGATTATGGGCGTGCAGGAAAAGGCTATTCCGAAGGAGTTGCTCGATAAGGCGGAAGCCATCGCTGTCTTTCCGGGCGTCGTCAAGGCAGCCTTTATCATCGGCGGACGCGGCGGGCAGGGCATCATTAGTCGCAGACAGGGCAGCGGTTGGAGTGCTCCGGCCTTCTTCAATCTCGGCGGCGGCAGCTTTGGTCCACAAATCGGCGCGGCCAAGACGGACTTTGTGCTGCTCATCATGAACGAGGACGGGATCAAGGGATTGATGGAGGATAAGTTTGAGTTTGGCGGCGAGGTCGGCGTCGCGGCTGGACCGGTCGGGCGCGAAGCGAGCGCCACCACCAATGCCACGCTTGACGCCGGAATCCTTTCATACTCGCGCTCGAAGGGCGCGTTCATAGGCGCTGCGCTAAAGGGCGGCGTGATTAACCCTGACAATGATCTCAACGAAGCGGTCTACGGGATGAAAGCGCGCGAAGTGCTTTCCGGCAGCGGCCAGGCCACAGCGCCCGCCGGCGTCAGCATCTTCCCGACGACGCTCAAGCGCTATTCGAGCCGGTAGGAAAATTCTTCAGGCATCTCGCCGCCGGGGGAGATTGATTTCTTCTGTCGTAGGAGCTTTTCAGTTTTATAGTTATCGGGAGAGATTTGACGTGATGAGAAAAACAGAGCATAGCTGGCAGCGGCACGCGTTGATGCTGCTCTGCGCAACGTTGGTCCTGAGCCTGGTCCAGCCGACACAGGCCCAGAGCAAAAAAGCCAAGCAGACCAAGCAGGCGACATCGCAGGCGCAGAAGGCCGCGAGGGTTTTTACAGAGGTCATGAACGTGCCCGAAAAGGCCATCCCGCAGGAGCTGCTTGATCGTGCGGAAGCGATAGGCGTTTTCCCTAATGTCATCAAGGCCGGATTTATCGTCGGCGGGCGCGGCGGGCGCGGCGTCATCACACGCAGACAGGGCGGCAGTTGGAGCGCTCCGGCCTTCTTCAATCTCGGCGGCGCGAGTGTCGGCTTGCAGATTGGCGCGGCCTCTACGGATTTCGTGCTGCTCTTTATGAACGAAGAGGCTTTGAAGGGATTGCTGGAAGACAAGTTTGAGATCGGCGGCGAGGGCACGCTGGCGGCTGGACCAGTCGGGCGCACGGCGAGCGCCTCCACGGACGCGCAGCTCAAGGCCGGAATCATCTCTTACTCGCGCAGCAAGGGCGCGTTTGCCGGACTCGAATTAAAGGGCGTTGTCATCAACCCTGATAACGATGACAACCGTGCTATCTACGGCATGACGGCGCGTGAACTGCTGACGGGTAGCCGCAAGCTCTCGCTCAATCGCATGCCCGCCGGCGTGCGTATCTTCCCACGCACACTGGCACGCTACTCGACGCGCACTGGAGGGAAAAGCGATGAGTAGTGATGAGCGATAAATCATCGCTCGCTTTTTATCTTCTTGACGCTTACCCTCCAGCGACTTTAGAATCCGTCAGATACCTTGTTGCCCGGCCAGGTCTTTCGCGCTCAAAGTGAAATGGAGAAGGTTTGATGCAAACACGCACGCGCCGTCAGAAGGAGATTCTGGACTACATCACGCGTTTTATAGAGCGTCATGGGTACGAGCCTTCTTACGCGCAGATTGCGCGCCACTTCAACGTCTCTTCAAAAGCCACCATCGCCAAACACATCGCCGCGCTCGAACGACAAGGGCTGCTCTCTCGTCACCATGACGACGGCTCGTTCGGCCTCGCCGTCAAGATTGAGGAATCACCGACGGATTCGGTCTGCGAGGTGCGGCTGTTGGGCCGTATCGCGGCGGGCGCGCCCATTGACGCGGTCGAGACCGCAGAGCAGATTATGGTCCCGCGTTTCCTGCTGGGCCGTGTCCGGCCTGAGCGTGTTTACGCGCTGCGCGTCAAGGGCGATTCGATGATTGACGAGCACATCTGCGACGGCGACATCGCGCTCATAGAAGACAGGGCGGAAGCGCGCGACGGCGAAATCGTCGTCGCACTCATTGACGGCACGCGCGCGACGCTCAAGCGTCTCTATCGCTTCGGGCCTGAAGTTGAATTGCGGCCAGCCAACTCGCAGCTTGCTCCGCTCAGGTTGCACGCCTCGCAGGTGAGCGTGCAGGGCATCTTTCGTGGACTGCTGCGTCCGAGCCTCTAAAGCGAACGATAAGTAAAGCGTGCCGCGGCGCGTAGACTCGAAAGCCGGACCCTTCCGTTAAATCAACTATCTAAAAGAAGAGCGCTCGCCGGAATTCCGGCGAGCGCTCTTCTTTTAACTGCGCGAGAGGTGCTTCAGTCTGAACAAGGCGGGCGGGTGTTTGTCTACACCCTTTAAAATTTCTGACGAAAGCTATCCTCGCTTGATGCGCGGTCAGGGGCATGCTTTGGCGGGTTTATATCCGGCCTTGAGGGCCTCTTCCTCTGTGGCGAAGACGACGCGCTCTTTCTCTGCCGGAGCGTTCGCTTGAGGACAATTAGTCCGGTAAAAAATCTTGCTGCGCCTGTCTCCAACGATAGACGGGGGTTCCGCTTCGGTTTCAGCCTCGGCGGTTTCGTCCACCTGCGCATCCTCTATGCGTTTGGTCAGAGTCCGCTGGGCCAATTCATCGCTGATGCGCAGGCTTGGGCTTCCCGCTACCATCATGGCCGTGAGCTGAAAATCGTCGCAGTTGAGTTGTCTGCCGCGCTGTCTGGATTGCCAGGCGTTCGGTAGATGCAGCGCCTGGCTCATGCCCGCCCCAAATTCGTCCAGCGTTTGCCACTTGAATGATTTGTCATAGCCGATCCAGAGGCTCATCAGCCGCCCGTCCAGAAAATCCAGCGAGACGGAGCGGACTCCTGCAAAACTCGTCTTGTCAATCTGCGGGTGGAAATCCGGGTTGATGGTCGTCTTGGAAAGGCCAAACTGGTCCACAGGCCCAAAGGCGACCTGCGGGACACGCGCCTTGACCTCTGCGGTCGTCATGCCCGGATGAAAACCGCGCAGTTCCGGCGCGGACGGGAGCTGGACCAGCTTCAAAGTGCAGCGCGGCTCCTGTGCCGCGCAGAGCGGCGCGTAGGCGGCAAGCAGGATTATCAAAAGAGCCATGCGAGCGAGGTGCTTCATCTTATCTCCTCATAAATTTCAGGAGGTCCGAAATCAAACACACGCATACTAGGAGACAAGTAGAAAAAGGGTCAAGGCGGAAGAGCCGAGGATAGTGGCGGAAGGGTGAATCGGGAACGATGAAAGATGAAGTGGAAGCGATTGGTCCGTTGATTTGTTGGTCCGGCGAGTTATCGAATCATTGAATCAATGAATCAATAGATTAGTTGACATATTCGACGGAGGTCGTCTGGGCCAGGACGGTTTCGTCCAGCATGGGTTCGTCCATGAGCGTAGAGATGACGGTTTGTCCTTGCGCACGCTCAAGGACAAACTTTTCGGCCAGCTCGCTGTTAATCGGTCTGGAGAAGAGGTAGCCCTGCCCGTAGTTGCATTTCAATGCTCTCAGTTGAGCGAGCTGCTCTTTGGTCTCGACCCCTTCGGCGATGACATCCATGCCGAGGTTGTTGCCGAGCGTCATAATCGTGCGGACGATTTCGAGATTCTCGTCGCCCGCGCCCATGCGGCTGATAAAAGAGCGGTCAATCTTGAGCGTCGTGACGGGGAAGCGGTGCAGATAGCTCAAGGAGGAATAGCCCGTGCCGAAATCGTCTATGCTCAAATGCACGCCCAGGTCTCGCAGTTGCTTGAGCATGGTCGTAGCCTTCTCGGCGTTCTCCATGACGACGCTCTCTGTTATCTCAAGTCGCAGGCAGCGCGGGTCGAAATCCGTCTCTTCCAGAATGAGCGTGACCTGCTCTATCAGGTTGCGCTGCGTAAACTGCTTGCTCGAAAGATTGACGCTCAGCGTGAGCGGGCGATTCATGGGAGCTTTCCGCTGCCACTGGCGTACCTGTTGGCATGACTCGCGCAGCACCCACTGGCCTATCTCGGTAATCAGGCCGGTCTCTTCCGCCAGCGAGATGAATTCACTGGGGAAGACAAGCCCGCGCTCCGGATGTTCCCAGCGGACGAGCGCCTCAAAGCCTGAGAGACGGTCATTATCGAGCGCGATGATGGGCTGATAGTGGACAGTGAATTCGTGTCGCTCGATGGCGCGGCGCAGGTCGTTTTCAAGCTGAAGCAGGGCGACGGCGCGCGCGTGCATGATCGTATCAAACAGCTCGTAGCGGTCTTTGCCGTTCTCCTTGGCGCGGTACATGGCTATGTCGGCATCGCGCAGCAGGTTCTCCGGGTGTTCGTAGCCGGTTGTGCTCAGCGCAATGCCGATGCTGGCAGTCGTATAGACTTCGTTCCCGCTCAGATTAAAAGGGTGCGTCAGCTCTAGCTGGATTCGCTCGGCCACGCGTATAGCATCATCAGGGTCTTCGAGGCCGTCGAGGAGGATGGCAAATTCATCTCCGCCGAGCCGGGCGACCGTGTCTATCGGTCTGAGACACTCTTCGACGCGGCGCGCGAGCGCGATGAGGAGCTTGTCGCCGGTGCTGTGGCCGAGACTATCGTTGATGTTCTTGAAGCGGTCGAGGTCTATAAAGAGGATGGCAAAGTAGTGGTCCGTGCGCCGCTTGGCACGCTCGATGGCGAGCTTGAGGTGGTCTGTCAGGAGTGCGCGGTTGGGCAGCCCCGTGAGCGCATCATGAAAGGCTGCGTGACGAAAATGTTCCTTGCTTTGCTGCAATTCGAGGCTGATGCGTTCCTGCTCGGCGATATGGCGCGAAAGCTCTTCGATATGACACTGGGCCTGCTCAACCTGCTTGGCCTGCGTTTCGGCGTTCTTGAGGTAGAAGTAGTAAGTGAAGTAGACGATGCCGATGATGGGAGTGGTGGCGACGACGACGTAGAAGCCGACGGCCCAGACCAGCTTGGTGATGATGGCCGCAGCCGAAGCGCCCGCGATATAGGTGAGCGAGGTATAGAGATAATTTTGCCGCCAGGTGTGCCAGAGAGGTTGACCGGCCCTGAGCGCGACGCAGAGCGCGATCAAACCGGAGTTGCCGACATACTGCATGACGGACATCACGCAGATGGCCGAGATAAAGATGGCAGGATTGCGGCTGTGCGGGAGAGTGACGATTGAGCCAAAGAGAAAGCGCAAGGTCCAGACCGTGAGGCTGTAGGAGACGGCCAGCACACTCGCGTTAAAGAGGTGGTTCAGATTCTTCTTGCTGATCCGCAGCGAAGTACAAAAACCTTCGACCGTTGCCAGCAGAATAGCCGCCTCTCCATCAAAGACGAGCATCGAGAGAAAGATGAAAGTCTCGGAGATGGTAATCTGGCTCTTGACGCGAGGGATTTTGACGCTGCATCGCGGCCCGATGCAGATCGTGATTAAGGCTAAGAGCCAGAAGTGTATATCCTGCAGGGCGGGCGAGGGGCGACTTGCGGAGAACGCAAAACAGGCCGCGCCGAGAAAGATCACGGACCAGATAACAGTTTTGGCCTGACGCTGCCTGGCGACGGCTTCCATAAAATCTATTGAGGGTGGACCAGATTACTGCTTGAGAGTTGGTGCGGGGTCGAAACTGGACCAGACTCTTTTCGGAGTCTGAACACAACCCCGTCCTACGGCAATCGCTATGCCGCCGTCGGGGCAAGCTGCGAATCTTTCTGTTTCCCTGGGAAATTCAGGGCCGCCGGAAAGGGGAGCGGCTGTTATCTTTCTGACTGACAAATTATGTCAGCCTGAGAAGAGCAATATTTGGCTCTAACTGCTATACCGGACCAGCCCATAGCGGAAGAGCACTTCAAATCCGATACGTTGATAAAAGGTAATGAGGTGGTCTTCAAACGCATCCGCGAGCAGGCAGACGACGCTATGTTGGCTGAGCAGGCGCTGGCAAACATCCCTCAAAGCGCGGCTGCCGACGCCGGTCCTGCGCATCTCGGGCCTGGTCCAGATTGCTTCAAGATATGCGGCCTCGTCCGTTTGAGCGGCGATGTCTGCCTTGAAGATAATGCGTTCGTCTTTGCGTAGAATCCATGTCCGCTTCTTTTCAATTCGTGCGAGAACACGCCGGGTGAATCCTACCGGGTCGCTTAAGAGCGGGTTGATGCCATATTCTTCAAAACACGCCCAGGCATGTAGACGCGTAATCTCATCCAGCTCCTCAACCTGCGCGAGCTTCAATCCTTCAAGCTTGACGGCATCCTGGCTGGTCTCGTTAACGACGAAGAGGCATTGCGATTCATCGCGCTTGATGGTTGAGGGCTGAGTCGGCTGCCGGAGCGCCAGGTCAAAGGCTTTAACTTGCTCTATATCTCCCAGCACGACATGAATATCGGGATGGTGCGAGGGTCCGGCGGTGCGTGCTAAAGCCTCTATGGCTTCGAGCGGGCCGTCCAGAAAAACGCAGTGGCCCAGAAGCGCGACGCAGATTAATCGTCCGGCCTCGAAGCATCCATAGAATGTCCCACGATTGGCCGGATGCTCCAGCCCATGATCTTTAATCAGCCCGAGCATCTGCACGTTCTTGAGCGGCTGGCGATTAAGAAACCTCAGAACCTCGGTCTCTTCGCCGGCGAGCAATCTTCTCGTGCTGATCGTCATATCTTCAACTATCCGATTATGCTTAAACGTCTGAAGCACCACATGTGTGCTGTCGGACGCACCGTTTTCGGCAGGGTATTGAAAGCTCATCAGGCTCCCTTCTTTCTCGCGGCAGGTGTTTGAAAAGCGAGTAATTCACCCTGCTGTCATCGGTCACGGTCAAGAACCTTGAGAAGTCGGGCTGCTGAGTGCGCGCCCGCACGTGTTCCGGGAAAGGCTCTTCCCGGCGACCACCTCCCTATCAAATGACAGACCCAACAGAGAGGGTTGACCGCAAACTCATAAGCTAATCGCGTGCCAGGCGGCAGCGAATTTGTAAATTGAAGAAAATAAAGGGAAGGTGCGATTTTTCAGAATTTTGTCGGCCTCGCGTTAACCTGACCGATAGCAATCAAGATAAAGAATTATCTCTCAAACTGAATTGATGAGGGCGGGCGCTTGGAATCCGTCTTTGACAAAGATAAAGGAGGCGTTATTTTAGCCTTTGAAGGTGCTGAAATTACTGGCCGGGATTTGAAGCTCAAGGAAGTTTGCCGTATAACTGATGGGCAGCCAGACGGCAAAAAAAATGGAGCCACCTGTCAGACTTGAACTGACGACCCCCTAATTACGAATCAGGTGCTCTACCAACTGAGCTAAGGTGGCTTAATCTATGCAAGCCACAATATACGAACGGGTCGCGCGCGGTGTCAAGCTGGCGTGCTTAGCATGAAAGGACGAGTGTCGAGATGCCCAAAGATCGAGCAGAGGTGCAGGACCAGTACAAGATTGGCGGAGGCTTTCTCAACGAATTCGAGTTCAACCAGAATAAGGGCGCGATGACGGAGGAAGAGCGCCAGCGCTTTGAGCAGCAGGAAGGCGAGCGCAGCCAGCGTGAAGACGAAGCCGGAGCGGCTGCGCCCGAAACAGAGGCCGAGCGCATCGCACGCATGATGCAGGAGGCGCGCGAAGAAGCGCAACGCAGAAAAGAGAAGGGGGCTACTGTCTCCGGTGTTCATCCGGTCCAGCCGGGTGCACGCACCGCGGCCCAATCATCCGGCAAGAGCGCTCAGCGCCTGCGCGAGGCTGGTCCAGCGAAATCTCGCGCAGCCGGAAAGAGCGGCGCGGCAAAGAAGGCTCCTGCCGGAAAGGCCGCGAAGAAGGGCGCCGCGAAAAAAGGCACGGCCGGAAAAGTTGCTGCGAAGAAAGGTGGCGCGAAGAAGAGCGGCGCAGCGAAAAAGGGAGCTGGCGGTAGCTCTAAAAAGAGCGCAGCCGGAAAGGCCGGAGCAAAGCGGGCCGGCGCGAAAAAGTCTGGAGCAAAAAAGTCCGGGGCAAAGAAATCCGGCTCGAAGAGAGTGGGCGGTCAAGCGCGTGCTGGCGGCGCACGCGAGGCGAGCGGGAAAAGGGGTCGAGCGCGCGCTGGCCGGAAGACGCGTTAGCTTGTCAACAGATAGAGTCTGAGGGAGGAAAAGATGGCAGAACAGGGAGAGGGTCAACAGCCGCCCGTAGGCGGTTCATCAGAGAGAGACGTGAAGCATGGCGAACATGATGAGGGCGTGATGGCGGAGCAAGAGTCCGCCGCCGCGATGGATGCGGATGTCCCGCATGATGTGGCGGAGGGCGATGAGAACAATGCTTCGCAGCCCTCCGGCGCGAACAAGACGACCGAAGGTCAGCCCTCTTGAAACCGAGGCGATTGCCACAGCGCCTACGCAAAGAGAGAGAGTATGTGTGTGAAGCAGCAGGGGCTGTGCAGTCAGGATTTCTTGATTGCGCAGCCCTTTCAACAGTTCTTGGCTCATCTCTAAAAATCCTCACAACGCAACTCACCCGCGGTTTCCAAAAACCATTGGAATCGGTTACGATGTGCGCGTCTTCTTGGCGCTTACTCTCCCGGTCAACTCACTTCCTTTATGAAAGTCAATCGAGCCTTGAGAATCAAAAATAATCGCTTTGCGCAGACGGCGCGAAAAGATTGGTCCAGCGCCTTTATCATGCTCGCTCTATTGTTCGCGCTCGGCTGTCTCTCAGCCTCGGCGCAGAAAAGAGATGCGCGCGCGCCAAGCAGAAAGCTGCCCGCGCCTGACAAGATTATAGGCGAGTATCTGAAGGCGACGGGCGGCAAAAAGCGCCAGGCCGCCGTCAGGGACGCGGCTTACGAATACGCTGCCTTGCTCAAGGAGCAGCCCGCCGGACGCGCCACCGTGCGTGTTAAAGCGCCTGCTTCCGTGCGGACCGATACGCTCTTAGAGGAGGGCGAGATTAACGCCGCGTCGAACGGGCGCTCGGCCTGGGAACGCGGGCGCGACCGCCTTCTGCGCACGCTCACGGACACGGCAGGAAACAACGCCAAGCTACAGTCGGCGCTTGTAGCGAGCCGTCTGGTTGATTACAAGAAGCTAAACATCCTGGCGCGAACGTTGATGCTCGATGAGACGGGCCGAGAGCCTGCCTACGTCCTGGAGTTTTCATCGCGTAACGGCGCGCGCGTGCGTTACTGGTTCGGCGTCTCAAGCCATCTGCTCTTACAGGTCCAGGACGAAGCACGCCGTCTCAAAATGAGCTTCGCGGATTATCGCGCGGAAAATGGTCTGCTTGAGCCGCACCGTGTTGATGTCCAACTCGGCGACGATGCCGTGACGCTCTTGCTGCAAAAGGCCAGCTTTAACACCGGCATCAGCGATGGGGTCTTTGACCCGCCGAGCGCGGAGGCTCTGGATATTCCGGCGCTGCTGCGCGAATTGGTCCAGAATCAGAAGAAGGTAGACGAGCGCGTCTCGGAATATTCGTTTGTCGAAAAGAGGACCGAGCGCGAGATTAATGATCGCGGCGAAGTTAAAAAAGAGAAGGTGACGGTTTACGAGGTCTACCCGCTCGAAGGCGGCGGGATGATCTACAAGCTCGTTAGCGAGGACGGCAAGCCGCTCACGCCTGAACGACTTGCGAAGCAGAACAAGAATATAGAAGAGTATCTCGCCAAGCGCGAGCGCGAGCTTGAGAAGAAGAAAGCTAAGGAAGCCGAGGCGGCGGCCAAAAATAGCGGCGCTGAAAAGAAGAAGACCGACGAAGACAGTGATGATGTCGGCATCACAACTTTCCTCAAAGCCTGCGAGTTTGTCTCGCCGCGCCGTGAGAAACGCGGCGAGCGCGAGGCCGTTGTCTTCGACTTTCGACCGCGCGCGGGTTTTCGCCCGTCGAACATGGCCGAGAATATCGTCTCAAAGCTCGTCGGCGTTATCTGGATTGACCCGGTTGACAAGGAAGTCATACGTCTTGAAGCGCGTCTCTCGCAGGATTTCAAGATCGCGGGCGGCCTCCTGGCCTCTATACGCCCAGGCTCCGCCTTTGTCTTCGAGCAGACGCGGTTGCCCGAAGGCGTCTGGCTGCCACTCTTCGCGCAGGCCAACCTGATGGCAAAAGTCTTCATCTTCAAAGGCGTGGAGGCCAACGAAGTTCGAGAGTTCAGCGACTACAAACGTTATAGCACGGACGCGAGCGGCTACAAGCTGGAATCACCAAAGCAGGATAATGAAGAGAAAAAGAAGCCTTAGTCTATCTGGACCAGTTGTTCGCAGACCTTCGATGAGAACACTAGCATCCGGCCTCCTGCGTTCTGACATCTGATTATTCTTGATGAAAGAGATCGTCATCATCGGCGGCGGGTTCGCCGGAGTCGAGGCCGCCTGGCAGGCTGCGCGTGCGGGCGCGCGCGTGCGCCTGTTTGAGATGCGTCCTCAAAGGAGTACGCCTGCGCACAGGACTGACAAGCTGGCGGAGATTGTCTGCTCGAATTCTTTGAAATCGGATGAGCCCGGGACGGCTCCCTATCTTTTGAAGGAAGAGCTGCGGCGCGCAGGCTCGATTGTGATGGAGGCTGCGGCGGCGACGCGTGTCCCGGCGGGGGCGGCCCTGGCCGTTGACCGCCAGAAGTTCGCGGAGTACATCACCTGGCGTATCGAATCGCATCCGCTGATTGAGGTCGTGCGCGAAGAGATGACGGCGATTCCCGATGAAGAGATCGCTATCATCGCCGCCGGGCCGCTCTGTTCAGAGGCTCTGACGGCGGAGATTATGAGGCTCACGGGCGACGACCAGCTCTACTTCTATGACGCGATTGCGCCCGTCATCGCTGCCGATTCGGTTGACGAGAGCGTGGCCTTTCGCGCTGCGCGTTACGACAAGGGCGGCGACGATTATCTCAACTGCCCTTTTGATGAAGCGCAGTACGCGGCCTTTTATCAGGCTTTGATTGAAGCTCAGAGCGTGCCGCTCCAACGCTTTGAAGAGACGCGCTGGTTCGAGTCATGCCTGCCGATTGAAGAGCTGGCGCGGCGCGGCGTCGATACACTGCGTTATGGACCAATGAAGCCGGTAGGGCTACGCGACCCGCGCACGGGCCGAGAGCCTTATGCGGCGGTCCAGCTCAGGCAGGAAAATCTGATGGCGGATGCTTACAGCCTGGTAGGCTTTCAGAACCACCTGCGCTACGGCGAGCAGGCCCGCGTGATACGCATGATTCCCGGGCTTGAGCAGGCGGAGTTCTTGCAGTTCGGGCAGATTCATCGTAATACTTATATCAACGCGCCGCGCGTGCTCGAAGCTACTTTGCAGATGCGCGAGCGGCCCCTGATATTTTTCGCGGGGCAGATTAGCGGCGTCGAGGGCTACGTCGAATCGGTGGCGACGGGCTGGCTGGCAGGGCTTAACGCGGCGCGGCTCGCAAGAGGCTTAAACACGGTCACGGCTCCGCCGAGTAGCGCGATTGGCGCGCTCGCGCGCTACGTCTCCAGCGCCGAGACGAAAAACTACCAGCCCGTCAATATCACTTTCGCTTTGCTTGAGCCTCTCAGCGAAGAGATTAAACGTCGCGTGCGTCGCAAACGCGAACGCCGCCAGCTACAGGTCGAGCTTGCATTAAAAGAATGGAATACCTGGCTTCACACACTCCCGCAAGCGGGCGCGCAGGAGAGCGCCGTCGCCGCCAGTTGAGCCGTCGCCCGTTCTGGCAAAGCATCATCCGTTGCTTGCGAAGCATAGGCCATCGCTCAGACTTTCTGACGGGCGCGCTATTGATTCTCGCGCTCATGCTTCCGGCTGCCGAAATCAATGCGCAGTCAGGGCGTCAAAAGCCGCCGTCCAAGCCCGGAGCCTCTCAGCCTCAACGCACGCCCGCGACGCGCCCGAAACGCGTCAACGAGCAGGACCCCGCCGCGCAGGATAAGATTCTTGTAACTGCTCCGAAGCCGCGCGAGCGTGTCCCGAATTCTCCTGAAGAGCTGGGCGATGCGCCGCCGCTTCCGACACCGAAGCCGACCCCGACTCCCGCGCCGACGGATGAAGGCGAAGAGGTCTCGCCTGAAGATGTGGTCCGCGTCAACTCTAATCTGGTGACCGTCCCGGCATCCGTCATGGACACGCAGGGCAGGGCCGTGACGGACCTCAAGCTGGAAGATTTCGAGCTGCGTGTGGACGGGCAGCCAAAGCCTATCAGCGAGCTTGGATTCGCAGACAGCCCCGTGCGCATGGCGCTGCTCTTTGATAACAGCTCAAGCCTCGTCGCCGCGCGCGAGTTTGAAAAACAGGCTGCGACACGCTTTTTCAAACGCGTCCTGCGTCCGATAGACCAGGCCATGATCTTCTCCATCTCAACCATCCCAACGCTTGAACAGCCTCTGACCAATAACGTCCAAACGCTGGTGCGAACCATAGAGCGTTTCCAGAAGCCTGAAGGCGCGACCGCCCTCTTCGATACGCTGGTCCAGGCCGCGCTCTTTTTAAAGCCGCACACGGAAGGGCGCAAGGTCATCGTCATCGTCTCGGACGGCGCGGACACGATCAGCGATCTTGATTTCGATTCGACGCTGAAGCGGGTGCTGGCCGCGGACTGCCAGGTTTATGTCGTGCAAACGGGCTATCTGGAAAATGCTAACCTGCGCGACCTGGCAGCCGAGCGCCGTATGCAGGAGTTTGCCTCGCAGAGCGGCGGCGCTGTCTACATCCCGCGCAACACGGATGATCTGGACAACGCCTTTGCTCAAATCTCCTCGGACCTCTCGCAGCAGTACGTCTTGAGCTACTACCCGAACGATGATCGCAACGATGGGCGCTTCCGGATCATCAACGTGCGCGTCACGACACGTCCGAACCTGCGCGTGCGTGCGCGCAAAGGTTACTACGCGCTGCCGAACCAGAGACAGGCGGGGCTGACGGGGATGTCCATTCAACCCGCGCAGCAGTTGTTGCCGGATACCGGAAATGAGCTGGTCGGAAAAGGACCAGCCCAACTGAACAACAGCATCAACCGGACGCAGGGCGCGTCCAGTCAGGACGCAAACGGCACGACCATTTTCATCAGTACGGAGAGAGACACGGGGGGACGTGAGCGAATTGGACCACGCGGGCCAACCGATGATTCAGCCGATGCCGTGAGCGAGAAGAGAGCTGGACCAAACAGAAGACGAGGGGATTTATCCGCGCCCAACTCGACGCAGCCTCCCGCTGTTGCTGCTTCGTCGCCGTCGCCTACGGCAGAATCAAGACAGACAACCACGCAGACACCCGCGCCGACACAAACCGAATCAACTACGGAATCCAAACCCGCCCGGAAGCAGGCAGAAGCGGAAGCCAGGCCGGTCGAATCAAAGTCCGCGAATAGCTCTGCCGAATCGAAGCCTGCCGATTCAAAAGTTGCCGATTCAAAAGCCGCTGAATCGAAGTCCTCCGAAACAAAAGCTGCCGCGCAGTCGCCCGCAGCGAAAGCTCCCTTGAGCGGCGGGGTGCTCAACGGCAAGGCCGTCAATCTGCCCAAGCCAGTCTATCCGTTGGCCGCCAGAAGCGCGGGGATGGGAGGCACTGTGGTTGTCGAAGTGTTGATTGACGAAAGTGGTAAAGTGGTTTCGGCGCGCGCCATTAGTGGTCCAACGATGCTGCGCGGAGCCTGCGTGGATGCCGCGCGTCAGGCCAGGTTCTCGCCGACAGTGCTTTCGGGCCAGCCCGTCAAAGTCTCCGGCGTGATTCACTACAACTTCGCACAACGTTGATGAAAGGCACGCCAGGGAGGCACGAGTCAAAGGGTCAGAGGCAGGGAGCGCGGTCCGAAGTATTTTAATCAAAGTTTTTGCCGCGCCGCTTTTGCTTTTTTACTCAAACCCCTTGCTTGCTCAATGTCTGCTTATGATTGAACAGCTTCTGGAACAGTTCTTCGAGCATCTGCGTTATGAGCGCAACGTGAGCGAGCATACGCTGCGCAATTATATGAGCGACCTCTTGCAGTTTCTGGATTATCTTGCGCCCGCGGACGGGCAGACGGGGTTGCGGCGCGAGGTGGACATCAGGCAGATAGACCACATCACGATTCGCGAGTGGTTGTCGAGCCTGCACGCGGCGCAGAAGAAGAAGACTTCGGTCGCGCGCAAGTTAGCCGCGCTGCGCACCTTCTTTCAATTCCTCGTCCGCGAAGGCGTGGTCGAGATGAATCCAGCCAAGCTCGTCTCCTCGCCGCGACTGGAAAAGAAGCTCCCGAATCATCTCTCCATCGAAGACGCCGTGCGCTTTATCGAGACGCCCGATACCGAAACGGACCTCGGCAGACGCGACCGCGCGATTCTCGAACTGCTCTACGCGACGGGCGTGCGCGTCTCAGAGTTGACGCGGCTCGACATCGGCGACATAGATTTCAGGGGCAAGCTCCTGCGCGTGACGGGCAAGCGCCGCAAGCAACGCATCGTGCCCTTCGGCGACCCGGCTCTGCATACGCTCCTCAATTATCTGACCGTCCGCAACAACTTTCTACAACATGCGCCGCTCGCAGAGCGCGAGACAGACGCCCTCTTTCTCAACTACCAGGGAACGCGCATCACGACGCGCTCTGTGGGCCGGATGGTGGA
>DASWMI010000211.1:0-21804 GCA_036399835.1 Pyrinomonadaceae bacterium | reverse complement strand
CTCCGCTTGAGCTATGATAAGAATTTTAACGCCGCCGCATCCTCCGGCGCAAACGCGAGCATTTCCGTGTCCACTCATCGAACACAAAGCTAGACGCTAATCGAGCGTAAAGTTATAAGTCACGACGCCCGTCACCTTGACGGGTTGGCCCGCCAGAGTGGTCGGCGTAAATCTAGCCTGCCGTGCGGCGCTGGCCGCGGCCTGCCGCAACAATGGATGACCGCTGATGGGACGGGCCGCGATGACGCTCCCGTTTTCATCCACCAGTATCTGCACGACGACAACGCCGGAGGCGCGCGCAGTTTTGGCTATCGCGGGATAGGCCGGCTTTGGCAGGCTGATGGCTTTGCCGTTGAGCACGCCGCCCGTGATTGGCCCTCGCCTGTTGGGTCTGACTTCCTCTTCCTGAACAGTATTCGGCGTGGTTGAAGGAGCAGCGAGCGGGGACGGCTTCTGCAAGGGAGTCGGAGAAGGCTTTTCAGCGGTCTTCTCGGGAGACGGCTGCCGCGTCGGTGTGCTCGCGGGCTGATTGGGCGAGGCCGCAGCCTCCTCCTGCTGCACGCCCGTAGTCTCGCTGGCGAGCACAGGGGACGGGCTGGCGACCAATGACGCGGGTGTCGGCGTGGGCGTCTCGGTCTGCGCCGTCAACGCATTATCCGGCTCGCGTGTGCGCGTCAGGATGTAGGCCACGACGATGCCTGAGAGACCGAGCACGGCGACGATGGCTAGTATCCAGGGCAACGGGCTGAGGCGGCGCGCGGCGGGCGCTGGACCAGTGGTCGCCGCAGGCTGGCGGCCCGGTTGCGTCCGCGCGGGCTTGTAGCCGAGCGCCTCTTCCGTCAACACTTCGGTCGCCGCCGGGTCCGTCTTCAAGGGAGCAGGAGAGATGAGCGTCGCAGCCGGTTCGGTCCTGCCGGACGGCGCATCAGCGAGCGGCGTGCCGTCCTCCAGGCAGAACTTCATGGAGTCGTCCGTGTAGGTGCGCTGGCAGGTGGGACAAAGTTTCATCTCAGCCTTTAGGGACTCGCTTCGGCCTGCTGTTTATGAGACGGTCACGGAAACGCTAAACCAGCTCAAGCTTGCTGAAAAAATAGGAGATTTCTATCGCCGCATTCTCTTCCGAATCCGAGCCGTGGACGGCGTTTTCTCCGACCGAATTGCCAAACTCTCTGCGCAGCGTATGCTCCGCGGCCTGCGCAGGGTCTGTCGCGCCCATCAGGTCGCGCCAGGCTTTGACAGCATTCTCCTTTTCCAGCGCCATCACCAGGCACGGCCCGCCAGACATAAACCGTGTCAACTCCGGAAAGAAAGGTCGCTCACGATGCACATCATAAAAGCCTTCGGCCTCGGCGAGCGTCAGGTGGACCAGTTTCATGGCGCGCAGCCTGAAGCCGTCGTCCGTGATGCGTTGAAGAATATTCCCCACTTTTCCGGCGCGCACGGCGTCCGGCTTGATAATACCGAATGTCAGTTTTCCAGTTTGCTCTGCCAACTCTGGTTCTCCATTTGCGATGTTGGATTTTCGATTTCCGATTTCCGGTCCAGTGATTTCACGCCGCCTGATTTCAAATCCAAAATCCAAAATTAACTAACGCTTATGCTGAAGCCTTCGCGCCGAGCGCATCCTGCATCGCTTGCCCGATGTCCGCAGGCGACTTGACGACGCGTATCCCGGCATCTTCGAGCGCCTTCATCTTTTCCGCCGCAGTCCCCTTGCCGCCCGCGATGATCGCGCCCGCGTGGCCCATGCGGCGTCCGGGCGGAGCAGTCTGCCCCGCGATGAAGGCGACGATGGGCTTCGTCACATTCGCCTCGGCGAAGGCGGCCGCGTCCTCTTCGGCAGTGCCGCCGATCTCTCCTATCATGACGATGCCGTCCGTCTCGTCGTCAGCCTCAAAGAGCGCGAGCGCGTCAACGTGCGTCGTCCCGACGATGGGGTCGCCGCCGATACCGATGGCGGTTGACTGGCCCAGACCGAGCGCCGTCAACTGGCCCACAGCCTCGTAGGTCAGCGTGCCCGAGCGAGAGACAACGCCGATGCGTCCTTCGCGGTGAATGTGTCCGGGCATGATGCCGATCTTGCACTTGCCGGGCGAGATGATGCCCGGACAGTTTGGACCAATCAGCCGCGTCTCTTTATCCGAGAGATATTCCTTGACCTTCACCATGTCGAGCGCAGGGATGCCCTCCGTAATACAGACTACCAGCGCGACTCCCGCGTCCGCGGCCTCCATGATCGCATCAGCCGCAAAGGGCGGCGGCACGTAGATAACCGAAACATTCGCTCCGGCTTCCCTGACAGCATCCGCGACCGTGTTGAAGACAGGGACGCCTTCATGCTCCGTGCCGCCCTTGCCGGGCGTGACCCCGCCGACCACGGTTGTGCCGTACTCAATCATCTGCCTGGTATGGAAAGTTCCCTCTTTGCCCGTGATGCCCTGCACGACGAGACGCGTGTTTTTATCAACCAGAACGCTCAAAGCTTTTGGCTCCTAAGAAGTGGTCCGTAGTCTATCGCCAGCAGTTCACCGAACGACAGACTTGATGCTGTTGTTGCTCACCGAATTACCGTTTACCGATGGCTTCTTTAGATTGACCGCGCAGTATAGCACGCGCCCGCGCCAGTCTCCCAAGCGAACGGATATTTGGTCGGCGGGCGGTTTGAAGTTTTAGAAAATGAAAGGCTCATGCCTCAGAGCTTCCAGAAAAAGTCGTTGACATCTCACTCGATTTCCCGGCCAGCGAAGAACTCATCGAAGACTGTCTTTAATTCCGCGAGCCTGTTGTATTCGCGCACGAAGACCCGCGGGCTGCCCGCGATCATGGCCGAGAGTGTGCGCCCATTGGCGGGACGAAAGAGGCAGAGGACGGGCTTTTTCCATTCCGTCGCCTTACCGATTTCATAGCCGACCCCGAGGCTCGGAACCGTCACTTCGGCCACCAGGCAATCGGCCTCCCTGAGCCATGCAAGGTCTCTATCATGTATCTCGCGGTCGCCGCCCGTCTCGCCCTCTGCGCTCAGCCCGGCATCCCCGACGTGCTCCGTCAGCACCTCTCCGTATTCCCCGAGCCGCGCGATGATCTCAAGATAGCTGGACCAATCCTCGCGCCCGCCGCGAATGGCTCCCGCGAAATAGATTTTCATCTGCCGCTTCTCGAAGCTGGATTCGTATTTCCAATTTTGTCATCAATGCCGGACCGATGCCGGACCAGCCGCTTATTCCAACTCGAATTTTTCGCCGTACTGCGGCACTTCGACCTGCCAGCCGTAACGCTCGACGATGTGGTCGCGCATGGCTTCGGCGGCTTCCGTCTCGCCGTGTGTGATAAAGGCGCGGCGCGGCGGCGTTGATTTCAGCGGTTCGAGCCAGCGCAGGACTTCCTTCCAGTCGGCGTGCGCCGAAAAGCCGCCGATGCGCTCGATGCGGCAATGCACGGGAGTCCATTCGCCCATCAGCTTGACTTCCTTTTCGCCGTCCAGAATTCTGCGCCCCGCAGTGCCGGCAGCCTGATAGCCGACAAAGACTATCGTCGCGTTCGGGTCCGGCAGGATTCTCTGCGCGTGATGCATGACGCGCCCGCCCGTCATCATCCCGGAAGCGCTGACGATGACGCGCGCGCCCGTCTCTTGATTCAGCCTTTTCGATTCTTCACGCGAGGATGCCGTGACCATAGAGTGTGTGCGCAGCGGATGCCTGCGCGCGGCAAGCACGCTCGCATACTCTTCGTCCTGCTCTTCCTGGCGATTACTGTAGGCTTGCGTGGCGGCTGCGGCCATGGGCGAATCCACGCGCACCGGCAGGACAGGGATAAGCTTTTCATCTTCCAGCTCGCGTATCAGGTAGACTATCTCCTGCGTGCGCCCGATGGCGAAGGCCGGAATGAGGACCGGCGCGTGTCGCTCGGCGGCATCTTTGATGATGCGTGCGAGCGCGTCTTTGGGGTCTTCGGGGTCGTGCAGGCGGTCGCCGTAGGTTGACTCGACCAGTAGATAATCGCAGGTCGGCGGCTTGACCGGGTCGCGTATGATGGGCTGGTCGTAGTGGCCCAGGTCGCCTGAAAAGAGTATGCGTCTGCCGGTTCCGTCGCGGCCCGCTCCCTCAAGCTTGACCAGCACGAGGCTTGAGCCGAGGATATGCCCCGCGATGCGAAAGCTGGCATGCACGCCTCGCGCGACTTCGACCGCCTCGCCCGTGTTGGCGACAGGCTCAAGCAGCTCTATGGCCGCGCGTGCGTCCTCTTCCGTGTAGAGCGGCAGCGCCGGAGCGTGCCTTGTCAATTTGTGGCGGTTGCGATAATCGGCCTCCTCCTCTTGCAGCCGCGCGGCATCCGGGAGCAGGATTTTAACCAGGTCCGCCGTCCCGCGAGAGCAATAGACAGGCCCTTTGAAGCCGAGCCGGACCAGTCGCGGCAGCCAGCCCGTGTGGTCTATGTGCGCGTGCGTGATGAGTACGGCATCAACGGAGGCGGCATCAAAGGGCGGAGTCTGCCAGTTGCGCTCGCGAAGCTCCTTCAAGCCCTGAAACATCCCGCAGTCGACCAGCACGCGCGCTCCTTCGGTCTCAAGCAGATACTTCGAGCCGGTCACGCTTCCGACAGCGCCCCAAAATGAGATGGTCGCCATTGACCCTCCTCCGGATAACAGATTCTTAGTGCAGGCACAGGATTCTACACCGCGCCTCTGAAATAAACGAGGTCAGACAGCCATCCTCGATTGAAGAGGGCAAAGCTACACTGGCAGGCAAAAGCCTTTGAGCCGAAGCGTCTTGAGAGCGTTGTTATCCGGCCTGGTTGGACCGGAGGCATTTAAGCTTTATGATAGGTTTGTCGAACAGTTCGGTTAAGGAAGACAGGGAATCCGCGTTCACTTCGATTTTCATCAAGCCACAAGGAGCAGCAATGAATCATTCCCCCGCACGGCTCAAGCTCTCGATGACGCTCATCATACTGGCGTTTCTCTTAGCACCGCTCTCATCCTCTTCAAACGTCGCCCGCGCACAGGAGCAGAAAAGGCAAGGCAGCGAGACGCAGGCAGCAGGCTCGCCCATTCCGGCCATCATTGATGTCGGCTCGTCTATCCTGACCTCAGCCGCGCGCTTTGTGCAGGCGGACCCTTACGCGGAGTTTCGCGCCGCGCGTTATTCAAACGCCGGATTGCTCAACGAGCGCGACGAGCTAAAGCTTGGCGCTCAGCTTCACGCAGAGGTCTTGAAGCGATACAAGATTGTGCAGGAAGGACAGCCGCGCGTCAGTCGCATAGGCCAGATGGTGGCGCGCAAGAGCCTGCGGCCCGGTCTCAACTATCGCTTCTACGTCATACGCGAGCGTGAGATTAATGCTTTTTCAGGGCCTGGCGGTTATGTCTACGTGACGACGGCTTTGTTAAAGCTCGCCAACGACGACGAGCTGGCCTCCGTGCTCTCGCATGAAGTCGGCCACGTCGTCGCGCGCCATAGCCTGAAGGCGCTGCAAAACTCGCAGGCGCTCGGCGGGATAGCGGACCTGGTCGGCTCAATCACAGGGATTGCCGGAGAGACTGCCGAAGAGCTTGGCAAGACGGCGGCGCAGATAGTCGGGAGCGGTCTGCTGGCCGTTCACAGCCGCGAAGAGGAGCGCGAGGCAGACTTTCTGGGCGTGCGCGCGATGCCGAAGGCCGGCTTTAACCCCGAAGGGATGGTGACGATGTTTGAGCAGCTACAGAGCCTCAGCCGCTCGGATTCGAGCATCCTCGGGACGCTCTTTTCCGACCACCCGGATGTGCAGGAGCGGATTGATAATACGCGCTACGAAATCAGCCGTATGCGCCGTAACGCTTCAGGCGCTGGCGGTCGTTGATTGATTGTCCGGGCTTTCGACCTGGGCGGGCTTGATTCGTCCGGCATAGGGGAAACCGAAGAAGACCAGGAGGGCCGGGACGAGCAGCGCCAGATTGCGCAGCGCCGTTGTCACACCGAGCTGGCTGGCGATGAGCCTCCCAAAGCAGCCGCATTCGAGCGGCTCGCCGTGCAAGACATAAACATAATAGAGAGCATAGACGGCGAAGCCCGCGAGCAGGAGCGCGGCACATGCGCTGCCGAGCCTCACAGTAGCGAGCCAGAGCAGGAGCAGAGCCGCCAGTAGCTCAGCCGCGATGACGGCCAGCGTCACGGGCCAGGACCAACGCGAGCCGACCAGATTGCCTATATTCTCTGCAAACTCTCTGAGGGTAAAAAGCTTCGCTCCGACGGCGAACAAAAAGAGCGCCGCCAGTCCGAAGCGACTGATTTGCACAAGCCACTTGAGCCACATGCGACACTCCCGTTCGAGAGACCTGCCGACGCCCTATAATCTAAAGATGTAGACCAGATTTAATGTCTTCGAGACAGGCTGGCCGTCTCTCATCTCAGGCTCGAACTTCACGCGCCTGGCCGCTTCGATTGCCATCTCCGTGAGTCCAGACGGCAATTCGTGTACGGGTTTTATCTCGCCGATTTGACCGTCAGCGCCAAAGACCACGCGCAGCACGACCTTGCCTTCCGTCCTGTTCTTTTTCGCCTCATCCGTATACTCGGCTTTCGGCTTGGCCTTGATGACCAGACGGCGCGTGATTTTCTGCGCGCCGTTTCCCGTATCCGTCTTCTGGCCCTCAAGGATTCCCGGCTGCGCCGCCAGCGCGAGATTCAGGACCAGCATGAGACACAAGCTGGCGACCGGCTTTCTCGTTCTCATCTTCCGATACCTCCCTCTGCTGGAATCTCAAGGAAGACTCCGCTCGCGTCTATCCGGCCAGCGAGACGACCTTTTCCGCGGCATCCTTCATCCCGCTGGCGACCGTAAAGTTTAATCCCGATTCCCTAATCACGCGCTGGCCCTCTTCGACGTTCGTCCCTTCGAGCCGCACGACGACGGGCACCTTGACGCCCAGATTATTCGCCGCCCCGACCACGCCGCGCGCCACCATGTCGCAGCGCACGATGCCGCCGAAGATATTAATCAGCACGGCGCGCACATGCTCGTCCGCGAGCAGGATTCTGAAAGCGGCCTCGACGCGCTCCTGCGAAGCACCGCCGCCGACATCGAGAAAGTTGGCAGGCTCGCCACCCGCCAGCTTGATGATGTCCATCGTCGCCATCGCCAGCCCCGCGCCGTTGACCATACAGGCGATGTTGCCGTCGAGTTTGATGTAGTTGAGGTCGTACTTGGAAGCTTCAATCTCCAGCGGCTCTTCTTCGTGCAGATCGCGCAGGTCCAGAAAATCCTTGTGACGAAACATCGCGTTGTCGTCGAAATTGACCTTCGCATCGAGCGCGATGAGCCGCTTGTCCTTCGTCAAGAGAAAGGGATTAATCTCAAGGAGCGATGCGTCCATCTGCTCATAGGCCGTGTAGAGCGACTGCATAAACTTGACCGCCTGGTTAACCAAATCCGCTGGCAGGCCCAGCCCGAAAGCCAGCTTCCGGGCCTGGAAGGAGCGAAAGCCGACCGCCGGGTCAATCTCTTCCTTGAGAATCTTTTCCGGCGTCTGCGCCGCAACCTCTTCGATGTCCATCCCGCCCGCAGAGGATGCCATAAAGACGGGGCGGCCCGTCGTCCGGTCGAGCACGATGCCGAGGTAAAATTCCCTGTCAATCGGCAAGCCCTCTTCGATAAGCAGCACGCGAACTTCCCTGCCCTCCGGTCCGGTCTGATGCGTGACGAGCTTCATGCCGAGCATCTGGCGCGCCATCTCGCGCGCTTCGTCCGCGCTCTTTGCCAGCTTGACGCCGCCGCCCTTGCCGCGCCCGCCAGCGTGTATCTGCGCCTTGACGACGACGACCGCCGTGCCCAGCTCTTTGGCCGCGTGATAAGCCTCTTCGGGCGAGCGCGCCACGATCCCGCGCGGGACGGGCACGCCGTATCTCTTTAACAAATCCTTGCCCTGGTATTCATGAATCTTCATGCGCTCGGTCCTCTCGCTCGATGGGCGAAGATGAATCGCCGGAAAAGTTTTCCGCTATCCGGAACTGTCCTGTTTGAACTTGGCCGCAAGTGTAGCCGCACGCCTCGCGTGACTGCAAGCCGACAAGCAAATGCTTGATGACAGTCGGCCTCAATTCTCTTAGACTGGGAAACTCTGCTCGCGGCGGTTGCGTATCTTCAAAAGCTCAAGGCCGGACCTGCTCGACCATCTTTTTAAGGAGTCAACCAGATGAATAGATTCCACAGCTCACTGCTGGCCGCACCGCTCGCGCTTTTTCTGGGCGCGAGCGTCTTCGCGCAAGCTCTCGGCGGGATTGACTTCACGGCCAACCTGGACCAGAGCGCCGACGCCTGCCAGGATTTTTACCAGTACGCCAACGGCGGCTGGCTCTCGCGTCATCCCATCCCCGCAGCCTTTGCGACCTGGGGCGTCGGCGAAGTTTTGGAGGACCAGAATCGAGAGGCGCTGCGGCAGATACTCGAAGCCGCGGCGAGAAATAGGCGCGCCCCGAGAGGCAGCAGCGAGCAGAAGGTCGGAGACTTTTACGCCAGTTGCATGGCCGCCGAGAAGATCGAGGCCGAAGGCTTAAAGCCACTGGCGCAGGAGCTGGCGCGGGTAGAGCAGTTGAAGGATATGCGCGGTCTCTCGCAGGAGTTGGCCCATCTGCATCTGGCCGGAGTCCCCGCTTTGTTCCTCGTCGGCTCGAAGCAGGACGCGAAGAACAGCGCCGAAGTGATCGTGGAAATCTGGCAGGGCGGGTTGGGTCTGCCGGAGGGCGAGTATTATTTTAAGGACGATGAAAAATCCAGGGAGATACGCGACAAATACGCGAAGCACATCGCGCGTATGTTCGAGTTGATGGGCGACGAGCCTTCGCTTGCCGAAGCTGCGGCGCAGACCGTCATCAGGCTCGAAGCGAAGCTGGCCGAAAACTGGATGCCGCGCGTCGAGCGACGCAACCCGGACAAGGTCTACAATCGCAGGACGCCCGCGCAATTACAGTCTGTTTATCCGAACATCGACTGGTCCGATTACCTGCCGGCGGTCGGCCTACGCCAGCAGACAGACATCAACGTCGGGCAGCCCCAGTTTTTTGCGGGCCTCAACCGGCAGCTCAAAGACATTCCCCTCGCGGATTGGAAAACATATCTGCGCTGGCATCTCTTGAGGGCCGCAGCGACCGCGCTCTCATCGAAATTCGTCGAAGAGGATTTCAACTTCAACGGGCGCGTGCTGACCGGCACGACGGAGATTCTTCCGCGCTGGAAGCGTTGCGTGGCAGCCACGGATAATGCTCTGGGCGAGGCGCTCGGAGAGGTCTACGTGAAAAAAGCTTTCCCACCGGAAGCGAAGCGGCGCGCTCTCTTGATGGTCCAGAATCTGGTCGCGGCGCTGCGCGATGATCTTTCGACGCTCGGGTGGATGAGCGATGCGACGCGCAAACAGGCTATCGCCAAGCTCGACACCTTTATCAAGAAGATAGGCTACCCAGACAAGTGGCGCGACTACTCCGCGCTCAAGATTGACCGCCATTCATACCTGGGCAATCGCATGGCGGCCAGCATCTTTGAGAACCGCCGCGATCTCAACAAGGTCGGCAGGCCCGTGGATAAGAGCGAGTGGGTCATGTCGCCCCCGACCGTCAATGCTTACTACAACCCTCGCATCAACGAGATTGTCTTTCCCGCGGGCATCATGCAGCCGCCATTCTTTTCCGCATCCTACGACGATGCGGTCAACTACGGCGCGATGGGCGCGGTCATCGGCCACGAGATGACGCACGGGTTTGACGACCAGGGCCGTAGGTTCAACTCCGAAGGCAATCTCAAAGACTGGTGGACCGAAGCCGACGCCAAAAACTTTCAGGAGCGCGCCGCCTGTATCATCAAGCAGTTTGACAGCTTCGAGGTTGAAAAGGGATTGAAGATGAACGGCAAGCTCGTCGTCGGGGAATCCATCGCGGACCTGGGCGGGCTGGTCATCGCTTACGCAGCTTTCCAGAAATTCCTCGAAGGCAAGCCGCGCCCGCCCGTCATCAACGGCTTTACGCCGGAGCAGAGATTCTTTCTCGGCTACGCCTATTCCTGGGCCACCAACGTCCGCCCGGAGTTCGCGCGCCTGATGGTCCAGACGGACCCGCACCCGCTGCCCAAGTTCAGGGTCAACGCCTCGCTCTCGAACTTCCCGGCCTTCGCCGCAGCCTTCCAGTGCAAGCAGGGCGACCCGATGGCGCGCGCCGCAGCAGAGCGTTGCCAGATTTGGTAGGCGCGTCCTCAAGTGGACCAGTCGGTTAAAGGAGCACGGCCTTTATCAGTCTCTTGCAGTTTACTTCACACAACCCTTGACTCGAAGGGAGGCCATAAAGATGAGCGATGTGATAGTTACTTCCGCCGAAAATTTGCAGAACGAAGTGCGCCTCAGCGACGGCCAGAGCTTTTTGATTGATGAGCCTGCGAGTCTGGGCGGCGATGGCGCAGGTCCTAACCCTTACGACCTGCTGCTGGCGGCGCTCGGCGGTTGCATCTCCATGACCGTCACGCTTTACGCGAGGCGCAAGGGCTGGCCGCTGGAACGCGTCCAGGTCGAATTGCGACAGGGCCGGGTTCACTCCAAAGACTGCGCCGAATGCGAGCAGAGCACGGAAAGATTTATTCACCGCATCGAACGCCGGATGACCATAGAGGGCGAGCTAACCGAAGAACAATCCGCGCGGCTGCAAGAGATCGCGCACAAGTGCCCTGTGCATAAGACTCTCTCTTCCGAAATCATGATTACAGAGATGAAGGATTAAGCCAGCCTCACAAATTCTTCGTCTACATGCCCCGCGCGCGCTCGAACTCGGACCGCGTGGTCCGGATAAACAAGAAGGGCTTTCAACCTCTTATGGTCGAAAGCCCTTCCTGCTGACCGCAAGATACGGATTCAGCGTGTTACTGTTGCTGCTTCCCCTTCTCCTTCTCCTTCTCTTCCTCTGTCTTTCTGGTTCTCATGCGGAGCGTGTTGCTCCCCGTGGTTTCCTTAATCTTGTAATCGGCTGGCACTTCAAAGAGCGAGCGGTCAGGCTCCGCGCGATTGATGTTGGTCAGCCGGTAGGTCGTCTCGCCGACGAGCGGGTCTATACGCTTGGTCAGGACGACCGTCTGCAATTCGGGTGAATACCAACGCTCGTTGATGATCTGTATCGGGCGTTCGTTCCCTATCTGGCCCGCCGGAATCGTCACGGTCGAGCGCGTGCCCTCTGCTTCGACGCCCTCTATGTTCTGCTTGCCGAGCGATTCGGTGACGGGCTTCTGGGCCTGCACGCCCGCCGCGGTCTGCGAAGAGCGAGGCAGCGTGACGGCGCTCATCGCCTGCAACTCCGCCAGAGCACGGTTTGTCGCGACAGCCGCCGCCGTCCCCGCGCTGCCTCCGGTTGAAACGACAGTCACCGAAGGATTTTCGACACGCGCAAACTTAAAGAGAATATCAAGCTGTGATTTGCTCGCCACGCCGTCGCGCACGATTGGCTTGAAACGAAGTTTCTTGGCGGCGTCGAGCGCGGCAGATTGCAGCAGCGGATGGCCTTCGATGACACGCGCGGCTGTGACCTCGCCCGCTTCGTTCAAGTCCACGACGACCTTGACGTTGCCCTGCACGCCTGCGGCCACGGCTATCGCCGGATAGACGGTCGTCACGGCCCTCGTCACTTCTCCCTGCGGCACGTGCCAGGTAGCCATGTAGCGTGGCATGGAATACTTGCGCGCGGAGCGGTTGCGCGTATCGAGTGTGTAGTTGAAGCCCGTCACAGGGTCGTTGATAAAGATGGTCTGCGGCGTGTCGCCCGAGGTCGCATAAGGACCGATGGCCGTCAGCATTTGTTCACGGCGCGTGCGTCCATCGTTATCGCGGTAGATTTTGGCGGAGTTCTTACGCACGATGCGATTGCCGTCGGCGAGCAACTGCACAGTCTCGGTCACGGCTTCAGCCGAATAGGGCGCGCCCTTGACGACCTTCAAGTCAAAGCTCATCTCGGAAGAGACGAAGGTAAAGGTCGAGCCGCCCGTGCCTGTTGCTCCTGTGGTGGTCCAGACCTCCTGCTGTGCGCGTGTCGGCGTAGACGGGTTAGAGACCAGAACCGTGTTCCGCTCAACCGTCACAGTGCCGCCCTCGGCTTTCGGTGCTTTTTCAGGTGTCTGCGTCTGCTGTGCCAGAGCGCTCGTGCCACAGAGCAGGACCAGTAGCAGGCAGGCCAGCCGCGCGGCTAGCTTTCGTTGAAGTCTCATGACTGTCGTCTCCTTAACAAAGTAAATCATAGCTCTCAAATTCATGTCGGTCGCGGCGTCTTGACCGGAAACTCCTCTGGCGCTCGCGCGCTCAGCGCACGAAGCGTATCGCGCGGGCCACCCCGTCGTCGCCCATCAGGACATCTGCCTTGACAGGCTCGTTGGCGCGCTCCATGTTCATCGGCAGACCCATCGAGACGAGCGCCGAGCGCGGCAGCTCTACGCGCACGACATGGCCGCTATCGAGCGCGCCCGTATCATAGGCGAGCGGCATAAAGTCTGTTGTAATCTCTGCGTCCGTGGCTTTGGCCGGGATATTCCCGACGGGTCTCGGATCCAAGCTGCGACCCGCGCTCTCGGAAGCTCGCGGCAGAGGCACGGGCGTAGAGTTGGACGCATAGTGGTATTCGGGCCGCTCATCGTGCTGCTCAATCGCTCGCGGCTCATCCTCATCCTTGATCTCTTCAAGCGCGTTCGAGCCAGGATTCGCACCTCGCTCCGGCGATGGCTGTACAACGGAAGGCGCGGGCTGTGTCGCTTTGCTGGCGAGAGTTCCCTGCGGGTTATCAGGCTGCACGCGCGAGATATTTAAGGCGAAGACAAAGAGGACGGCGGCTGCGGCTGCGGCTGCACCGGCCCAGTAGAGCCAGCGGCGCGCGCTTCTCTGCGGAAGAGCGATGACATTAGCGTTCGCGGCAGTCTTCACGGCTGCGCCCTGCCCCTGACGGAAAGCCGCGAGCAAGGCGGTCTCTATGTGTGCGGGCGCTTCTTTGCCGGCTTCGGAGGCTGAGAGGGCGCGCAGGCCAGCCGTCAGCGCACGCTCTTCTGAAAGACGCGCGGCGCAACGCTGGCAGGTTTCGATATGCGCGAGGCCCTCTTCTCTGGCCTCTGCGTCCATCAGTTGCTCGCGCGCCAGCTCGTTAACAATCTTTTCAAATTTCCGGCAGTTCATGCGAAACACCTCGCAGAGTTGATATTTCGTGTGGGGGATTCCGCGTTCTTCACCTCGCGCAGCTTGTCGAACAAGAGCGAGCGTGCGCGATGCAACCGCGAGCGAATTGTCCCGACGGCGCATCCGAGCGTCTCAGCCGCCTCCGCATAACTCATCTCGTGCAGCTCGCAGAGGACGACTACCTCTCGATAATGCGCTGGCAGCCCGAGGATTGCGATGCGCACGGACTCAATCGTCTCGCTGCGCGTCAGGTCGCCGAGCGGGTCGTCCGCAGAGACCAGCCGCTGCAAGATTGAGGCGCTCTCGTCCTCCTCTTCATCGGCGAGCTGGACGGCGTTGCGTTCCTTGTGTAGATGTCTGAGGACGTAGTTGCGCGCTATGCCGTAGAGATAGGCCGCCAGCGACCCACGCTCCGGGTCATACCGATTTGCCTCTCTCATCAACACCATAAAGACCTCTTGCGTGACATCCTCGGCAGCAGACTCCGACCCGCTCATCTGAAGCGCAAAGCGATAGACTCCGCCCTGCCACCTGCGATAAATCAAGACGAAGGCGCTCTCGTCTCCGGCCAGCATAAGCCTCAGCAGCTCCTCATCGCTCGGATGTTTACTTGGGGGCATCGTCTCTCTTCTCAATATTTTACTGGCAACTGCCATAACTGATTCACACCGGAGGCGGGAAAAGTTCCCGAAAGAAGTTTTCCACAGCCAAGACTGACGCTCAAAACAGAAGAGATTCGCTTTTTGAGAAGATAAGAGCAGGAAGGGCTTTCAACTTATTCAAAGTTGAAAGCCCTTCGGTAATCGGGACGCCGAGATTCGAACTCGGGGCCTCACCCACCCCAAGGGTGCGCGCTACCAGGCTGCGCCACGTCCCGTCTAAAGCTCGGTCCAGTATCTTACGGAAAAGATATTTTGGTCAAATGGCGACCGCTTGATTCAAGCGTCGTCCGTGTAGCAAACCAGAGAGAGATGCGAGTGAATGAAAGATCGGAGGCGAGCTATGGTCTGGGCGTTTTGCGTTCGGTTTCACCGGCGTCGAGGATGTCCAGCAGGTCGCGCAGTTGGCCCGCGAGGTGGCGCAAGGAAGCGCGCTGATCATCCGTGATGGCTGTCCCAGCCGCGGGCAGCGCATAGCTCTGGCGGGTTTCCCCTGCAAGCTGCGCGGCCCGCTGCTCTTGCGTCGCGGATGGCTGCGCAGATGCTTGGGCGGATGGCTGTGCGGGCTGCGTCGGAGCGGCTTGTGGACCAGACTGCGAGGCGGTCATGTCAGGCGTGACGACCTTGAGCTTACTCGCGCCTCTCAGCTCGCTCGCCAGCTTCTTCTTCGCCCCGGCAATCGTGTACTGGTCGTCATAGAGCAGCTCTTTAATGCGCAGCGCCATCTCTACGTCGCGTTTGCGATAGGTACGCTGTCCCGCGCGATTCTTCTGCGGCGCGAGCATCGGAAATTCAGACTCCCAGTAACGCAGGACATGCGCCTGCACGCCCGTTATCTCGCACACTTCGCCAATCTTAAAGAAGAGTTTTTCGGGGATAGCAACAGCGGCGCGATTCATCTTTCTGACAACCTCTCTTAAAAGGGAAACTCTGTGTCCGCGACGAGAGTGGCGCGAATTTTGTGGAAACGGGTGGCTCGAAATGAACGGGCACAACTCGCAGCGGCAATGTTACTCGCGCCCGCTAATAGTGTCAATATTTATATTTACGCCGTGCGAGTTAAGAATAGAGATGAGCGGTCGGAGATGTCTGGTGAGAAGTCAGAAGATTAAGATTTCCACAGGGAGGCGGCTATCCGTTTTGACAAATCTCTGACCTCTCATCCGCCGCGCTCTGCTCTGGCGGTGGACGCGGCGCGAAGACGCAAGCTATAATCCCGATTCTTTCCCACGCACACGAAATCAACCGGAGGTTCACACTCTATCGTGACTACGTCTTCAACTGCTTTCCGCCTGGCGAAGCGCTTTGACGAGGTTGGCTTTTCCGACATCGTCAAGATACGCAACCGGATTATGGAGTTGCGCGCCGAAGGCTCAAACGTCTACCAGTTTGAAGGCGGCGAGCCTTTTAGCCACACGCCCGATTACATCAAGACGGCGATGGCTCGCGCGCTCGAAGAGAATAGGACGCGCTATGCGCCTTCTTCGGGGATTCCTGAATTGAGAGCGGCTATCGCGGACAAGCTGCGCGAGCGTAATCGCATAGAGGCGAGCGAGCAGGATGTCATCATCATGAACGGCGGGATGCAGGGACTCTTCGGCTCGTTCCAGTCAACCATTGACCCTGACGATGAAGTGCTCGTCTTCTCGCCCTTCTGGACTCCGATTAAAGACCTCATCGCGCATAGCCGTGGCAAGACCGTGCTCGTCCCGACAGAAGAGGCCCGCGGCAATGGATTCCAGGCGACGCTCAAGCGTTATCTGACGACCCACACGCGCGCCATCTATTACAACACGCCGCAGAATCCGACCGGCGTCGTCTTTACGCGCGAGGAAGCAGAGGAGGTCGCCAGGTTTGCCATTGAGCACGACCTGCTCGTGATTGCCGATGAGGCTTATGAAGACCTCGTCTACGACGGCGAGCACGTCTCTATAGCTTCGCTCGAAGGCATGTTTGAACGCACCATCACTTCCTTTACGCTCTCGAAATCCTACGCCATGACGGGCTGGCGCGTAGGCTACGCGGTGGCGACCGAACCCTGGATGACTGGCTTACGCAAATCTCTACTCTATTCTTCCAACGGCGTCTCGACGCCGACGCAGTGGGCCGCGCTCGCGGCCTTGACGACCGCCTCCGATTTTCTGGACCAGATGCGCGCCGAATATCGTCGGCGTAGAGACCTTTTGCTCGCGGGCCTCAACGAGTTGGGCCTGGTGTGCGACGTACCCGCCGGAGCCTTTTATGCTTTTCCGGACTGCACGCGTATCCACACGGACAGCCGTCAGGCCGCGGAGCTACTGCTTAACCGCGCGCAGGTCGCGACAGTCCCCGGCATAGTCTTCGGCCAGCACGGCGAAGGCCACTTGCGCTTCTCCTTCTCGACCAGCATCGCAACCATCGAAGCCGCGCTCGATTCGATGCGACGAAAACTCTAAAAACTATCACCAGTGATAAGTCATAACTGATGAGTGATGAGTGATGAAAGATGAGCGATGAGGGCGAGTTTGATTTTATCAAACGCATCCGGCGGCAAGCGCTCCGCCGCCGAAGCCGCGGCAGCGCTATAGCTCATCGCTTATCGCTCGCCTCTCATCATTCAACACTGCTTTCCGGTATCGGCGATGATGCGGCTGTAATCCGTCAAAAGAGCGGGCGCGAGTTGGTCATCACGACGGACTTGCTGGTCGAAGAGATAGACTTTCTGCTTGAGAGAATCACGCCGCGATTGTTGGGCCGGAGGGCGCTCACCGTCTCGCTTTCGGATGTCGCGGCAATGGGCGCGCGGCCTCGCTGGTCCCTGCTTTCGATTGGACTTCCGCGCGCCGTCTGGGACTCGCCCTTTCTCGAAGAGTTTTACGAGGGCTACTTTGCGCTCGCCGAGAGGCACGGGGTCACGCTTATCGGCGGCGATACCTCTCGCACGCCGCGCCGCGTTGTCGTAGATTCAATCCTGCTCGGCGAAACCTTGCGCGGGCGCGCTGTGCTTCGCTCGGGCGCACGGCCCGGCGACCATCTCTTTGTGACGGGCACGCTCGGCGGCTCGGCTGCGGGCCTCGCCTTGCTCAAGCGCGGCGCTCAGCTTCGACCGCAGGGCGCGGGAAGCTCGCGCCTGATGCGTGCGTCGGAACAACTCGTGCGACGGCATCTAGCGCCCGAAGCGCGCGTCGAGTGGGGCGCGCTGCTCGGCGAAGAACGCCTGGCCTCTGCCATGATTGACCTGAGCGACGGCCTCTCTTCAGACCTCGCGCATCTGTGCCGGGAGAGCGGGGTCGGAGCGAGCGTAGAAGCTGCGCGGATTCCACTTGACCCGCTCATCAATCAACTCTTCCTACGCGGGCTTGACCCGCTCCGGCTCGCGCTCGACGGCGGCGAAGACTTCGAGCTGCTCTTTAGCGTTAGCCCGCGCCAGCTCCGGCGGCTGCCGCAAACGGTCTGCGGCATCCCCGCCACTTATATCGGAGATGTGACAAACAGGGCCGGACGTGTGATGCTGAGGGAGGGCGCGCGCGAGCGGCTGTTGCGGGCCGCTGGCTTCAGCCATTTTTAACTTGAACCGATTTCGATTTGCGTTTATCTTCTTGAGGTCAGGCGGCCACCTTTGGCCGCGACTTTCACTATGCGTGCCGAGACTTTAGAGTGGATTTTGACCGAGTGTAGCAGCAGGGCTTAATCGCGCCTGCCTGTTTGGGAAGCAGTCTGCGCGCGAGACTCGCCCTGCCCTCGCAGTTGTTCCCGCCAACATTCGTCAAGAGAAAAAGAACGCTCTAAATATTGAGCAGAATAGTGAGAGCCAGATGCTTAAATTCCACAACACACTTTCCGGCCAACTAGAGGAATTCCGTCCCCTTCGTGAAGGCGAAGTTGGCTTCTATTTCTGCGGCCCGACCGTCTGGAGTCACGCGCAGATAGGCAATTTCCGCTCAATGATTGTCGCGGACATACTGCGCCGCCATCTCAAATACAAAGGCTATCGCGTCACGCACGTGATGAACATCACGGACGTGGAAGACCGTATCATCGCTAACTCGGTCGAGGCCGGGCTGACGCTTGACGAATACACGGCTCCTTACATCGAAGGGTTGTGGGAAGATTTCGACGCCTTGGGCTGCGAGCGCCCTGACATCGTGCCGCGCGCTACGCGTCATATCCCTGAAATGGTCCAGATTATCAGTCGGCTCCAAGAGCGCGGCCATGCTTACCAATCCGAAGGCTCTTACTACTATCGCATCAGCTCGTTCCCGGAATACGGCAAGCTCTCGAAGATTAACTTCGCCGGCAACATCGCGGGCGCGAGCGAGCGCGTTGACACGGATAAGTACGAGAAGGAGGACGCGCGCGATTTCGCTCTCTGGAAAGCGCCCGATAGCGAGCGAGAGCCTTCATGGCAGACAGAGATCGGGACGGGGCGGCCCGGCTGGCACATCGAATGCTCTGCCATGTCTATGAAGTATCTGGGCGAGACCTTCGACATTCATGTCGGGGGCGTAGACCTCATCTTCCCGCATCACGAGAACGAGATTGCACAGAGCGAGGGCGCGACCGGCCAGCAGTTTGTACGCTACTGGCTGCACGCAGAGCATCTCAAGGTCGAAGGCGAGTCGATGTCGAAATCGAAGGGCAACTACTACACCTTCCGCGACCTGACGGCCAAAGGCTATTCGCCCGTCGGGATTCGCTACCTGCTCCTGAGCGTGCCCTATCGCAAACAGCTCAACTTCACTTTCGATGCTCTGCGCGCCGCCGAAAAGACTGTCGCAGGGCTGCGGGATTTTCGTGCCCGCCTACAGGGCGCTCGCGTAGAGCCGGGGCTAAACCAGCAGTTGCGCCAAGCCACGGCGCGCGCGCAAGAAGAGTTTGAGGCGGGTCTTGATGACGACCTCAACACTTCGGTCGCTCTGGCCGCCGTCCACAACCTGACGCGCGAAGTCAACACGGCCATCGCCTGCCACGCGCTGCTGGAAGACAACCAGCGCGAGCTGCTCGATCTGATTGCGCGCTTTGATACCGTGCTCAACATCTTCGGCCAGGACGAGGCACAACTGCTCGAAGCCGAGATTCAAACGCTGATTGACGCGCGGCAGGAAGCGCGCCGCCGCCGCGACTTTGCGCGTGCAGACGAGATACGCGACGAACTCTCCGAGCGCGGCATCACACTCGAAGACACGAAAGACGGCGTGCGCTGGAAAAGACGTTGAGACCGGACGTTGACAACCCCTCGTGACGGGTGCTAGATGTTATCTCAGCCGAGAAAGCCATGACTAACATCCTGCATCCGTCATCGAACATGCCTGCTCACGCCATGAGCAATTCTACCCGGACACATTCGCGCCCGCTCGACCTGCGCGCCAACCTCTTCGCCGATTAGCCCTGCTCTCATCCTTTTTCTCAAAGCCGCCGCACGCTTTGATTCTGGATTTATTCCCCTCGCCATTCAAAAAGGAGAGATAATGTCCACTACTATCGCCGCCCCGAAAAGACCGGAGATTAAGACCGCGACGCTCCCAGGCCCGAAAGGCCAGGAGATTGTCGCCGCCGACGCGCAGTTTGTGACGCCCTCTTACCCGCGCCCGGACTGGCACTTGGTTGTCGAACGCGCGCAGGGCGTCTGGGTCGAAGATGTTGACGGCAATATCTTCCTCGACTGCAACGCCGGAGTCGCCGTCAACTCCACAGGCCACTGCCACCCGGAAATCGTCAAGGCCATACAGGATCAGGCCGCGCAACTGATACACATGTGCGGCACGGACTATTTTTACCGCCACATGCCGGAGCTGGCGCGCAAGCTGGACGAGATAACTCCCGTCCCTTCGCCGACCAAGACGCATTTCGCCAACAGCGGGACCGAAGCCGTCGAAACCGCTCTTAAACTGGCGATGCACGCCACGGGCAGAGAAAAGTTTATAGCCTTCTTCAACAGCTTTCATGGACGTACCCTTGGCTCGCTCTCGCTGACTTCATCAAAGGTGGCCCAGCGCCGCGGCTTCAAACGCCAACTCCTCGATGTGGTCCACGTGCCATACCCGAACGCCTTCCGCGATCCCTTCACGGGTGGTCCAACCGATGCGGCCAGGGTCAGTAGCGCGTGCCTCGCCTGGATTGAAGAGCGTTTGTTCAAAACCACCACGCCGCCGGAAGAGGTCGCGGGCATCGTCGTCGAAGTGGTCCAGGGCGAGGGCGGTTATGTTCCTGCGCCCAAAGAGTTCTTGCAGGGCCTGCGCCGCATCTGCGATGAACACGGCATTATGCTCATCGTTGACGAAGTGCAGAGCGGGTTCGGGCGCACGGGCAAGATGTTCGCCTGCGAGCATTACGATTTGAAGCCCGACATCATCTGCCTTGCCAAAGGCATCGCGTCGGGTCTGCCGATGGGTGCGACGGTCGCGCGTGCCAGCTTGATGGACTGGAAGCCAGGCGCGCACGCTTCCACCTTCGGCGGCAACCCCGTCGCCCTCGCTGCCTCGCTCAAGACCATAGAGCTGCTTGAGCGCGAGCTGCTCGCCAACTCGGCCTCGGTCGGCGAGTATCTCAAGGCGGGTCTGGAAAAGCTGATGGAGAAGTACGATTGCATCGGCGACGTGCGCGGGATGGGGCTGATGCTCGGCGTGGAGTTTGTCGAAGATAAAAGATCCGGGAAGGCTGCGCCGGAGCTGCGCGACCGCGTCGAGCGCGGCTGCTACGAGCGCGGGCTGATTATTCTCGGCGCTGGCTACAACACCATACGCTGGTCGCCGCCGCTCATCCTCACGCGCGACAACGTTGATGTCGCGCTGGAGATTTTCGACGAAGCCATCGCCGCCGCTTGCTGATAAACAACATGGACCAGACGTCTGGGCCGCCAGCTTCTCAAAAGAGAGGCTGGCGGTTTTTCTCTCTTTGACTTCATCAACAGTTCATCTTCGATCTCAAATTGACCCGCGACGCTCGATTTGACAAAGCATCAACCGACCTCATAAAGTTCAATTTCTCCCACGCAGTTGAAATCGCTAAACTCCCCCTCATCCGAGGAGATGCCCATGAAATATTCAAACCTTTTTGCGCTTTTCCTGCTGCTCCTTTTTGCTCCGCTCTCGCTGGCGCAGAATTCAGATGCGGCCAGGGAATTTGTCAAACGCGGCGTGCAGCGTATGCAGCAGCGTGATGTCGAAGGCGCTATCGCGGAATTTGACAAAGCCATCGCGGCGAATCCGCGCCTGGCGCTGGCCTACATGGACCGCGGCAACGCGCGGCGCTTGAAGAAGGATTTAGACGGCGCTCTCGCCGACCACAACAAAGCTATCGAACTGGACCAGTCTTTTGCGCCCGCCTATAGCAATCGCGCCCTGACCAAAAAAGATCGCGGAGACTTTGACGGCGCGCTCGCAGACTTTGATAAGGCCATACAGATTGAGCCGCGCGACGTCGCCAGCTACATCGGGCGCGCGCAGTTGCGCCAGAGCAAGGGCGAGCTGGACGCCGCGCTGGCTGATTACGATAAGGCCCTACAGGTTAATCCCAAATATGCCATCGCTTATCTTAATCGCGGGACGCTCAAACGCAGGATGGGAGACCTCGACGGAGCGATTGCGGATTTCGACCGGGCGGCGGAGCTTGACCCGCAGTTGGCCGCAGCCTTCGCCAATCGCGGCTCTGCCAGACAGGCCAGGGGCGATGTCGGACTCGCCTCCGAAGATTACGAGACGGCCATCGCCGTCAGCCAGGGCAAGGCCGCCGGACCATTTCTCAATCGCGGCAACTTCAAAAAGAAGAACGGCGACCTGGAAGGTGCGATTGCCGACTACAACAGCGCCATCGAAGCCGAGCCGCAAAACCCTTATGCTTATCTCAATCGCGGCTCGGCGCGGCAGGAGAAACTGGACCTCGAAGGCGCTATCGCAGACTTTAGCCAGGCCATCAAGTTCAAACCGGACCTCTCCTACGGTTATGCCAATCGCGGGATAGCACTCCTGCTTCAGGGCAAGGATGAAGAGGCGCAGCAGGATTTTGAACAGGCCA
>DASWMI010000210.1:0-17372 GCA_036399835.1 Pyrinomonadaceae bacterium | reverse complement strand
ATTCGTAAATAAAAAATGCCCGCGCTGGAGGCGGGCAGGGGGCATCGTTTTGTTGCCGGGCGCGGCGTGCGGGCGCGCAGGCGTCCTTGACGCGCCGCCGCGCAGCATTGAGAAGGGTCGGCTTATGGCAGATACTGCTCGTAATTGTCCTTCGTGATAACCATCTCTGTGAGAATGGTCTTGGGCTTTGGCTCGGTCGGGACACGCGCCGCGCGACCGTTGATGTTAACTTCGAGCGCGCTCACCTTGTCCTTTGAATATTCAATCGTCAGGCTTTGCGCGGGCTTAAACTCCCTGGTTTCCTCGGCAGCCAGAGTGGCTTCGGTGCGCTTCTCATCATCCTGGCGGGTTCTAATCCAGACCTTCTCGCCGCGCGCCTTGATCTGCACGTTAAGCGCGGCGGCGGGCTGAGAAGCTTGCTGCGGACGGCTGGTGGCCGCGCCTGCGTTCGTGTTGCCGCTGTTGTGAGCCGGGGCGGGCGAGGAATTTCCCGCGGCTGGATTGGCGGCGCGACGTTGATACCAGTGCAGCCCGGCGTAAACGCCGAGCGAGAGAATCGCCAGGATGAGAACTGTCAGCAGGAGCGTGATGAAGGGCGAGCGAGCGGAGTTGCCGTCCGTGTAGACGTGCGATTGATGCGGAGTCGTCGCCACTTCGTCGGACGACCCCTGTTCGCGCGCCGTGCGCAGGTATTCTTCGACGGCTTCAGTTTCGCTGAAACCGATATACCTGGCATAAGCCTTGACGAAGCTTTTATTAAAGATGCCGCCGGGCAGTCGTCTGTAATCGTCGCCCTCTATGGCTTCCAGGTATCGCATGGAGATGCGCGTCTGCTCAGAGATTTCACGTAGAGAGATGCCGCGCGCCTCGCGTGCGAGTCGCAACTGTTCTCCAAGGGATGTCGCCATCACCAATCCGCGTTCGCCTCTCAGGAGTGCTTGGGTGGGCCTCTATACACGGCGGGCCGGGCTTTAGTTTGAACCATCTGGCCGACCCGCTTAGATTTTAGATTTTGGATCTCAGATTTGCTATTGACGAGTTGTTTGAGAATCTTCAGGGCCGAGATTTCAAGCTCGGCTTTGAGGCTCAATTTTATCGCCGCGCCAAATCTAAAATCCGAAATCAAAATCGAAAATTCCCTAAATGCTTCCGCGCCTTGACCGAAATATAGCCTGTGCCCAGAAATGTTGTCAAACTTTTGCTCGCTCAAATGTTTGCGCGTCTCTTGATTCTTCCGGCGCAGAGGGCTACGATTGGGCGTTCTTCGGAAAACAAGCAGTCCGTTTTTAATTTGTACAACTGAAAAGTGAGGATCACAGCTCATGCCTCTCGAAGCACTCGGAATGGTCGAGACTAAAGGATTTGTCGGAGCCGTTGAAGCCGCCGACGCGATGGTCAAGGCCGCCAACGTACAGCTTTTAGGAAAAGAATATATCGGCGCAGGTTACGTGACGATCTTCGTGCGCGGCGATGTCGGCGCGGTCAAGGCGGCGACGGACGCAGGCGCTGCCGCCGCACGTCGCGTCGGCGAGTTGATTAGCGTCCACGTCATCCCGCGCCCGCACACAGAGGTCGAGCGCGTCTTGCCGCACAACGGCATCACGGGCCACAGCCCCGATGAGCGCGCACTGCAAGGCGGTGGCCGCGCACAACTCGGCGAAGGCGACCAGGGCCGCACGCTCCCCGCCGGAGCCAGAGAGAATAATAAGGAAAGAGCGAAATGAATTTGCGATCTTAGATTTTCGATTGGCGATTTCGCGGGGGCGGCCTGCCCGCCCAGCTTTCTGCAATCAAAAATCGCAAATCTAAAATCAAAAATTTCCGAAGGGGGGTTGCATCATGTCTGTTGATAAAGACCTCGTCTCTGTCCAGCAGGCGCGTGATCTGGTCGAGGCGGCGCATCGCGCGCAAGTTCAACTGGCGCGTTTTGACCAGGCGAAGATTGACCGCATCTGCGAGGCAATGGCGAAGGCCGCGCTGCGCGAGGCTGCGCGTCTGGGCCAGATGGCGAGCGAAGAGACAGGCTACGGAGTCCCCGCCGACAAAGAGGTCAAGAACCGCTTCGCCGCGGAGGATGTCTGGAACTACTTCAAGGGCCTGCGCACGGTCGGCGTCGTCTCGGAATCAAAAGACGTGGTCGAGATTGCCAGCCCGCGCGGCGTCGTCGCAGGGATTATCCCTTCAACCAACCCGACCTCGACGGCTATCTTCAAGGTTCTCATCGCCATCAAGTCGCGCAACGCGATAGTCCTTTCGCCCCATCCTTCCGCCGCGCGCTGCATCAACGAGACTGTCAGGGTGATGCGCGAGGCGGCGATTAAAGAGGGGCTGCCCGCAGAGGCCATCGGCTGCATGACGACGGCGACCATCGAAGGCACGGAAGCCTTGATGAAGCACAAGCAGACGGCAGTCATCCTCGCCACAGGCGGTATAGGATTGGTCCGCGCAGCTTACTCTTCAGGCAAGCCAGCCTTCGGCGTTGGTCCAGGCAATGTTCCGGTCTTTATCGAAAGGACCGCCAACGTGCCAAAGGCCGTGCAGGACATCCTGACCGGAAAGACTTTCGACAACGGGACGATCTGCGCTTCGGAGCAGGCCGTCGTCTGCGATGCTCCGGTCGAGAAAGAGGTGCGCGAACAGTTCAGGGCGCAGGGCGCTCATTTTCTGAGTGCCGCGGAAGCGGAGAAGTTGGCGAAGGTCGTCGCCACGCCGCAGCGTTCTTTAAATCCGGCCATCGTCGGTAGGTCCGTCGAAACGATTGCGAAGATGGCTGGCCTCAGTGTCCCGCAGGGGACGCGCTGCCTGATGGTTGATGTCGGCGGGGTCGGGCGCGATTATCCGCTCTCTATGGAAAAGCTCTCGCCGATACTGGCCTTTTATGTTGAAGACGGAATAGAGCGCGGCGCGGCTCGCTGCTTCGAGGTTTTAAGCTACGGCGGGATGGGCCACACCGCGGGCATACACACACGCTCGCGCGAAGCGGCCGTCGCCTACGGCAAGGAGATGCCGGCCTCGCGCGTCTGCGTCAATACGCCGACGACACACGGCGCGATAGGCTTTTCGACGGCGCTGCCTCCTTCTATGACGCTCGGCTGCGGCTCCTGGGGCGGCAACGTGACTTCCGATAACGTCTCGCCCTTGCACCTGATGGACATCAAGCGCGTCGCCTTTGAGACCAGGCCGGTCCAGAGCGCGCGTCCCGCCGCCGCCGCGCGTGAATCCGCACAGCCCGCGCTCGCATCTTCCGCGCAAGGCTCGCAGGGCGCTATCAAACGGGAAGAGATAGCGGCCATCGTTGACCGCTTCCTGGCAAATCGCGCGCCCGGCCAGCCGGCCTTTGAAGGCGCGCCGCTTCACGCTGCGCAGTCGCCCGCTCCCTCGCAACCCGTCGTGGACATAGAGGCTGGCACAAGATACGACAGGCCGGATGCTGCGCCGCAGGCTTCAGCCGCGCCAACTGCTGTCGAAACCAACGGCGGCAACGGCGCTTCCCACGCGTCAACGGCTGCGTCTGCACAAACGCCGCCGCCGCCGCCCGCCGCTCAACAGTCTCAACAGGGCGGCGCGCAGACTAACGGCAACGCGCGCAAGGCCGTGGATTTCGTCAGCGAAGACGACGTGCGCCGCGCCATTCAGAAAGGCGAAAAGATTTACGTCAACGCCCGCACGATCATCACGCCCTCTGCGCGCGACATGGGCGAGCCTGCGGAAGTCTTCGCAAAAGGATGATAAAGAGTCCGAGAGTCTGGAGTCTCAGAGTCTGAGAGTCAAAGGCCCAAAGCTTTTGTCTTCTGACTCCAGACCCCAGACTCTCAGACTCTGAGACTCTTATGTTTCTAGGAAAAGTCGTCGGCACTGTCTGGTCCACAAAGAAGACGCCCGATCTTGAGGGCGTCCGTTTTTTGATTGTGCATCCCTTCGATCTGGATAAAGAGCCGACGAAGAATGTCGTCGTCGTCGCGGACCGTCTCGGAGCAGGCATCGGCGAAACCGTGATGTGCGCTTACGGCAAGGCCGCGCGCTCGGCCATAGGCGATCAGGATATGTCAATCGAAGCGGCTGTCGTCGGCATTGTTGACCGCATGGACTTGCAGGACGCGCTCTCTGAAGACCTGCGCGAGGCTGCGCACGAGTTAAGATCACAGGATAACGGAAGAAAGTGATGTGCGATGAATGATGAGAGATAAGCTTGCCTCTCATCATTCATCGCTCGCCAGTCGTCGCGTCTAAAATGGCTAACGAAGAGTTGATCTACAGGATAACGCGTGCGGTTTACGGGCGTCTCGGAGCGAGCGCGGACGAGCGTCTGGTTGAGCAGTTGGTGATGGATATTTATCGCTCGGTTGAGCCTGTCATGAGCGCCAACGGCGAGGCCGTAAGGGGCGGCGCAGGGGCCAGCGCACGCGAGCGCGTAGCTCACGAAGCGGGTTCTGCGCAGCGTCTGATCGTCTCCGTCTTCGGCGTGGACCACCCGGGCATCGTGGCAGCCGTCTCGCAGGTTCTGGCCGAGGTGGGTTGCAGCATCATTGACATCAACCAGACAGTGGTCCAGGGAAAGTTTGCGATGGTCATCATCGCGGATATGTCTGGCGCTGAGGCTAACGCCGCTGAGCTTAAAGAGCGTTTCCGTCTCGAAGGCGAGCGACTTGGCGTTCGCATCTACGCGCAGCGCGAAGACCTCTTTAATGCCATGCACAGAATATAAGAGCGTGACGGGTCACAGGTGAGAGGCGACAAGAGGGAAGAAAAATTTATCCTCTCATCCGTTATCTCTCGGCTCTCACTGAATTTTTATGCAGCCTGAAATATCCAGACGATGCAGAGAGTGTGGCGCGGCGATTCGCGTGCGCGCCAGCTTCTGCCCGCAATGTGGTAAGCCGCTTGGCGCATCTGCGAGTACGGATGCTGCCGCCGACGGCGCGGAAGCAGCGCCGCCGCCGTCATCGCCGGAGGTGCAGCCCGGCGCTCCGGTCATGGCCGCCGTCCAGGCTGCTCATCATCCTGCACAAGCTGTGGTCCAGGATAATCAGGATGTGCCGGTCAGTTCGGCTGGCGAACAGCTCTCGCCGGAGGGCGCGCCTGTTGAAGAGCTTGAGGGCGACGGGGCGCGTGGGCGGCTGCACAGGGCAAGGGCTGCGGCGCGTGATAAGGTGGAAGAAAAGATAGCCCCGCGCGTGGAGAAGATACGCCATGCTTCGACCGCCGTCCTCGACGAAGCTTCAGATGATCCGAGCCTGCGCTTCGTGCTCATCGCCGCCGCACTCTTTATCGTCGCCCTGTTGCTGCTTTTGCTCAGCCATGTTCTAGGATAAAAGCAGTCAGCCGTCATTAGTCAAAAGCCGACCCGCTCAGTTGTGACTGCTTACTTTTTATGGAATACACCCAGGCGGAAATTCTGCAAACCGTGCGTATGACGGAGATGGAGCATCTGGACATACGCACTGTGACGCTCGGTCTTTCTCTGCGAGATTGCGCCAGCGAATCAATCGAGAGAACGGCTGAGCGTGTGCGCGAGAAGATTACGCACGTCGCTGCGCGTCTGGTCCCGACCGTCAACGAGATCGGCGAAGAGCTGGGCCTGCGTATCGCCAACAAGAGGATTTCAATCACGCCCGCCTCCATGGTCGCCGAAGGCGCACGGCCTCGGCCCGGTGACCTACAGTTACTCGCTCGCGCGATTGACGAGGGCGCGGGCGAAGTTGGCGTAGACTTCATCGGCGGTTATTCGGCACTGGTCCACAAGGGCTGGACCAATGTCGAGAGAGATTTTCTGGATTCGATTCCCGAAGCCCTCTCGACGACCAAAAGGCTCTGCTCGTCCGTCAATGTCGCCACGACGCGGGCCGGCATCAATATGGATGCCGTCGCGCTCGTCGGCCAGCTCATCAAAGAGATGGCCCGACGCACGAGCGAACAGGGCGGGTTGGCCTGTGCCAAGTTCGTCTGCTTCGCCAACGCCGTCGAAGACAATCCTTTTATGGCTGGAGCATTTCATGGCATAGGCGAGCCGGAGGCCGTTATCAACGTCGGCGTTTCCGGGCCGGGCGTGGTCAATCACGCGGTCCAGCATGCGCCCTCCGAGATACCCCTGCACGAGCTGGCCGAACTCATCAAGAAACTCTCTTTCAAGCTCTCGCGTGCGGGCGAGCTGGTCGGGCGCGAGGCCGCGCGCAGGCTCGGTCTCCCCTTCGGCATTATTGATTTGAGTCTTGCGCCGACGCCCGTGCTCGGCGATTCTGTGGCCGACATTATAGAAGGCATGGGATTCGAGCGCGCTGGCACTCACGGCACGACGGCTGCTCTCGCGCTCTTGACAGACGCCGTCAAGAAGGGCGGCGCGATGGCCTCGGCCAACGTCGGCGGAATGAGCGGCGCATTTATTCCAGTCTCGGAGGACGCGAGCATGATAGAGGCTGCGCGCATCGGCGCTCTCTCGCTGGAGAAGCTTGAAGCCTGGACCAGCGTCTGCTCCGTCGGGATAGATATGGTCGCCGTGCCGGGCAAGACTTCTGCCGAGACGATTGCCGCCATCATCGCAGACGAGATGGCTATCGGCGTGATGAACAATAAGACGACAGCCGTGCGCATCATCCCCGTGCCGGGTCTGGACGTGGGCGAGATGGTCGAGTTCGGAGGTCTCCTCGGCTCAGCGCCGATTATGGCGGTCAGCAAGTTTTCGAGTGCGGAATTTATACGTCGCGGCGGACGCATCCCCGCGCCGATTCATTCGTTGAGAAATTAGAAGGGGACGAAGCTAGGCGGGAAATGAAGCGAGCAAGCCTCTCGTCAAACAGATCAAAGGGATTTGAGTTGGCTTGAAGAGAAGCGTGTGCCGCAGCCCCCTACGGTGTGAAACAGTCTGTATAAATCTTTAAGCGGAAGGGCTTGAAAATGGAAGCACTGGGAATGGTCGAATGCAGGGGACTGGTGGCGATGATCGAGGCCGCGGACGCGATGGTCAAGGCTGCCAACGTTCATCTGGTAGGTTATGAAAAGATTGATGCCGGGCTGGTGACGGCGATTGTGCGCGGCGATGTGGCGGCTGTCAGAAGCGCCGTTGACGCCGGAGCAGCAGCCGCCGCGAGAGTCGGGGAAGTGGTCGCCACGCACATCATTCCAAGACCGCATGCGGATGTGGACCAGGGCCTTCCCGTACTCAAAACGGGAGAAACGACGCGCAAGAAAATCAGCGGCTCGGTCAAAGCCACAAAACAGAATTCGGAATAGCTGCGCCCCAGAAAGCCCCGCACGCAGATGGTCCAGAAATATTCAGGTCCACAACCGTCCATATGTAAGGAGACCCGCCAGCCTCGCCATCTGTGGCTGAGCATCACATGGCGGTTTATCGCCCGCTGTCAGACCCTTCTCTAGTAAACATCAAGCAGCCTCGGCGGCCAATCCACGCTTCACATCACAAAAAAAAATCCCCGACCCGTAAAAAACTTGTTTCATCTGTGAAAAAGTGTTCCACTTCTTGTCCTAAGTGTGATACATTGTTTCACATTGTGAGAGGCCGCTGGAAGGTCTCTGAAGAATTTTGAGGAGTCTTTGCCCTGCGCGCTGGTTTTAGCGCCGGGTACAAACCAAGCCTATCCGGCATGAAGAATGGAGAGAAGAGGCATGACACAGAGACCAAAAGTTAATCCGCTAAGCCGTCGTCCGAGGCAGCAGCGACTGGTGATCGCCGTTCGTGGCGGCGCTGGCGTGGGCAAAAGTTATTTTGTACGCAGCATGGCAGACGCTGGCCTGGGCCGCCTCTGCATCTTCGACGTTGAGCGCAAGTCGCGCCTGTTAAAGGGCAACGGGACGCTCTTCGACGGTCTTGAGATAGAGCACCCGGACGAGTTGCCGGAGTTTATAGACTGGGCCTTGAACGGTGAAGGCCGCGAGCAGGCTTACGGCTGCTTTGCGCTGGATTCCTGGGCCGCATATTTTTCCGCCAAGCACAGCGAAGTGGTCGCGGCTGTCCGCGAGCGCACGGGCGACCCGCTGGCCCAGCCTTCAGCCGAAGAGCTGGCCGCAGATCAGATGATTCTCCAGGGCGTCCTCCGTCGTCTCTGCATAGAGAGCGGCAAGTCTGTCGTCATAGTGGACCAGATTCCGGCCAAGGGTAAGGAAGCCAAAGAGGATAACGAAGTGGGCCGCGTCCTGCCGATGACCGCGAGCGGCCTCGAATACTTCGTGGACATCATGGTCGAAGCCTCGCTGCAAGAGCGCGACGGCGAGGTCGTGCGCGTCTTCCAGGTCGTCAAATCCAACAGCCCTGCCTTTGAGGTCGGCTTCGAGATGACGGGCGACGTGACCTTTAAAGATTTTCTGGACCACATGAAGCGCGAGCACGGGACGGAGCTTCCGATGGAAGCCCCCGCGCCCTCCAAAGTTCCAGAAGTCCTCGAAGAGAAGCCCTCACGCCTGACGGTCGTTCAGCCGCAGATGACCATTCAAGAGTTGATCGAGAAGGCCGAGCAGCACGGCTTCAAGGTCGCGGACATAGTGACCGGAGCCAAGCTCTATCACAACCAGTCAAACATCTATCATCTCACCCCGGACCAGATAGCAGACCTGGACCGCCGCATCACTGCGCGCGTCGAAAAGATGAAAGCGAGCCAAGGACAGTCGACCGCAGCGACCAGGCAGGCGGCAACCAACGAGACGAGCACGAGAGCTGCAACGCGCACGCTCAAACGCGCCTGAGCTTTCCATGCTCTAAAACTGTGGATGCTTCAAACCATCAAAGCATCCACAGTTTTAGAGCATGAAGCATTCAGGGCAAAAGCCGTCGCAGCCGCCATTTATGGCGGGCGGCTGCGAGAGGCGCAACTGGCGCAGCCGAGCGAGGTTTGAAGCTTTATTCAATCAGGCTGCTGTGAGATAAGACCTACGCGGCTAAGCATCTGCGTAAAGCGCGGGTCTGAGCGTAAAGGGTCGAGGGCCGTATTTACTTTGAGAGAGGTAAGGGTCGGGTTGCGCTCCCGGTAGGCTCTTTCCAGCCATTCAAAGGATTGGTCCAACTCGCCGAGTCCGGCATAGACCATCGCAAAATTCGAGGCGGGGACATAATTCTGCTTTCTCATCTCCGATAGCTCTTCGATGACCTTGAGAGCTTCGCTGCGCCTGCCTGTCAGCCCGTAAAGAAATCCCAGAAAGGTTAAGACGATTGGACCACCGCCGAGGGCGTGCGCCTTGAGGCTCTCCGCGATAGCCTCCTCGTACATGCCTTTGAGGAAATGGGCCATCCCCACGAGCCAGTGAGCGCCGAAGAAGTGCGGCTCCATTTCGAGCAGCTTGTGGCCCTGTTCGAGCGCCTCGTCCGCACGATGAGCGATGGAGAAGATAAAGCCCGCGCCCATCTGCGTGAATAAAGAGAGCGGGTCAAGCTCCTGCGCACGCAGGGCTTCGTTGATGGCTTCCTCGAAGCGTTCCATGTCGGCCAGATAAAAGGCGTAAACCAGATGCGTTTCCGCGTGGCCCGGATTGAGTTCGAGCGCACGCCTGAATTCGCGCTCGGCGGCCTGCCAGTCCCAGTCGTAATGAAACTTGTTCTCGGCGAGAATCAGATGAGCCTCTGCCAGATTCTGGTCCAGTGAGAGAGCCTTGCTGAGCGCCGCAGCGATCTTGGGCTGCGTTTCATCAAGGCGTAGATAGCCGAAGTAAAGCAGCGTGTAATAGGTCTTCGCCAGCTCTGCGTGAGCCAGAGCGTAAGCAGGGTCTTGTGTTAGAGCCTGCTCGAAATACTCTATCGCTTTCTGGAATCCTTCGGCAGTCTGCTTGGAGAAAAAGTAGCGGCCCTTGAGGAGCGATTGGTAAGCCTCGGAGTTTTCCGTAGAGCGTTTCGCCAGTCGCTTGCGCGCTTTGCTGTTGAGCTTCAGCCGCAGCTTCTCTGCAATCTCTCCGGCCATCTCCGACTCGATAGCGAAAATGTCTTCCAGCCTGCGTTTGTAATGCTCGCCCCAGAGTTGCGACCCGTCCTCTACCTTGACCAGCTCCACCTTGACGATGAGCCGCTCCTGCCTCACCAGCACTCTACCCGTGACGACGGCGCGCACATCAAGCTCGCGCCCGATCTGCTGCGGGTCGATCTCGCGGCCCTTGTAGCGAAAAACGGTCGCCCGCGCCATGACGCGCAGCCCGTGTACGCTGGAAAGATTATTGATGAGGCTTTCCGTCAACCCGTCGCTCAGATATTCGATCTCCGGGTCATCGCTGGCATTAGTCATCGGCAGGACGGCGAGCGAGTCTATCACTTTACTACGACGCGGGCCGCGCTTTTGGACAGGGCGCGTCAGGCTTCTGGAGGTGCTGGCCGCGCCGCTCGTGCCGGAGCTAAAGATTTCGGTCGCAGGCTCTTCATCATCATCGGTCCGGCCAAAAATTTCGGTCTGCGGCTCAAGCGGGAGCAAAGGGTCCGTGATAAGACGCGCGCCATCTTCACGGCAGAATTTGAGCGTCTGGTCCAGATATGACCGCTGGCATGTAGGACAGCGCTTCATCTTAACAACTGCGTTCTTACCATCTGTGATAAGCAGGATGGCCGGGCTTGACCGCGACGAAAGTGCCGCGACATGTAGCGCACAATTTCCCCTGCGCCGTCAGTTCTGCTTCGACGACGGCGCGGTCTTCCGTGGATTCTACGACGCGCGCCACGAGATGCACTTTGTCGTTGGTCGGAGTCGGTCTGAGGAGCTTTACTTGGTAATCGGCTGTGACGGTGCAGGGCGCATGATTGGCGCCCGTGCGCTGCATCAGGTGATACGCGGCGGCCCAGTTTGAGTGGCAATCGAGCAGCGTGCCGATGATGCCGCCATTGAGCATGTTGGGATACGCCTCGTGATGCCTTTCGGGTTGCCAGTCGCAGACAACCTCTTCGCCGCGCGCAAAGCTCCTGATCCTCAAACCTTTCTTGTTGGCAGGCCCGCAGCCAAAGCAGGCATTCTCCGGCGCATACTTTTCCTGTAGGCTTTGTTCATCCATGATGGCTGATAATATCACGAGATGCCGGAGTTGGCTGATGCTGCAAGAGAGCCTGGCGCTCTCCATGAAAGCGAAAGAGGCTCGAAGAGATGTCTGAGAAGAAGAAGAAACTGCCCAGGGAATTTTACACGCGCAGCCGGACGCTGCTCATCGCGCGCCAACTGCTGGGCAAGCGGCTGGTTGTTCCGGCTGCCGACGGACGGCGCGTCTCCGGCCAGATCGTTGAGACCGAAGCCTACATGGGACCGGCAGACCGCGCCTCTCATGCTTATAATAATCGCCGGACGCTCCGCACCGAAACGATGTTTCAAGCCGGAGGCCGGGCTTACGTCTATTTCATCTATGGCATGTACTACCAGTTTAACGTCGTCACGAACCGCGCCTCTATTCCACACGCAGTGCTCATCCGCGCCATAGAGCCTGAAGAGGGAATCGAATTGATGCGCGCGCGGCGTCCCGTCAAGCTTGAGCGCGAGCTGACCAGCGGCCCCGGCAAGCTCTGCGCCGCGCTCGGTCTGGACCGCACTTTTGATGGCGCCGATCTGCTCGGCGAGAGAGTCTGGATTGAAGAGACGGGCCGCCAGCTTCGGCCCGCGCAAATCTCCACGGGCGTTCGCATAGGCATTGACTACGCTCAAGAGTACGCCGCCAAGCCCTGGCGTTTCTGGATTAAAGAGAACCTTTACGTGAGCAGGAAATAAATGATGCGGACTGAGCGATCAGCGATGAGTAAGAAGAGCAGAGCGCTTCCTTCTTTTAGCTCACCTTTTATCAATCATCGCTGCCTTTGATAAAACGTCACCTTCAAGCCTTCCTCAAGCTGCAAGGATTCCGTGGGGTTGAATCCGTCGAGGTAGCCCGCGGGCATAAAGGTGTCCGCGTCTTCAACCGAGAGTGGGACTTCTGTCACGATCCATTTTTCTATGTCCGGGAGAAAGGCGCGAAAGACCTGTTCGCCGCCGATGATGAAGAGGTCGCAGGCAAGATATTGTTTGAGAGAGAGAATCGAAATCCTGTCCCGCATCACGATTAGATTTTCCTGTGGGGCAAGCTCGGCGCTTCTGCTCATCACGATGTTGAGCCTCTCTTTGAGAGGCTTTCCGAGCGAGAGCCATGTCCTGCGGCCCATGACGCAGACCTGTTTGATAGTCTGCTGCCTGAAGAATCTCAAATCCGCAGAGTAATGCCAGGGAAGAGACCCGCCCTTCCCGATAGCCCCGTTTCGATCAACCGCCACGATGCCGATAATTGCCATGTCTTCGTCAACGCGTGAATCTTAAATCGTCAATGTAAAAAGCAATTCATCTATTCACGATTTCTCAGACAGCGACTGGCGCTGCGATTTTGCTGTGAGACTGGTAGCCGACGAGATTCAGGTTCGCAAAGCTCATCTCAAGCAAGCCTCCGAGTCCGCGCAAGGGTCTCTCCCCGTCAATGATTTCAAGCTTCGGGAGCGGCAAAGGCTCCCTGGAAAGAAGCTGCTCGACCTGCTCCCTGTGATTGAGATAGATGTGATAATCACCGAGCGTGTAGATAAATTCGCCCGCCTCCAGCTCGCAGACGTGCGCGACCATCTGCGTGAGTAGCGCGTAAGAGCTGATATTAAAGGGCACGCCCAGAAAGGCATCCGCCGAACGCTGGTAAAGCTGGCAGTGTAGCGTCTTTCCCGCTTCGACTTTGAACTGAAAGAGCGTGTGGCACGGAGGCAGGTCAACCTCTTCGCTCACGCGCGGGTCCCAGCCGGAGACGATGAGCCTGCGCGAATTCGGGTCTCTCAGGATGTTTTCAATCAGACGCGCGATCTGGTCCACCCCGTCGCGCTCGGGATAATGCCCGCCGAAAGAGCGCCAGAGATAACCGTAGATTGGTCCAAGATCACCCTGCGCGCGACCGAAGCGGGCTGTGTGCTCTTCATCCGCCCATTCGGCCCAGATGTCAACGCCCCTCTCGCGCAGGCTGGCTTCGTTGGTATCGCCGGAGAGAAACCAGAATAGTTCTTCGGCCACCCAGCGAAAGGGAATCTTTTTGGTGGTAACGATGGGGAATCCTTTGCGCAGGTCGAAGCGTGTTTGATAACCGAAATGCGAGAGCGTGCCGACCCCCGTCCGGTCTCTGTGCTCGCGCCCGTGCGCCAGGATTGATTTGAGCAGATCGTGGTATTGTTTCATATCCTCTGAGAAACGCCGCCGTAGAGATTAACTGGCGGCATGGATGATTATGCAAACGGTTCTGGATTGTCAACGAAGATGGGATAGAGAGCTATGCTTGATGTCTCCTGGACCAAGATAATGGCATGCGGGAGAGACGCATGAAAACTCTAAACCTCTGCTTTTTAGGTTTCGGCAATGTCGGCGAAGCTCTGGCGCATCTGCTCTTGAGGAAGCGAGAAGAGATGCGCGAGCAGTATGGCATAGAGTGGATCGTAACCGGCATCGCGACGCGCCGAAGGGGATGGCTGGTCGACCCAGAAGGGTTTCGCCTCTCTGCTTTCTTCGGCTGCGAGGCTGGACCGGAAGTTGCACCCCGGCCCGGCAACGTGCGTGATTGGCTCAAGGCTGCGCGGGCTGATGTATTGTTCGAGACGACCTCGCTCAATCCGCAGACGGGCCAGCCCGCGATTGATTATATACGCGCGGGATTGGAACACGGCGCGCACGTCATCACTGCCAATAAAGGTCCAATCGTCCACGGCTATCAGGAGTTGAGCGCTTTGGCCCGGAAGCTTGGCCGCCGCTTTATGTTTGAATCAACGGTGGCCGATTGCCTGCCAGTCTTTTCGCTCTTTCGTGAAGCGCTGCCTCTAGCGGGGCTGCGCGGCTTTAAGGGCATCTTCAATTCCACGACAGGCGTTGTCATCGAAGAGATGGAAGCTGGCCGGACATTTGAAGAGGGAATCGAGCGTGCGCAACTGCTCGGGATAGCCGAAACCGACCCGAGTTATGATGTTGACGGCTGGGACGCAACCGTCAAAGTCTGCGCGCTCGCTAACGTCCTGATGAACGTCCCGCTCAAGACCGAAGAGGTCCAGAGAGAGGGCATACGCGACCTGACGCCAGCCATGTTGCGTGCCGCACGCGAAGCGGGCCGCGCCTTCAAATTGGTCAGCCGCGCAACCCTCACGGACGAAGGCCGGATGATTGCCACCGTCCGTCCGGAACAGGTCTCGCCGCCGGATGCGCTCGCCAACGCGAGCGGTACTTCCCTACTGGTCCACTTCGAGCTTGATGTCCTTCCGGGACTGACCCTCATCGCTCACGAACCCGACCTGCGCAGCACGGCCTACGGGCTGCTCGCGGACTTTATCAACGCCGTCCGAGATTGAACGGGTTCATCTTTCCTGCTTCATTGTTTCCTCTGCGACTTCCGACGACTCATTCCCCCATTTCCCGCCTTGAAAATAAACGCTTAAAAGCTTTTCTCTCATGCTCCTTTTGGTCCGGTGATTCACTTGCCTTTCAAAATGCGCGTTAGTCAGTGAAGGCGAAAACGCGATTGAGGCGCTGGCCTTCAATTCCAAAGGAGCATAAGAAATGTTTACCAGATATTATTCACTCTCCCTGATACTCTTGTTAACCCTTTTCATCAGCCCTGCCGCGCTGGCCCAGAGCCAGGGGGCGACACAGGGCGCGCAATCTACGACGCCCGCCGTGACGGCCTCTGTTTCATCCGGGGGGATACGCTTTACTTCGCCCGCGCCGGTCATGCAGATGCGGCTCGAAATCTACAACTCTGCGGGCAATCTGATTTTTAACTCCGGCCCGCGACAGGGCACCATCATCGACTGGAAGCTCTCGGACGCCCTGCAGCCGATGACGGACGGCTCGTATCTCTCTGTCCTGACGGTCAAAGATTTTCAGGGCAAAACCAGACAGAGGCTCGGCACTATCTCTTTACAGTCGGGCCAGCTCACGCTGCAACACGCGAAGGCGGAAGGCTTGAGCGCTGCGCAATCGCAGGCGCTCGCCGCGAGCAGGCAATCGCAGAAGATCGAAGCCGCTGAGACCGAAGAGACCATCACCATCCTGCTCGAAGGTAAAGAGCGCGCGGTGACCGTCACGGCGCATGACGGGCAGGTCGGGCAGGTCACGAGCACCAGCGGCGCGCTCACCTTTCGGACGGGCGACATCTTCACTCAAAAGGATAAAGAGCAGATGCGCGTGACACCTGACGGGCGCGTCGGCATCGGCACAGAGAACCCCGAAGCGACGCTCGATGTCGCGGGCACGATACGCGCCAGAGGCGGCATCGTCCTCGAAGACGGAACGGTTGTGAAGTCTGCCGCAGATATGGGAGCGCGCTCGAACTCTTCTGCTAAAACAGGCGCGGCAGTGTCCAATACCAACGTCCTGGCGACCAACTCGACGCTGTCCGGAAGCGGCACTGTCAACACGCTGACCAAGTGGACTGACCCCGCGACAGGCACTATCGGCGATTCGCTGCTCGCGGAATCCGGCAGCAACATCGTCAACCGTGGTAACAACATTCAGATGACCGCCAATGCCAGCCCTTCTGCGGATACCAATCTGCTCTTCCTGAACGGCACGGATAAGACTATGGGCGTGCTGGCGGGCAATATTCCGGCGTTCCAGGCGGCCAACGGCCCGTACTTCGCCCTGCGTGGCAACACCTACGCGGCCATAGGAAATCAGCGCGGCATCTTTGCTATCTCCGCAGGCAACGTCGCCTCGCCCAGCGCAGGCGAGGGCGCTATCAAATTCCTGACGGGTGCGGACCAGCTTCGCATGACCATAGACTTTGCGGGCCGCATCGGCATCGGCACGGCTGCGCCGACGCAGAGGCTTGAAGTGGCTGGCAACATCAAGCTGAGCGGCGCGGGCAACGGCATCATCTTCGCAGACGGCACAACCATGACGACGGCCAGCGGCAGCGGCTCAACTCCTACGGGCAACAGCATCGTGACGGCCATTAACGACACGGCGACGACCGCGAGCATCAATGACAACCGTCTCTCGGGCAACGTCGCGAGGCTCAGCGGGGCGAACGCTTGGAGCGGCGCGAACACCTTTATGGCGGGCCTCTCGGCCAACGGCGCGCTCGTCACGAATGTTGGCAACCCCGTTAACGCCGCAGATGCGACCAACAAAGCTTACGTTGATGCCAACTTCGTGCGCTTCGTTCCCGGCGCGGAGCAGCTCTCCGTCGGCGACGCCAACGGCACTGCACCGATGATTAATCTGCGCGGCGGCTCGACCTGTTGCAGCGGCCCCGGTGGCCACACGCCAGCCTGGTTCAAGGTCTTTCAGAACGGGAGTTTCGTCGCCACAGGCAACCTGGGCATCGGCGTCTCACCGATGCAGGGCAAGGGCTACCGCACCTCCTGGGACAGCTACAAGGGCGCTTTCCGCTCAGGCTACGCCGACAATGAGTGGGACGACGCCACCGTGGGCTTCTTCTCGTGGGCGGGCGGCAGCAACTCAACCGCCGAAGGTCTCTACGCCTTCGCCTTCGGCGACACGAACTTCGCGCGCTCGACTTCAAGCATCGCCTTCGGCAGCGGCAACGAGGTAAAGGGCGCTGCCGGGTTCTCTGCGGGCGCAGGCAACCGCGTCTGCGATACCTACGGCGTAGCTTTCGGCAACAAGGCGCAGTCTGGTGGACCACTCATCAACGGCAAGTGCGACCCCGACAGCTTCAACATCCGCGGCCTGGCGGCGGTCGCCATCGGCTACAACGTGACGGCTGACCAGGACCACACGACCGCGATGGGCAAGTTTGCCTCGAACAACGGCTTTAGCGGCACCTTCATCTGGAGCGACGGTTCGGCGACGGCCAGCGCGGACACTTTTAGAAATACCGCGAACAACGAGTTTGCCGCGCGCGCCACAGGCGGCTTCCGCTTTCGCACTAACCTGGGCGGCACGACGGGCTGCAACCTGCCCGCAGGCTCGGGCGTCTTCAACTGCACTTCGAGCCGTTACACCAAGCAGAATTTCCTCGCCGTCAGCGGCGAAGATGTGCTCTCTCGCCTGCGAGTGATTCCCGTCACGACCTGGAACTACATCTCTGAGGGGCAGCAGGTCAGACACATGGGTCCGATGGCGGAGGACTTCTTCCAGGCTTTCGGTCTCGGCACGGGCAACACCTCGATTGGAGTACAGGACCTCGCGGGTGTCAGCCTGGCAGCCGTCAAGGCTCTCGAACAGCGCACCACAGAGTTGCAGCAGAAGACAGTGGAAGTGGACCAGCTCCGCACGGAAGTGAACGAGCTGCGCGCTGCTAATAAGACTATGGAACAGCGGCTCGCCGCGCTGGAACAGAACGCGAAAACAGAGCCGCGCGCGCGTCAGACTGCCAAACGCCGCCGCTAACTGACGGCCCATAGCTCTGCGATTCAATAGCAGAGAAAGACAGACAGAGAGAGAGTCCCGCGCGGGACTCAC
>DASWMI010000209.1:0-5714 GCA_036399835.1 Pyrinomonadaceae bacterium | reverse complement strand
GTGAAGGCTGACGGCGCGGACGAGACCTGCCGGGTGCTCTATGTCCGCGATGACGGCGCGCTGGCAGCCAAGCCGCTTCTCCTTGCCTTTCATCTTGTCCTTGCCGTTCGGGAGCGCGAGCGAGTGCGCGCGGCAGATGGGATAGCGCGAAAAGAGCGCGTTGCCGTGCAGCGCCAGAGTGTTCTCGCCGGAGACGTGCGCCTCTCTCCCGCTGCCCTTGTTGAGCGCCAGATAGCAGGGCGCAAAGGCGTAGTCGAGCTTGAGAGCTGCGGCAATCTCGCGCGCGACGAAGCGGTTGCCGCTGCGAGCCATGCCGTAATCCAGCTCCGTGAGCAGGAAGAGATCGCTTTCGCGTATGACGGGATGCTCTTTGAGCGTCTGAATGATGCCGGACAGGCGTATGCCGCGCTCTATGTTCCAGGCTGTGGCGCGAATCGTGCCGGTTGCCTGTCGCACGTGGCCTGACGTTCGGTCCAAAGTCTGGTCCGAAGGATGGTCCGAAAAATTCTCCTGCGCGACGTTGCCCAGGACGCGCTCGATCTCCGAGCGCAGGTCTGCGTAGAGTTGCGAAGCTTGAAGGGCTTTGGTCGAATCAAACTCCGCGAGGGCAGGGAAGAAGGGCTGTAATTGGTGGTCCAGAACGGAAGCCGCGCTCGCTTCCGCTGCTCTCTCTGCTGAATGAATAATGGCGCTCATCAAAACCCGTTGAATGTAGCAGCCGCGCAGTTGTTTTTTCAACTCAGGCCGAAGGTCCGCCTCTCATGCCCTGCGCCCCGCCTTCGCACCATTCTCGCGTCACGCGATGGCGATAATCGAAGAGGCGCTTGAGCCTTCGTGTAATGAGAAGGGGCGCGGCGATGCGGCCCAGTATGCCCAGCGGCGGCTCGTACTCTATCTCGTCGCGCAGGAGAGCGCCAGACGCGTGCGGCAGGATGATGTGGCTGTGACGCCAGCGGCGAAACGGGCCGCTCGTCATCACATCTTCAAACCTACGCGGCGGGTCATAAAGAGTATGCTCGGCCACCCAGCGCGCGGTGTAGAGACCGAGGATGCGAGCTTCAAAGATGGAGACTGAGCCGGGCCGCAGGCTCTCTGCGCGCTGGACCAGCCGAGAGTTCTCCCAGCTCGGCATCAAACGCTCAAGCGCATCCGGCAGTTCGTGAAACGCGAAGACGCGCTCCGGCTCGGCCCTGATGATGCTCTCTTTGACAAACTTCATGCCGCTCATTGTCTCCGGGCGCTGCTCTTCCAAACGGGTCTGGAATAAAGTGACAGACAACAATAGCCCACGACTTCCCGCCGTGGGCTATTGATCAACCGCAGCGCTTTGGATTGAGCTACTGAATCGTATCGCTTGAGCCGCGGAAGCCGTGCATGGCCTGTTTCATGATCCACTTGAGGACGCGCTTGGTGTCGTAGCAATAGGCGAGGATGTAGTTGCAGGTCGAGAGACAATGTTGCGAGCACTCTTTCTTCATCTCGTCTAGCTGGTCCGCCTCGAATTTCGGATTCTCAATCGTGCCCCAGTCGTGCGTTGCAGAGTACATAGGGAAGCAGGGCGCTAATGTTCCGTCGGTGCGTATGATGAGCGAGCTTTGCCCGGCGCGGCATTTCCAGGGCGGCACTGCGCCGCGCATCAACTGCTTCATGTCCTGCATGTGCTTCGACTGGTTAGCCATCTTATAGCCCTCGTTGCGGCGCTTGTCGTCGAGCCAGTCGAGCAGGTCATCAACCTTGGACCAATCATCGGGCGTCAGATAGGTACTGTTCTCGTTGAGATGCTTGAAGTGCGTCTGCTCGGTCATCGGTGATTCGTTGATGTGATAGTCGGTGGCGATGCCGTTCTCGCGGGCGATGAGCGTCAGTTCCTTGACATCTTCGATATTGATGCGCGTGATGTTGATATTGAACATCACCGTGTAGCCGTAGTGATGCTGGCGCTTAATCAGATAATCGAAGTAAGGGCGAATCGTCTCTAAAGCCTTCGGGAGTGCTTTGCGGTCCTTGACGGAATCAACGGCGAGATTAACGGTCGCGATGCCTGCGTCTCCGAGCCTGTCAACCACGTCCGGCTTCATCAAGCGCCCGTTGGTCGGCAGGTAAACGAAGATGTCCTTCTTCGCCGAATAGTAAACAATCTTGTGTATGAAGTTGGGCCGCAGGAGCGGCTCGCCGCCCATCAGCGCGAGCACGCGCGAGCCTATTGAATGCACCCAGTCAATCGAGCGCTTGGCGACATCTTCGGTCATCCCCTTGACCTTGTTGTTATAGGACCAGCAGTAGTGGCAATCGTAGTTGCACTTCCACTCTGTAAAGAGATAAGGGATGATGGGCCGCAGCTCGCCTTTATGATAGAGAGATTTGAAATAGGGTGAACCCCAGGTCTTCCAGGCGCGCTTGGCATTGAGCATCTGGTATTCCTTACGGCTCATCGGCTGCGGGTCGGGGTGAATCGGGTACGGAGGCTCTGGCAGAACTTCCGGCTCACGCAACATCTCTAGGGTTGGTCTGGATTTCGGACTGTAGAGTATCTGGTGAAGCTTCTCGTCTATTCTGAATGGTGGCGGGGTGGCGACTCCTGCGCCGGTTTGTAGCTCTGGCTTGATTTCTGCTGCCATGCGGTCTCCTTTCAGGGATGTCTCAAACGGCCCATGCGCGGTCGGAAAAGGATCGAGTCAAAGACTCTCTCAATCCGTGATTAAAGATGAGCAATCGGGTAAGAGCTGTCTGACCTCTGAAGTTTGAAATCTCTGGTGAAGGACTGGCGATAAATCTTTTCGTCCTTCGGGTCTCGCGGCAAACCCTGGCCGAAGAAGAAGAGTAGCAAAGGTCAAAACGGAGCGAATATTGGCCTATTTCACCTTGAATTGCAAGCATTTTTCTATCTCGGCAGAGCCGCCGCTGAAAGCTTCCGTGTTGCCTGACAGCTTTGAATCAAGATAAGCTTGCGCCCGCTCGACGGCGGCGCGGCGCGCAGTCTATTTCTTTCAACGCTCGCTTCTTTTATAGAGCGAGCCGAGCCGCGCTAGCAGAAAGGAGACAGGGGGATTTGTCTGCTCGGTCGGAATGGGTCGTGACGGCGGGTTTGAGACCGGAGCTGTTTGCCTGGAGCGGCGAGCGTTCCATCAGTCGCACGCTGCTGATTGCGGCGCTCACGCTGCTGGTCCTGTCGGGCTTCGGCCTGCGCGCACGCGGCCTCGGCGCAGAGGGGCTGAGCGAAGATGAGTTCAACAAGCTCTCCGCCGTCGGGGATTACCGCGCGCACGGTCTGACGGCGGCCAACGGCGAGCACCCGCTGCTGATGAAAGCACTGGAAACGGCGAGCATCATTATCGCAGAGAAATGGAATCAAACTTCGCTGGCCACATCTCATCCTGCCGCCTGCCGCGTCTCGGTCGAAGCGGCGCTGCGTCTGCCCTCGACCATCTTCGGTGCGCTCACAGTAGTAGTGCTTTATCTTGTCGCGGCGGAACTGTTCGGCGGCGAAATCGCGCTCATCACGGCTGCGCTCTGGGCCATAGACCCGACCGCCATCAGCTTTAACCGCATCGCCAAGGAAGACACTTTTCTACTCTTCTTCTTTCTGCTGGCAAACGTCTTCTGGCTCCGCTCGCAACGCGTAGCCGAAAGCGAGAGCGGCAACCCCTTGCCTTATTACTGGGCCACTGCCGCTTCTTTCGGCGCGATGCTGGCATCGAAGTACATGCCGCATCTGTTGGCTATCAGCGTTAGCTACTATCACATCTTCCAGGGCGTTAAAGAGTCGCGCTGGCGTCTGGGCAAGCGTCGGTTTCTCATCTTCATCGCGGTCATGTGTACGGCCTTCGTGCTTTGTAATCTAACGATTCTGTTACCGGGCACATGGCGGCAGATGTTGACCTTCGCCAGCTATAAACGGCTCGGCCACGACAGCTACGAATTTATGGGCAGGCTTTACAGCCACAAGCTGATGGACTGGTTCAAGGGCGTGCCCTGGTATTTTTACTTCGTCTTTATGGCGGTCAAGCTGCCGCTGCCGACGCTCGCGGCCTTTCTCCTCGGACTGCCGCAGACCTTTCGCCGCAAGCTCGGCGACGGGCGTTTCTTTTTACTCTTCTGGACCATCATAGGCTTTCTGCCTTTCGTCTTTGTCGGCGGCAAATTCACGCGCTACTTAACACCCTTCTGGCCCGTCGTCTTAATCACGGCGGCCATCGGCGTGCAGTTCGCCGGTCGTGCGATTGGGCGCTGGTGGACCACGCTCAAGGGCCTGCGTCAAGCAAGCAGATATATGCCGGCAGCTTTAGCCGCGCTGGTCCTGTTGTCTTCGCTCTGGGTCTCTCTGAGCGTTGCGCCGTATTACAGGCTCTACACAAATCTGCTCGGCGGAGGCGCGCGTCGCGCGGGCGACTATTTTCCGCAGGATGAATTTTATGATGCCTACATGAGAGGGCTGATGTCTGAGATTGCGCGGCGCGCGAGGGCGGGCGCGAGAGTTGCGAGCGAAACGCCGACGCTCGCGGCCTACTACGCCGAGCGCGCGGGCCGCCCCGACCTGAATTGTGTTTCGCTCTCAGACCCCGCGGCGCTGAGAGAGTTTGCGGAGGGCGATTTTCTCATCATCGCGCGCGGGCGCACATACTTTAGCAACAGCGCGCTCGTCTCGGCCCTGCATCAATCAAACGCGCCAGCCTTTCGCGTCTCGCTCGGCTCAGTGCCGGCGGCTGAAGTCTATGCTCTGGACCAATCGAGGCTGCCGCTTATCTCGTCCATGATGGGCCGACCTGAAGGCTCTCGATAGACGGCGCGCTTGGGTCGCGTGCGGCCTGGTCCAGTAAAATAATGGTTGACAATTTTGGTCCACAGGAATATCGTGTCCGAACTCTAGCGGTCGTTTAGAGAGTGTTCGCACGTAAAAATCAAGCCTCGTCAGAATCCTTCACCAGGGGCCAGCAGGTTATAAGGAGAACAGAGCCACCTCCCTTCGATCCACCAGAGTCAAGCGTTTAGGGGTGTTTTAATAACCAATCACATTAATCTCTTCACTGTTGTAGATTCCCTTAACACGAGCAACTATCGCAAGAGTTCTGACGGTTGATCTTTCGCATCAATAATTTTTTAGTGTTTGGCAAGCCGGACAGCTTAACGAAAGGGCGAGCGCGTTTGCCCGCCTCCGCATCTTTGAGATTGTTCAAGCTTGAGTTATTGGTCCTGTTTGCAAACGAGTCGCCGCGATTTGTCAGGCGACGCTGAAAACTCATCAAGCTCATCACGGTCCTGCTAGTTCCCCCGCCAGCCTTCCCGTTGCCGGGTGCGCCTATCAGCCATGTAGAGTCTGCGATTGGGGCTTTTTTACTCGCCTGCAAATATCCAACGATGAATAATGCTTAAGCCGAGTTCCTTAAATTTCAGGGCATTATTATCTGTTTGCGCCATGGCTCTTTTAATGTGGCTGCCCGCCTGCAAGCGCGTCCCGGCAGTCGTGCGCAATACCGTGCCGGGCGCTTCTGGCGAAAGCAAGCTCGACCTTCGCGTAGATGTTGCTCAGCAGGCCAACAACAACAACCCTATCGCCGTTGATCTGGTCCTGGTCTCGGACAAGAAACTGCTCAAGGAGCTGTTGAAGCTGTCCGCCGCCGAGTGGTTTGAAAAGCGCCACCAGTTTCGGCTTGATTACCCGAAGGAAACGGGGCTCAACGCGGGGAGCTGGGAATGGGTGCCCGGTCAGGTCGTGC
>DASWMI010000208.1:0-28175 GCA_036399835.1 Pyrinomonadaceae bacterium | reverse complement strand
ATCAACGGATAATTTCAGGCTTGCTCAATGCGTCGCATCCGAAGACAATGGGCTGTGAGCCGCCTCCGCGTGCAAAACGGCAAGAAGTTCCTGTCCTCACGCTGCTGCTCGCTGAGAAAAAGAGGAGTTACGGCGCGGCCTTTGGTAAGGAGGACTGTTAGATGACCGATGATGAGCCGCGCGAAAAGACTGAGGCGCAGGCCACGGAGCAACTGCGCGCTGTTATTAAAGAGTATGAAGCGAAGCTCGCGGAGATAGCGGACCTGGTGGCCCACGTCAGGCACGAGATTAATAATCCGCTGACGGGCGTTCTCGGACAGGCGCAGCTTCTCCTGCGCGAAGACTTGAGCGAATCCGCACGCCGCCGCGTAGAGACTATAGAACAACTCGCCCAACGCATCAGGGACACAGTCGCACGCCTGCGCGACATACAGCGTCCGTCAGCAAGCAGCGATGAGAGATAAGCGACAAGGGATGAAAACTTGTTCCGGCCCTTTTGAGAGCTTGAGAGCCGTTTGAGTTTCGTCTGATGTTGAACTGAGGCCGAATTCTCAGAAGAGCTTATTTCTTATTCTTCTTCTCTTCCACTTCCTCTTCAACCTTGACGCCCGTCACGCCTTCGAGGGCCGTGAGCAGCGCCTTGTATTTGTCATTCTTGGCCTGCAAGTTGATGCCCTGCTTTTTGCCGTCCGCCGTCTCGTAAGCGATGCCGACGAAATTCTGCTTGTTTTTCTTGAGCATGCCGAGAAGAAAGATCGGGCTGATGATGGCAGCAGCGGCGTAAGCTCCGATCCGACGGCTGGCGTGTCGCCCGTGCGTCAGGACCTTGACGGTCTTCGGGTCAATCTTGATTTCCTGCCCGTCCTTGAGCTTTAAGGTAATCAATTCAGAAGTGACCGTGAGGTCGTTATGCCAGTCATCAGGTTTAACCGTGCTGGCGATAGAGCCGCCGACATAACGGACCATAAACTGGTTGCTGCTCTGGGCCAGAGAGGTCGCGGAAATCATGAGTATGCAAAGGGCCGTGGCGAAAAACTTTTTCATAAGAGTCTCCTGATGCGGGTCAGAGTTAATAAGTCGGCAATCCTGTCAAAGCAGTTCCGAAAATCTGGTCGGGCTGAGTTCGCGCGCGAGAGATGCAAGCTCGCGTCCGATGCGAGTTTTAGATGACGCTCTTCCTTAGATAATGAAAAGCAGGCGCGGAAAAAGTGTGGAGCGGGAACTGAGCAGGGGAGCAGTTCCCGCTATCTTGCCTTAAACGGTCGTGTGCTCTTCCTCTTCGACGAGGTAAGGCGTGACGACAGGCTTATCGCTGCCATCCTCCGCGAGAATCGCGTTGACGATGGGCAGGCTGAGCGAGCGTGCCTTCTTGATGCCGGGCACTTCCTTGCCTTTGGCGTAGACGGGATGGCGGCCATGTTCCTGATACCATTCGGACAGGTTGGCGGTCTTGTGCATGTTCTCTATGATCTGCCGCCAGCCGACGCCGGTGTTGTAGGCGCAGAAGGAGATTTCGCCTTCCTGCGTGCCGTAAGGAATGACGCACATCTCTGTACGGCGAAAATCGTAGTTGAAGAGGTCCTGAAACCACATGCCCTCGACGCAGAGCACGCGCCAGATGTCGCCAGGGTCTTCCGCGGCCTGCGTCTTCATGCGGTCGTTGCGGTCAGAGTTGGAGTTGGTCGAAGAAGGCTTGAACAGATTCATGATCTGCGAGACGGGGAAGCCTTCGGGGGCGCGCTCCGGGTCGAAGTTGCGCACGATGGTCATGGCGAGCTGCGCGTATGAAAGCTTTTTGCCGCGCGCCGTGTCCGTGATGACGGCGACATCGCGCATAAACTGTTCGTAGTTGAAGAAATCGAAGAGAGACTTGAACTGGCCCGTCTGCCGGTTGACGACCATCAGCGTAAAGATGCCGCAGTTCGGGTGACAGTTACAACTGGACCAGCCCCAGGGCGCGTCCGCGCCCTGCAACATATCCATCACGGATGTAAAGGCCGAATAGGACGAGAGCGGAAACCAGTCGCGCAAGGGTTGGAGTCGCCCGCCGAGTTGGTCCTTAAGGTCGTGCGTCATGCCTGAGAGCGTGTAACGCTGCTTGATGCGAACCTCATCCGGCACGTCTTCATCGCGGCCCGTAAAAGAGACCGGCTGGAAGGCTATCGTCTGGACCTTGTCAATATTCTTCGCGGCAAACTCCACGATCTGGCCGATGGCATCATTGTTGATGGTGTTGACGATGGTCGTCACGAGCGTCACCTTGATACCGACGCTGGCAAGATTCTCAATCGCACGCAGCTTGACATCAAAGAGATTGCCGACGCCCCTGTGCTTATTCTTCTCTTCGCTCACGCCGTCGAATTGCAGATAGACGCCGTGCTGGCCCGCCGCCTTGGCAGCCTTGCAAAACTCTATATCCTCCGCGTAGCGTATGCCGTTGGTCGCCGCCAGGATTCTGTAGAAGCCGACCTTCTTCGCATAAGCGACGGCATCCAGAAAGTAGGGCGAGAGCGTCGGTTCGCCGCCCGAAAAGAGAATGATAATCTGTCGTTTCGGTTTGAAGGAGACGGCGTTATCCAGTATGGCCTTGACATCCTCAAAGGAGGGTTCGTGAACATAGCCGACCTGGTTGGCGTCCATGAAGCAAGGGTTGCACATCATGTTGCAACGATTGGTCAGGTCCACTGTGAGAACCGCGCCGCGACCGTACTTGACTGTAGAGGTGCCGTGACGGTGTACGTGAGCATCTTCGGCGGCGCGAAAATCTCGGCCGAAAAAGAGCGATTCGATTCTCTCCAGAAAAGCCGGGTCGGTCGCCATCACATCTTCAAACGTGCCGTGCTTGGGGCACGTCTTACGCATGATGACCTGTCCGTCAACTTCCAGAATCTGCGCCTTAATCTCGCCCGGGTGCTCGTTCATCAAGGATTCAAGCGTCGTCTCGCCCGTGATGACGGATTCGCGCACTTCCTTGACGCAGCGCGGGCAGAGGCTGTCTGTCTCGCGTGGAAACCCTAGCGGCGGAGCCGTGCGCTCGTAAGATTTGAGGAGCGGGCCGGGCGCCCACTGAGGCCTGATCGCCTCGCCTTCGGGCAGGCGCGTGTTGATCGCCTGAAACGCTTTCCAGGCGACACCCGACAGGCTCGAGAGCAGCTTGGAGCTTCTCACCCCGCTAAACTTCGCTTTGCCTGACTCGCCCCTGCGAAATTGATCGCTAAACAAGAATCGTCTCCTTTAGGATAAGCGCACGATGGCGCGTTCTAATAAAAATGCCAGATAATATTTTGACGGCTCGCTTCGGCCCGGCACATGACTCGTGCGCAAAGCTTTGCAACGAGACATGATAGTGACATTAAATGGTAAAGGCAAGGCGAAACAAGGTCCAACGTGCGTCTTTAATGCGTTGATGGAAAAAGCATTTCAGCCGTTGATGATGGACGATTTACGATTCACGTTTTGAAGATGTACTATCTCGGAAACCGGCCCGATGCCAAAGAGATGAAGATTCACCCGACAGCAGTGATAGACGCGCGCGCGGAAATCGCCTCTGATGCGCGCATCGGACCATACGCGATTGTCGAGGCGGATGTCTCAATCGGCGCTGGCTGCGAGATTGCCTCGCACGCCGTCATCAAGCGGTTTACCACTCTGGGATGCCGCAACAGGGTTTTTGAACATGCCGTTTTAGGAGGCGAGCCGCAGGACGTAAAGTTCAAGGGGGAAGCGAGCCGCCTCTTTATCGGCGACGATAACCTGATACGTGAAGGGGCTACGCTCCATCGCGCGAGCGGCGAGGGAAAAGCGACTCGCCTGGGGTCGCGCAACTTTTTGATGATCGGCGTACACGTCGCGCATAATTGCCTGGTCGGAGACGATAATATCTTTGCCAACGGGGCGGCGCTCGCCGGGCACGTGCTGGTAGAAGACCATGTCTTCCTGGCTTCAAACGTCGGCGCGCACCAGTTCACGCGCTTCGGGCGTTATGCGATGGTCGGCGGTAAATCGAAGATCGTGCAGGATGTGTTGCCGTTCTTGACGACGGATGGGAATCCCGCTCGCGTGCGCGGGCTAAACGCTGTGGGCCTGCGTCGTGGAGGATTCTCTGCGGCGGAGCGCCGCGTGCTCAAGGATGCTTACAGACTATTGTTCCGCTCTGCGCTGCCGCTCGCAGAGGCACTCGCGCGGATGGCAGAGCTTGATGATGAGAACGTAGCTCACCTGATTGATTTTATACGCGCATCCGACAGAGGCTTTACGCGCGAGCGTCTGAGCCTCGGTGATGAAGAGGAAGCCCGGGTCCTTTAGCAGCCGGCTCTTGAAAAATCGGTCCTGATAAAAAATGAACTCAATACAGAAAACGGTTGCCGAGCTTGCTCAAAGCGTAGGCGGGCGCGTGGTCGGCGACGGCAATGTTCGAGTTAGGAATGTCGCGGACCTCTTGAATGCTGAAGAGGGCGCGATTGCTTTTGTCGAAGACCGCGAGCGACTGAAGGAGGCCGAGACCAGCCGCGCTTCCTGTTTGATTGTGCCGGAGGGCGCGCAGACGGATTTCGCCTGTCGCATCGAAACGGCGCGGCCCAAGCTCGCCTTCGCCCTTATCGCAGAGATACTGCACCCGCCGAAACGCTGGCCGCCGGCGATTCACCCTTCCGCGATTATCGCCGCGAGCGCCGAAGTTGATGCGCTCGCTTTTATTGGTCCACACGTCAACATAGGCGAGCGAGCGCGCATCGGCGCTGGGACACAGATTCACGCGGGAACAATCGTCGGCGATGATTCAAGCGTGGGCCGCGATTGTTTGATTTATCCGAACGTGGTGCTTTACGACCGTGTGACGCTCGGCGACCGCGTCATTCTGCACGCGGGGGTGGTCCTCGGCGCGGACGGCTTCGGCTACGTGCCTGATGAAAATAATTTTCGCCACAAGTTTCCGCAGCGCGGGACTGTTCTCATAGAGGATGACGTTGAGTTGGGCGCGCATACTTGCGTTGATCGCGGCGCTCTGGGCCAGACGAGAATCGGGCGCGCGACGAAGATTGATAATCTGGTCCAGGTGGCGCACAACGTACAGATTGGCGAGCGCGTGGTTATCGCCGCGCAGACGGGCATCTCCGGCAGTACGGTGATAGAGGATGATGCCATCATCGGCGGGCAGGTCGGGATGGGCGACCATGCGCGCGTGCAGAGCGGAGCCATCATCGGCTCGAAGGCGGGCGTGCTGCCGGGCAAGATTGTCCGTCCGGGTGTCTGGTGGGGCGTGCCAGTGCAGCCGCTCGATCAATACAAACGCATCAACGCGCACGTCAATCGCCTGCCTCAACTGCGCGAAGAGGTCAAAGAGTTGCGCGAGCAGTTGAAAGAGCTGGCAAAGAAGCTTGAAGAGAAATGAGTGATGAACAAGAATGGCTTTCGCTTTGTCATTTATAAGTTACTACAACAGTCGGGTGTGTGTTAGCTCTTCCATCTGCGAACTGACTGGATGATTGTCTCTGCGGCGCGCTTTGATGCTCCGCCCGTGCCGAGCTGCGCGGTCACTTCGCGTAAGCTCCTACGCATCGCTTCGTTGCGTTGCTGGTCCAGCAGGGCGAGTAATTCTTTGGCGAGGCGTTCGCCGCTTAATTCGTTTTGGATTAGCTCGGTGGCGAGCCTGCGGCCCGCGACGAGGTTGACGAGGCCGTAATGCTCTGTCTTGATGAGGCTGCCGAGCGCGTGCCAGTTGAGCGTGGATTCCTTGTAGACGATGACGAGCGGCGTATTGAGGATGGCCGCTTCGAGCGTGGCCGTGCCGCTGGCGACCGCCGCCGCGTCAGATGCCGCGAGCGCCTCGCGCGTCTCGTGCTGCGTGATGCGCAACGCAGATTCTATTGAAGAGCCGTTGCTGTTGGCGCGTTTGATGATCGCTTCGGCCTCCGACGGTGCTCGATTGCGTGCGAGCGGGATGACGAACTGGATGTCCGGGCGCGCGTTGTGGATGAGGCGCGCCGCTTCAAGCATCGGCGGGAGGATGCGTTCGAGTTCTTTGCGGCGGCTGCCCGGCAGGAGCGCGATGATAGGCCGCGACTGGTCCAGCCTGTTGCGGCGACAGAATTCCGCGCGGTCATAGCGCGCGCAGACTTCGCCCGCCAGCGGGTGGCCGACAAACTCTACCTGCCTGATGTCGCGTGCGGCATACCATTCAGGCTCGAAGGGAAGAATAGCGAGCAGTTGGTCCACATCGCGGCGAAGGCTGCGCGCACGGTAGGAGCGCCAGGCCCAGAGCTGAGGGCTGATGTAGTAGATAATGCGCAGGCCGCGACGGTGCAGGGCGCGTGCCAGCCGGAGGTTAAAATCGGGCCAGTCAACGAGTATCACAGCATCCGGCCTCTGCTCTCTGGCGGCGCGTTTGAGGGCGCGAAAGGCGCGCCAGAATTTCGGCAAAGCGCGCGCGATTTCGAGCAGGCCGATGATCGACAGGTCATCAGAGCGGACGACGGAGCGGACGCCAGCCGCGCGCATCAGAGCGCCGGTCGCGCCGAAGAATTCAAAGCCGACTTGCGGCGCTCGCTCTTCGAGCGCACGCACCAGCGCGGCGGCATGCGCGTCGCCCGAAGGCTCGCCCGCCACGATCATCAGACGCAGTTGTTCAGACGCCATCCGAAATATAATAGCAGAAGAGCAGACAGCCGCCCGCTCCGATAAAGAACAAGTATTAACGATGAACGCGGAATAAAAGAGCATTGCTTTGACGGCAGAGAAAGATAAAAGCCTTTCAGCCCAGACTTCATCATTCATCACTGACCGTTTCGGCTCAAGCTCGATATTGAAATGCTCTACCTCAAACAATCACTGCCGGGCCGCAAGCTGCTGCGCAGCATCGCTCTGGACCAGAGCGTCCGCGCGGCTCTCTTCGCCTTTCTGCTGACGAGAATACTCGTCTTTACGATCTTTATTCTGACGGCGTACCTCTCCATTCCGACCAAGAGTTTTGGCAGGCAGGTCAAGGAGGCGGAGCTGTCGCTGGACCAGAGAAGTATTCCTCAGAAGCTGGTCCAACTGGCGCAGGCGGCGGACGCCAACTGGTACATGGGCATCGCGGGTGGAGGATACGAACGAGGCCCTTTCACTGCGGAAAGCCAGCACACCTGGGCCTACTTTCCTCTCTATCCGATGGTCCTCTGGCTGGGCGGCATGATAACGGGCGAGCTGCCGCTGACCGGGATGGCGCTCTCGAATATCTTTTTGCTGGCAGCGCTAATCCTGCTGCACAAGACGGCTCTCGCCTTCGGGTGCGATGAAGGTTGCGCGGACCGCGCGGTCTTTTACACGGCGGCTTTTCCCGTGAGCTACTTCTTCTCGCTGCCGCTCACGGAATCCCTCTTCCTGTGTTTGACGGTCGGGAGCTTTTACGCGGCACGGCGCGATGCCTGGTGGACCGCCTGTGTGCTCGGCGCGCTGGCTTCCGCGACGCGCGTCGGCGGGATTCTGCTGCTGCCCGCGCTCTCTATGCTTTACTGGCAGCAACACGGATTCAAGTTAAAGATGAAGGCCGCGAGCCTGCTGCTCATCCCTCTCGGTCTGCTGTCCTTTATGCTCTACCTGCATTTTTTAACCGGCAACGCGCTCGCTTTCAAAGACGCGCAGGCAGCCTGGGGACGCAGCTACAGCTTTTTCCTCAGCCCGCTCTATGATTACCTGGTCCATTTTCGCCTCATCGTCACGACATGGAATTTCAAGCTCTTAAACTTTGCTTCGGCCATCCTCGCCTTTGCCTGCGGGTTCGTCTTGCTCAAACGGCGCGAATGGGCGCTCGCGCTCTACACGCTGCTCTCCGTGATCGTGCCGCTCTCGTCCAACACCTTGCAGGGAGTTGACCGTTACGTGATGACTATCTTCCCGGTCTTCATCGTCCTCGCACGCGCCGGACGCGGCCCGCGTCTGGACCAAACTATTCGCACCATCTTTATCGCCCTGCTCGGACTCCTCGCCGCGCTCTTCGCCGCACGCTTTAGCCTCGCTATGGTTTAAAGACGATTGATGATGCACGCGTCTTGCGTCTTTTCGTCTTTCCTATGCTTTCGTGTTAGCATCCGTTTGCTCTTGAAAGAAATCCGGCGCGCTCTCGCTCGATGCAGGTTTGAGACTTCGGTTTGAGTGCGCGCTTCGACAAGGCCCTGCGGGAGGTTTCGACTCCTTTTTGCGCATCTCGGCTTCCTCTTTAAACTCGCGCACACCGAAGGCATTTGCGTTTCTCGCGTTGCTCTGTCTCTGTGTCTTTGCCCCGCGCGCCGTGTTTGCGCAGCAGACCAACCCCGTTGACCGCAAGGTCACGAACCCAATCACGGACACGCCCAACGTCAACCCGCTTCAACAGGACCAGCCCGTGCGCAAGCCTCTGCCCGTCAAGGATGGTAACGTCGGAGTCTCTATCGAAGAGCTGCGCGTGGATGCGGACAAGCAGACTGTCTCTGGACCTGAGACGGCCCGCGTCGTGACTTATGAGGGCGACGTTGACGCGCGCATCGGTACTTACCGTTTGCAGGCAGACAAGATCACGGTTTACGACGCGACCAATAAGGTCATCGCGGAAGGCAACGTTGTCTTTGACCAGGGCGACCAGCAGCGTATCACCGGCACGCGCGCCGAATGGAATTACCGGACCAAGACAGGCTTCTTCGTCAACTCGACGGGATTTACCAACCAGACGCAGGACGGCACGCGCATCTACTTCACAGCAGACAGCGTGGAGAAGGTCAGCCTCGATACCATCGTCGCCATCAACGCGCTGATTACTGCCTGCGAGGACGACGTGCCGAAGTGGAGCTTCAGGGCCAAGCGCGCAGAGATTAAGATCGGCGACCGCGTGCGCGTCAAAGGTCCTACGTTTCGCGTCAAGAACATGCCGCTCGTCTATCTGCCTTACGCTTCGGTTTCCATCAAGCGGCAGGACAGGGCTTCCGGATTTCTGACGCCGACCTTCAGCGGCTCCGGCAATAAGGGTTTCCGCGTCTCGAATGCTTACTACCAGACGCTCGGTCGCTCTGCCGATGTGACCCTGCGCAACGACATCTACACGCGGCGCGGGATTGGTCTCGGCGCGGATGTCAGGACGCGCGCCAACTCGCGCTCGTTTCTCAACTTCGGTTTTTACGCCGTCAAGGATCGCATCTTTGGTCCAAAGGCGAGCGCGGAGAATCAGGACCAGGGCGGCTCGACCTTTTATGTTGACGGCGTACACTATTTCCCGAACGGCTTTATCGCCGCCGCGGATGTCAACATCACCTCCAACCTGGCTTTCCGGCAGGTCTTCTCCGACACGATTCAGCAGGCCATCTCGCCCGAAGAGCGCTCGCAGGTCTTCGTCAACAAAAATTTCGGAGACTACAGCTTTAACTTTCTGGCGCGGACGAAAGTAACTTCGCTCGAAAACTCGCGCGTGCGTATACGCGAGCTGCCAAGCATCACGCTCGACAAGCGGCCCTCGGCCTTGCGCTACTTCGAGCGCGTGCCGGTCTATTTCTCCTTCGAGGGCGGGTTGGAAGGCGTGAGCCGTAAAGAGACGGTCGAGGATGCCGGTCTCTTTAATCTTGAGACGGAAGGCGGGATGCCCGTCATCACGCCTTCCATCGTGCAGCGCCTGGATGTCCACCCGCGTTTTGAAATTCCACTCAACGCGGGCGGCTGGTCCGTGACGGCGACGGCTGGCCTGCGCGGAACTTACTATTCAAATTCGATTGACCCGACGACGCGCCTTGTCCTGAGCCGAGATGTCGTGCGCGGCTACGGCGAGTTTGAGCTGGACGTGCGCCCGCCCGCGCTGGCGCGCAACTTCCGCCACCGCGACGGCTCTTTCTTCTTCCGCCATGTCATAGAGCCTTACTTTGTCTATCGCAAGATTAGCGGCAACTCGAATTTCGAGCGCCTCATACGCTTCGATAACACGGACACGATTGCCGACACCAACGAGATAGAGTTCGGCCTGGCGAATCGCTTCTTTACGCGGCGCTCGACCGAGAACGTCAATAGCGCGGCTGCCGCCAAAGTCAATGGCCGGAAGAACCCGCTCTCGTTTCAGCCCTACGAGGCGCTGACAATTATGGTGCGCGGCAAGTATTTCTTCGACCCGTATTTTGGCGGGGCGCTGATTCCGGGCAGGCGCAACCAGTTCTACCCGATCAGCACCTTTTCAGGTTTTAGCTATGGCGGCGTCCCGCGTCGCTTCTCGCCCTTGAATATAGAGGCGCGGTATCGTCCACGCCGGAATCTGTTTGCGGATGTGCGTACAGACTTGGACGTGCAGGGCGGGGGGCTGCGCACTTTGTCTTCGACCTTCGGCCTCACGCGCGCACTCTTGCAAGCTTACCAGACCTTCTATTACACGCGTGCGATAGAGCTTTCGCCCTCGCTGGCGCGCTTCGCTGATGCGCGCGGCAAAGAGCCTGGGACGCTGCGCGGCTCGCAATGGAGTCCGTCGCTTTTCTTGGGCACGCAGGAGCGCGGGCTTTACGGCGGCGTCTCACTCTTCTTCGATTTTCAGAATCGAGGAGGCAGGGGCAGCCGCTCGCTGAGAAGCTCTACGGCCACGCTCGGCTATACCTGGGATTGCTGCGCCGTGACGGTTCAATATTTCCACTTTAATGTCGGCCTGCGCCACGAAAACCGCTATGTCTTCAGCTTCCGTCTCAACGGCATAGGCACTTTCGGGACGGAACAGATCGGACAGCATTTCCGCTAACAACAGCGACCCGCCTCGCGCGGGCTTTATTTCCCACTTAAACCATTGATCCTTCAGGCTTTGGTCTCCCTCTCGGTCTCGCCTGCAAATGTTACAAAATTCTGGAAAAAATCGCCCGAAAGATGCATCTTAACTATCTGTCCCCGCATCTGATGCATGGTTTGCCTGATTCCCCCACGAAGCTTCTGGCTAACAATTCCTAACATCGGTTTTTTGGGCTGTTTTTGACACCTGATGCGTTCCCCGAACGCTCTTGATTTTCGGGTCGAGCCATGCTCCGGTGTCCTCTAACCTTTTATCAGGAGAAAACTGGATGTCGCGTGCTTTTCGTTCCCGCTCAAGTTCCCTTAACCTTCTAAGGCTGAATTTCTCTATGCACCTACTCTCTCGCTTCCGTTTGGCGCTGGTCCTGGGACTGGCGGCTCTGCTCGTCTTTTCCATCTTTTATCTTCCGGCGCTGGCCGAGCAGGATTCCGAGGCAGCCTTTGAAGCCAAGGCTGATAAGGTCTTAAAGGTCGTGCGGCGCGCAGCCGAGCATGACCGCGCGGAGGCTCTGGGCAAAGGCCGCTTACGCGACGAGGATTCGGAGGTCGCGCGGCTCTCGAAGCTGGCGGGCGTCAGGCGTGGCCGCGATGGCCGGGATACTGTCGGCGTGCTGGTTGAGCTGACAAGCAAGAGCGTCGAGGAGTTGCAGGCCGCGGGTTTTCCTGTCGGGACGCGCGTCGGCCAGATTGCCACCGTCGAGACGGATATTGAGAGGCTGCCGGAACTGGCGGCGCTCTCTTCCGTGCGTAAAGTGACGGCGGCGACCGTCTATCACACGCTTAATGACCGCGCGCGAAAGGCTGTCGGGATAGATAATGCGGCGGGGCAGCGCGTCGTCTCGCAGACTGGCAAGGGAGTCGTCGTCGGCATCGTTGATACGGGAATTGATATTCGACACCTGGACTTTACAGTGCCGGGCAGCGGCGGCAAGCAGACTCGTATCAAGGCCCTGCTTGATATGACGGGCGTTCAAACGCCTGACCCGAACTGGAACTACACATTGCCGGGCGGCAACGCTCCCGTCGGCAGGCTCTACACAGAGGCGGACATCAACACGGCTTTGCAGGGCGCAGGCGGTGTCAACGAGAAGGACTGGAACGGCCACGGCACGCACGTCGCAGGGACTGCCGCCGGAAACGGGCTGGCCGCAGGTTCAACCGTCTACGCGGGTATGGCTCCGGAAGCCGACCTCGTTATCGTCAAGGCTTCGCGCCAGTCGAACGGGCAGGATAACTTCCGCACGGATGATGTTCTCAACGCGCTCCAATTTATACAGCAGAAGGCGAGCGAGCTGGGCGAGCCTTTCGTCGTCAACATGAGCATCGGCGGCCACGGCGGAAGCCCGCATGATGGCACTGACCCCGAAGAAAAAGCGATTGATGCGATTGTCGGCTCAGGGCCTGGCCGCGTCATCTGCGTCGCCGCGGGTAACGAAGGCAATTCCGGTATACACGCCAGCGGCAACGTCCCTTCGGGCGGCAACCTGACGCTCTCGCTGACGGCCCAGTCTTCTCCGCAATCCTTTACGCTTTACTATCCCAACAACGATAGATTCGGCCTGACGGTCACGCTGCCCAACGGCACTAAGCTCAGCTCCGGCTCGTTTAACGGCCCGCCCGCGAGCAATACCTATCTGACCATCTACAGCGGTACGGATGACAAGCAGGACAGCGACCCTGCCAACGACCAAAGCTCGCTCTTTGTCATCTTCAAGCCCGGCGCGGAAAACCTGGGGACAAATTGGAGCTTTGCCTTAAACGGTACGAGCGTCAATAGCGGCGGCCATTTCGATGCCTGGGTGGATGACGGCGTTTTTGCCTCGCCATACGTTGACGACGCACACCTTGTCGGCTCGCCCGGCACGGCTCGCGGAGCTATCACGGTCGGCGCTTTCGTCACTCGTTCTGCCAGCCAGCCGATAGGCATCTACGCTCCCTTTACCAGCCCCGGACCGACCGCCGACGGCAGGCAGAAGCCTGAGATTAGCGCGCCCGGCTATTATCTCTATTCGGCCAGGTCGGCTGACATCGAAAGCTCCCAATTTGGCACGACGGGCACGGGCGATAACGCTCCTCTTGACGACATTCATTACGCGGGTCTGGCCGGCACTTCGATGGCGACGCCCGTCGCGACAGGCAGCGTGGCCCTCCTGCTGCAAGTCAATCCGGCGTTCAGCGCCGCGCAGGTCAAGAGCTATCTGACGACCAACGCCAACCATGATTCTTATGCTCCGGCAGGCTGGACGCCTCAACTCGGCTTCGGCAAGCTCAACATCGCCGCCGCGCTCACAGCAGCCGGAGGCAACAACCCCGCGCAGACCTACTCTGTTTCCGGTCATGTCGTCGAAGGCGCGGTCAACGGCCCGGCCCTCAGCGGCGTGACGCTTACGCTCGTCACAGTGGGTAGCCAGGCACAGCCGCGCACGGCTCAGTCTGATGCCAACGGAGACTTTGCCATCAGCAATGTGCCCAAGGGCAGCTATATGTTGTCGGCGACCGATAGCCGCCATACATTTAGCAATCCATACTCGCTCGGCGAGATAACCGCGAATGTGACCATGCAGCCCATTATCGGCCAAATCGCCTATTATCCCGTCACGGGCTATGTCAGGGATGCTTACGGCGATGGCGTCAGCGGTATCAGCTTGACCTTGAAAAAGGAAGGCACGACGCAGACCGTCACGGCGACCACGGGCACTGACGGCTCTTACTGGATAGATAAATTCGCCGTCGCCAGCGACACCTATACGCTGACGCCCGCGAGGACCAACTGGAATTTCACGCCTGCCAGCCAGACCTTTACCAACTCGAACACTACGGGCAGCGCCTTTGGCATCAACTTCAGTATGACGCCTGCCAACCCTATAGACGATACGCAGACGTTTGTCACCTGGCATTACAGAGACTTTCTCAACCGCGAGCCTGATTCGGGCGGGTTGGGCTACTGGTCCAGCCAGTTCACGAAATGCGGCACGGACGAGTTGTGTCTACACAAGAGACGCATCGCCGTCAGCGCGGCCTTCTTCATAGAGCTTGAGTTTCAGCAGACAGGCTCTTTCGTCTATCGCCTTTATAAGGGCACGCTCAATCGCCGTCCAACCTTTGTCGAGTTCAATGCGGACCGCAGCAAGGTAACGGTCGGCCCTGCCCTGGAGCAGAGCAAGGACGCGCTGGCGCAGGAGTTCGTCGCGCGCTCGGAGTTCAAACAGATATACCTGGATAGCATGTCTGCGACCGATTTTGTCAATAAGCTCTACGAGCAGGCCGGACTGACAGGCTACGCCGCCGAGCGACAGCAGCAGGCTCTCGACATGCAGGGCGGCAAGGCACGCTGGCAGGTCGTCAGGGAAGTGATAGAGCTGACGGAATTCAGGAACAGGGAGTACAACCCTTCCTTTGTCCTCATGCAATACTTCGGCTACTTGCAGCGCGACCCGGATGAAGGCGGATTCCTTTTCTGGCTCAACATCCTGAATAACAAGCTGCCGCAGGATTCCAGCGGATATAAAGGCATGGTCTGCGCCTTTATCACCAGCGCCGAGTATCAGAAGAGGTTCGGCACTATCGTAACGCGCTCGGATCGTAGCTGTCGTTGATGATTGCAGGATGCACGCAGGGGACGCTCCAGGCTGAAGAGTTATCAGCCCGGGCGTCCCTCTTGCTCAAGCTTGCGTTTCGCCTCGGCCCGATTATTTTTCGGTTGAGCATCACGACAGGGCCTCCGCGTTGTCATTTAAAGGGCAATGATGGTATATATTTTAACTGGATGCCGTTTGAAAAGCGTCTCAATCTCAGTCCTTTTTTCGGAAATCGGATGTTGAGAGCACGTCGCCTGTAAGTCGGCTTCAGGACGTTTCATTGAGGATGATTTGAAAAGCCTTTGGACGGCTGCTCAAAGTCCGGCGAGCTTGAGAGATGTGCCTGCTCCCCTTGCAGTATCAACAACACACCTGAATCGCAAGTTGCTTCATACGTCAAAGCTGTCACGCGAGATTTGTGTGGCTCCGGCCCACGAGCGAGAGAGATAATCGGAGAGTTCCCCAAATGCCCTTTCTATCTTTGAGCAAGAGGCGAGCGAGCGCCGCCAAATCTTACGGCCTGGCCCTGCTTTTTATCTTCACGCTCTTTCTCGCCTTCGCTCTGCCGCACGGGTCGCGTGCGATGCTCCCGCCAGCCGAGACGCCTGAGATTAAACAGAAGCCGCGCACGCCAGAGTTTGTCCCCGGCGAGATTATCGTCCGCTTTCGTGATGAGACGACGGCCAAAAGCCTACAGGCTCGGACCGCTGCGGTCTTGAGCGCCGAAGGCAGACAGATTCCGATGACGGTCGAGCGCTTTGACGGCGCGGAGTTGTTAAAGGGTCTGCGCGTCGCGCGTGTCGCGCCCGAGAAGACGCTGGAAGCGATTGCCGCGCTCAACCAGAGGTCGGACGTGCTCTATGCCGAGCCGAACTATCGTCGCTACGCCGATGCCATCCCTTTCGACACGTACTACGGGCAGATGTACGCGCTGAAAAACACGGGGCAGGTCGTCCTCGGCGTGCAGGGCACACCCGGCGTGGACATCAACGCCGAGACGGCCTGGAATATCACGACCGGCAATCGCAACATCGTGGTCGGCGTGATAGATCAGGGTGTGGACATCAATCACCCGGACCTCAAGGACAACATCTGGACCAATCCGGGCGAGAGCGGCGGCGGCAAGGAGACCAACGGCATAGACGACGACGGCGACGGCTATGTTGACGACGTTCACGGCTGGGACTTTATCCCCTGCGTCCAAGTGCCCGGCCCTGGCTGCGGCAATAATACTGTTTTCGATAGTCCATCCGACGTTCACGGGACACACGTCTCAGGGACGATAGGGGCCAGCGGCAACAACGGCATCGGCGTGACGGGCGTTAACTGGCAGGTAACTTTACTGCCGCTCAAGTTCCTCGGGTCGGAAATCGGATCGGGCGACGGCCTCAATGCCATACGCGCGATTAATCTAGCCATTAAGCTGCGCCAGATGTGGGAGACATCCGGCGGGACGAAGGGCGCTAATATCCGAGTTCTGAGCAACAGTTGGGGCGGCGGCGGCTCTATGCAGGCGGAGCTTGATGTGATCAAGGCTGCGGGGGATGCGGGCATTCTGTTTGTCGTTGCGGCGGGAAATGGTGGCTCGAATATTGACACCTCGCCGCAGTTCCCTGCGAGTTACCAGGCCCCGAATCTGCTCTCGGTGGCTTCGACGACCAGCTCCGATACACTTTATCCCTCTTCAAACTACGGCCCGAACTCAGTGGACATCGCCGCGCCGGGCGCTAATATCCTGAGCACGGTGCCGAACAATTCTTACGGCTACTCGACGGGCACTTCGATGGCGACGCCGCACGTCTCAGGGACAGCCGCGCTGCTCTGCGCGGCCAATCCCAATCTGACTGTGGCGCAGCTCTGGAATCTGATTGTCTTTAACAGCGACCCCGTACAGGCGCTGGCGACGCGGACCTTTTCGGGAGCGCGGCTGGATGCGGGCCGCGTCTTGCAGGCGTCGGTTGAGAGCGATGGCGGAGCGCCCGGACCTATCACTAACTTTCGGATCGCTTCGCAGAACGAGCGCGCGATTAATTTGGCCTGGACAGCGCCGGGCGAGGACGGGCAAGTCGGGACGGCTGCGCTCTACTGGATGACTTTTACAGACCCTTCGACGAATACCGAAATCACAATTACCAAGGCGCACCCTGATGCAGCGGGAACGCCGCAGTCGCTCTCCTTCAATATTCCTTACAGGCACACGTCCGGCATCATCAAGCTACGTGTTTTTGACAAGCACGGTAACGAAGGCGTGCCGCAGACGCTGAACGTGGCCGTCAGCCCTGGCGTCGGCAATCCCTACAACGTCACGAAGTCCGCCGCGCAGCCCCTTTCAACGGGCGGCACGGGTCTGGATGTCAATGCCGATGATAGATACATAGAGAATTACAGTCTGCCTTTCTCATTCCCTTTCTACGGTCAGCAATACTCGACCGTCACCGTTTCTTCAAACGGCAGTCTCTATTTCGCGACACCACCGCAGTTTTCAAACGCCGACGCCAACCACTCGACGTTCGATTTGAACAACTACAAGATGATCGCGGGCATGTGGGATGATCTGGACCTGAACAAGTGCTTCAGGGCCGATGCGGATGTCTATGTCACGCAGCCTGGCGCTGGACGCGTCATCTTCCGCTGGCAGGGTATCCCCTTTACCTATCCAGGCTCCTGCCCGGCAAGCCCGGAAACGGATACCAGCAAGTTCGTCAACTTCGAGATCGAATTGCAGCAGAACGGGACGATCATCAGTCGCTACGGCGGCGGCAACATCGCGCTCAACCCTGTCGTCGGCATCTCCGGCGGCGAGCCGGAGGCTTACGTCGTCGCTTCGCACACTTCCGAGACGAACCCACTCACCCTGCTCAACGCACAGACAGTGACCTACACTCCGACCGGCGCGGCCTGTGGCTTCTCTATCTTCCCGAACAGCTTTATCGTCGGGCCGAACGCGCAGAGCGCGACCGTCGCTGTGACGGGCGGCAACGGCTGCAACTGGAACGCCGTGGTCAATAACGCGACCTGGGTGACAATCAACGCCGGTCCCTTAGGCCCCGGCAGCGGCACTCTCACCTACACGGTCCAGAACAACACGACCAACAGCCCGCGCACGGCGACGCTCTCCGTGGCAGGGCAAACCTTTACCATCGAGCAGGCCGCTGGTCCAGCCCCGGCCCAGCCTATAGACGACGTGCTCTTCTTCGTCCGCCAGCATTACCTGGACTTCCTCGAACGCGAGCCTGATGCGGGCGGGTACGCTTACTGGTCCAGCCAGTTTACGAAGTGCGGGACGGATGCGCAGTGTATCAAGAAGCGACGCATAGCCATCAGCGCGGCCTTCTTCATCGAGACTGAATTTCAGGAGACCGGCTTCTTCGTCTACAGAATCTACCAGGGAGGCTTGGGACGCAGGCCCACCTTTGAAGAGTTTATCCCGGACCGTCGGCTCGTCGTGCCCGGCCCAAATCTGGCCCAGAGCAAGGCTGCCTACGCGGATGCTTTTGTCCAGCGCGCAGAGTTTGTGCAGAAGTATCAGACGGCCACTTCAGCCGAGAGCTTCGTGGACGCGCTGATTGCGACCATCATGAGCGCGACCGGTAACGCGGTTGACCTGACGAGCCAGCGCACGGCTCTCATCAACCAGTACAACACCGGCAGTAACATCAATCAGAGCCGCAGCCTGGCCTTGCAGATGGCTATCGAACAGGCCGCATTCAAGACGGGCGTATATAACTCAGCCTTCGTCTTGATGCAGTATTTCGGCTACCTCAGACGCAACCCTGACGAGGGCGGCTACCTTTTCTGGCTCAACGTCATAACCAATAAAGAGCCTGGTAATTTCAAGGGCATGGTCTGTTCTTTCCTGACCTCAGCCGAGTATCAGAGGAGATTCAGCCAGACCATTACTTACACAAACCGCGATTGCTCGAACTTGCAATAGGACGAATCCTTGCCTCCCCCGGCAGATTCGATTCCATCTGCTGAGGCGCTGGTCCAACCCGGCACAGCGCCTCAGCCGTCAACACGGTTCTCGAAAACCTCGCTGTAATCTGACAGTTAAGAGAAATACGAAGGATTTAAGATGAGTACCCTTCCATTCCCCCATCACGCATCCCCCGCGCGCTTTACGCTTCGCCATCTTGTTTCTTTAGCGGTCTGCCTGCTGCTGCTTTTAACGAGCGCCGCGTGGACCACTGCTTCGACCCCGAAAACTCAGAAGCGTCAAGCGCAAACAACGCGCCGCCAAATCTCCAGACGCCCTGCTCGCACCTTCAAGACGAGGAAGGCGCGCACGGAGGCGGCTCTTGAGACCGAGCACAGGGAAGGTGCTGCCGGAGACGAGGACGACCCCGACGGGCGCGACAACTGGTTTATCTTTCAGCGAACCTATCCTTACGATTCTTTGCCGCAGGAAGCGCGCCGCAGAGCATGGGCCAACAGACCCTTGCGCGACAAGCGAGGGAACGAGACCGAAGCCCAAATCTGGCAGCCGATTGGTCCAAGCCCGGCTGCTCCTCAAGCCTCTTTATTCCCAAACTTCGGTTATAACAGTGGCCGCATCAATGCCATCGCCATCTCTCCCGTCAACCCCGGCTTGGTCCTCATCGGCGGCGCGACGGGCGGCATCTGGCGCTCGACAGATGGCGGCGCAAACTTCGTCGCCGTGACAGACAATCAGGTTGACCTGGCCGTCGGCTCAATCGCTTTCTCCGCGAGCAATCCTTCGATTGTTTACGCCGGGATGGGAGATGCTCAGGGCGGCTATATCGGAAGCGGCGTCTTAAAGTCTGTGGATAGCGGGCAGACCTGGACCAAAGTTAGCAATCTGACGCTGCCGTCTCCGGGCCAAATCTTTAAGATTGATGTTGACCCCAATGATAGCAACAGAGTCTATGTCGCACAGAGTTCCTGGCGCTCGACCGTCAGCAATACGACCTTTTCCAGCGGTTTTTATTTCTCGACCGACGGCGGAGTCAGTTGGACCAGGACTTTCACGGGGCTACCGCGCGATTTCGTCATCAGCCCTGATAACGCTCAGACGCTTTATCTCACGATGAGGCGCGTGGACCCGCCAAGCATAGGCTCGCCCGGCCTCTTTAAATCCATCAACGGCGGCCTCACGTGGACCAGCATCTATACGCCTTCGCCGACGCCCGTCGAGATTCGCGTCGGCGTCTCGCCCGCCAACCCGCAGAAGATTTATGTCTACCATGGCAACGGGAGCGCGAGCAATTCTGAGATTCATCTGGCCGTCAGCAGCAACGGCGGCGCAGACGGCTTTCCGACCGATTATGTTTTGACGACCGTGGATAAAGGTCAGCTCGGCTATAACACATATCTGGTGATTGATCCGGCCAACGCCAATACGATTTACATCGGTACGAGAGATGTTTACCGGAGCACCAACGGCGGCTCGACCTGGACCAATTTGACCAAGACCTTCGACGAGACAAATAATTACGTCTACAGGCCGGACCGTGGTAAAGCGCACCCGGACCAGCACTGTTTGGCTATCGCGCCGGGCAATTTGATCTATCTCGGAAATGACGGCGGGCTGTATCTCTCGCAGGATAACGCGGCGACATTTCAGTCGCTCAATTCGACGCTCTCGCTGACGCAGTTCGTCGGCCTCGCGCGACACCCCACAGATGCCTCCATCACTTATGGCGGGACGCAGGACAACGGCACGCAGCGGCGGCTCGGGGCAAACCTCAACGGATGGCAGGACTTTGCGGGTGGCGACGGCGGTCGCGTACTTGTCCTGCCGCAAGACCCCAGCATCGTGCTTCCTTCATACGTGAGGGGCGTTATCTGGAAATTTACCAATAACGGCAACAGCGCTCGTGTGACGCTGGCTAACGGCACCTCAACTTTCAGAGATGCCGAGACTAATACGAGCGACCGGATAGCTTTCTACCCGCCCATCGTCGGCAACGGCGCTGACTCGACCATTTACACCGGCACACACAGGCTCTGGGTCAGCCCCAACGCGCTCACTGCGACGACCATCAGCGCTGCCGGCTGGACCGCGCCGGGTGGCGCAGCCGATTTGACGAAGGGCGGTGGAGATACGCTGAGCGCCATCGGTGTGACGCGTGCCAACACCAGCGTCATCTATACAGGCTCTGCGCAGGGACAGGCGATGATGAGCAGCAACGGCGGCCAGAGCTGGTCCGAAGTGATGGTCGGGCTGCCTAATCGTTCCATTACAAATATCAAGGTGGACCAGACAAATCCGGCGGTCGCCTTTCTGAGCGTCTCAGGCTTTGGCACGGGCCACGTTTTCAAGACGGTCAACGGCACGGCGGGGGCCGCGACGGTCTGGACAGACATCAGCGGCAATCTCCCGAACATTCCCGTCAACGCTCTCCTGGTTGATCCTCTGAACCCGAACACGCTCTACGCCGGAACTGACATAGGCGTCTTTCGCTCGAGCGTCAACGGCCTCGTCTGGGAGGCTTACAACGACGGGATGCCTCCCGTCATCGTGATGGATTTCTCTGCCAATGCCAGCGGAGCGATTCAGGTCGCAACCTACGGGCGCGGCGCATACGAGATGACGGCGGCGGGCCAGATTCCGAGCTATTCCATCTCAGGCCGCGTCGTTGACGGAGACAATGAAGGCATCGCTGGCGCGACCGTCACCTTAAGCGGCGCGAAGTCCAACGCCACCACCACGGACGCGAGCGGCAACTATTCATTCACAGGATTGGAGACCGGCAACTACGTTTTGACTCCATCGAAGACCGGCCAGTTCATCTCGTATAGCCGCAACGTTGACAGCCTGACGGCCAGCGCGTCCAGCGTAGACCTGCGCCTGGACCCGTACATACTAATCAACGCGCATGTCTCGGACGCGCTCGGCAATAACGTGAACACGGTCGCCATCAAGATTAACAATCAATCTCTGGGCGCGCCGCTGACCAACTCACTCGGCAACGCTTCGCTGACCATCACGCCGACCAACACCAATCCCGTCACGCTGACGCCGGAAAAATCCGGTTATGTCTTTAGCCCGCAGAGCCTCGTCTTTAACAAGCAGAGCGGCAACCAGACGGTTAATTTTGCTGCCGCCATCAACGGGGTCAACAGCATTGACCAGACGACGGAATTTATCACCTGGCATTACAGAGACTTCCTCAACCGCGAGCCTGATTCGGGCGGTTTGGGCTACTGGTCCTTCCAGATTGATAAATGCAACGGAGACGCTCTCTGCATACACAAGAGACGCATCGCCGTCAGCGCGGCCTTCTTCATAGAGCTTGAGTTTCAACAGACAGGCTCTTTCGTCTATCGCTTCTATTCCGCCACGCTCAATCGCCGTCCCACTTATCCGGAGTTTACGGCGGACAGAAACCTGATTACTCCCGGCCCGCAACTCGAACAGAGCAAGCAGCAGTTTGCGGACCAGTGGGTGCAAAGGGCCGAGTTTGTGCAGAAGTACCAGGCCGCGACGACGGCTGAGACCTTTGTCGATGCGCTGATTCAGACTGTCCAACAAGTATCCGGGGTGGACTTGTCAACCCAACGCGCCTTCCTCGTGTCTAAGTACCAGGAGGGGACTAGCTTGAACCAGAGCCGCAGCCTGACCATACAGGCTGCGATAGAGGATACTGGCTTTAAGAATGCCGTCTACAATCCTTCTTTCGTCCTGATGCAGTATTTTGGCTATCTGCACAGAGACCCCGACGAAGGCGGCTACCTCTTCTGGCTCAACATCCTGAATAATAAAGAGCCTGGTAATTACAAAGGCATGGTCTGTTCATTCCTGACGAGCGCGGAATATCAGAAGAGGTTCGGGACGGTCGTCACCAGATTTAACCGCGATTGCAATAAGCTGCCATGAGCGGCGCGCGAGATTAGAAGAGAAGAGAAGCCGTCAGGAAGCAAGTGATGACATCGAGAGCGAGCGTGATTCAAAACGGTCCGCTGCGCTTTCATTCTTCATCGCGCATTCTTTGTCTTCCGGGCTTCGGATTTAAAAATAGTGGGCCGGTTTTCGAGTTGCCGAATCCGTCTTCATCGGTGCTTCGGTGTAAAGGTTGGCCCACCGCTGCTTTTGAGCTTAACTTGCGCTTGTTTGCTGGTTACGCTTAAAATGCATTTCTTTGACCGCAGGCATCGGCATTTGTTCATCCCTGCGCTTTGCTGCTGCTCAGCTCCCGTGGGCATTTAATATTTTTCCCGTGCTTTTATTCGGAGGCTTTTCTGTGAAGCAAGCTTTTCGTCTGTGTTGCGCCGCGTCGGCGCTCTTGTTTGTTCTGGGGGCGCTCGTCTCTTCTCTGACCAGCGTCTCTCACGCTCAGAATCCCCCGCCGGCCTCGGCGACTCCCGATTCCTTTATCGCGCAGCTCAGCGCTTCCTGCGACGATTCCATTGTCGGAGACGTGACAGGCAATGGCCGTCTGGTCGTCATCGAATCGAAGGGCGACATCTCGACCGAGCGTATAGCCTCGCTCGACGCGCAGGGGAATCCTAATCCCAACGCGCGCAACAACGAGGACCGCAACCGCGAAATCTTTATTTATGATTACGCGCAGCGCCGCACCTTCCAGATTACGAACACGAAGAACGCTTTCAAGGCATCCGCGAGTCCGAGTCCCAGTCCTAGCCCGAGTCCAAGTCCGAGCGCCAGCCCGACTCCGACGCCAACCTGTCCCGCCGCCGTGGACCAGACCACGATTGAGATTGAGATTAGCAATAACAGGCCGATGATCAGCCGCGACGGTCGCTGGATAGTCTTCAGCTCGAACGCTGACGACCCGAAGAATTTTGACGGCGGAGCTAACAGGACCACGCTCGCCGCCGACGGCAACCAGGAAATCTGGCTTTATCATGTTCCGGCTGTCGCGGATGTGGACCTCTCAAGCGGCGACGACGTACCGACGATAGACCTCAGCAACGGCACATTCTTCCGCGTCACGAATACGCCCGCCAGCCGTCTGCCCGTAGCCGGTGGCACGCTCAGCTCAGGGCCTTTCGTGGCAGACGATAACCGCGACGCGAGCATCACGACAGACGCGAGCGGCACCCCTATCGTCGCTTTCGTCTCGACGCGCAATATCGGCTCGAATACTTCTGCCATCAGCAACGCGGATGCCAACCCCGAAGTCTTTATCTACAACAGCGCGACCGCCAACATCCTACAGGTGACGGCGACGACAGGCAGCCTCATCTTTAACGAGAACCCCGCGCTCTCCGAAGGCGGCTCTGTCCTGGCCTACGTCTCCAATGGAAACCAGGCGACGAATAATACGGATGGCAACGCGGAAATTTTTGTGGCTAACTATTCTGGCGCGGCCATCACAAACCTGCGACAGATAACACGCACGACAGCCGCCAACGCCAGCGTCGCCGTCAACGTCCTGAGCCTCGGACGACGCCTCAGCCGCGACGGGAGCCTCTTGGCCTTCGAGTCTACCTCTGCCGACCCGAAGAACAACGGCACGATTACCAACGCCGCAGGGTACACGGTTTTTGTCTACAACATCGCCGGAGATACCTTCACGCAGGTTGGACCACCCGCGGCGGTCGGCGGAGACATACGCCGCTTCCCGGTCTTTACAGACAACAACGCTTCTGGGACGCCAAGCCGCATACTCTTTACCTCGGCTCTGAATTTCCGTCCTGACGGGTCGTTCCCGGCGCAGGCCCAGGCCAGCGAAGGACTCAACCCGACTAATCAGCCGCAGATTTTCTCCGCCCCTCTGCCTTTTGCGACGGGCAGCACTTTTACACGCCTGACCAACAACCCGGTCGGCAACGGCTTCCCGGCTTTGCAGGCGTTTGCGACCGACACGCAGCGGCGCGTCATTTTCGGCGAGAACTTTATAGAGCTTGGCGGCGGCAATGCTGACAACTCGGCGGAAGCCTTCTACCTGCTGGTCCCGCCCGCCACGAGCGAGCCTGCTTCGAGCAACCTCTTGCTCTTTACCGGCGCGAGCAATCGCCCCGTCGCCGTCCCCGCAGCCAGCCCGACGCCCAGTCCTTCGCCAGCCGGAGTTACCGCTTCGGGTCTCGCGCCCGGAGAGTTGAGCATCGCGCGCGCGGCCATCCCGCTCGCGCTGTCCGAGAAGCTGGCCTGTACTGGTCCTAACTGCGCTTCAGAGAGAAGGCGTATTCCATCTTTGCCCGTCGAGCTGAACGGCGTCTCGGTCTCCGTCAGGGGCGCGGCTGCCGGCCTCTACTTCGTGGATAATGACCCGAGCCAGATTAACTTCGTCATGCCGAAGGGCCTGCCAGCGGCTGCCTCGGTCCCTGTCGTCGTCAACAACAACGGCACTGTGACGCGCACGACGCTCGCGGTCGTTCCGGTCATGCCGGACATCTTTACGTCGACCAACGACGCTGGCGGACGCGCCATGGTCTGCAACGTGACGAACCCGAACGCGCAGGTCTGCACAGAGCCTTTCGCGGTCACTTCCTTGAACGCGCAGGGCGAGGCGGTGGCAACCGTGCTACGCATCTTCCTGACAGGCGTGCGCAACGCGCAGAGAAGCCAGGTTACTGTGAACATCGGTTCGACGAGCCTGACGGGCGACGCGATTCTCTTTGTCGGGCCGACGGACATGCCCGGACTGGACCAGATTGACGTGAGGATTCCATCCTCGCTGGCCGGTTCAACCAACCTGCCGGTCATCGTCATCGTCAACTCCAACGGGACATTATTCTCCAGCCGCCCGACCGATACGGCGCCGCAGATTACATTTGCCCCGTAACGCGGAAGGCTTTGAAAGCTCACGGCCGTTGAACAAGGACGCGGTGATAGCCCTTTGCGCTCTCGCCGCGTCTTTTCTCTTTCTCTCGTCACGGTCGGCCCTGCTTGCGATGCGTCGCTTGACACTTCAGAGCTTTAATCAGTAGCCTTCTCATCCTTCACGCCCCGAGCGAGAGATGTGCAATGATCGAGTTTAGCGAGCCTGAATTCAGTGTTGAGAGCCTCGTGGCCCTGATGCGCCAGACCTCTGCGCCGCAGCCAGCAGCCCACGCGCCCACGCAGACTGGTCCACTAGCGGAGCTTTCAAGCTCTTCCGCGTCGCACATCTCCCTCTCGTCGCCAACCGAAAAGAGAAGGCTCGTCTTGCAACCCGGATTCCAGCCGCGCACGGATGACCGGTATCACGTCAATCAACTCTTGCAGTATCACGACCGCAGCTTTATCCAGAATGCTTATCGCGCGATTCTCAAACGTGGACCGGACGCGACAGGGTTTGAAGCTTTTATCGAAGGCTTGCGCTCGGGTCGTCTAAACAAGATAGACATTCTCGCCCGTCTACGTTATTCGTCCGAAGGCCGTGCCAAAAGGGTTCGCATCAAAGGGCTGCTCATCCCCGCGCTCGTCAGGCAGAGCTATCGCGTGCCGGGTCTGGGATACCTGATCAACCTGCTCGTCGCGCTCGCGCGCCTGCCAAAGACTATGCGCAGCCAGCAACAGTTTGAGGCTCACGTCCTGGCCCAGCACGAACAGCTCGCGGATTTCGTCAACCACGTCAACGAAAAACTCTTCAACCACGCGGGAGAAGCGGCGGCGGCTGTCTCTCAGCTTTCCGCTTTCATCCAACAACACGAGCAACACGGTCAAAGTCTCTTAGCACTCGTGCGCGAACAGCAGGCCATCACGGGCCAGCAACAGGCTGCACAGGATGAGTTGGGTCATCGCCTCGCGGAGCTTGGACAGCAGTTGACGGATTGGGGTCGGCATCTGACCGAATTGGACCAGCGGCATTCTGAATTGGACCGGAGACAAGCTGAGCAGGCTCAGGCTCAGACGGAAACGGGCCAGCGCCTCGAAGCTCGTCTCGTTGAGGAGGCAGCCGCCTGGCGTAGTCGCGTTGAGGAATTGAAGACGCTGACGGCTCAAAGGCGCGAGCAGCTAAACGCTCTGGCCCGCGATTTCGAGCGTGCGCTGGCAGAGGCTCTTGAGAAGCAGCAGCACCTGCGCGCAGAGTTGACGCTACAGGGCCAGCGCGTCGCGCGTCTGCTTGAAGAGACACCGCAGGCAGCATCCACGCCACTGGACCAAAAGCCATCTGAAGCGCTGGCGGATGAGGAGCGGCACACGCTCGACGCGCTTTACCTCGCCCTCGAAGACAGTTTTCGCGGCAGCCGCAGCGAGATTAAAGAGCGTCTCAAGGTTTACCTGCCGCTCTTTGAGAGCGCCGGTATAGGCTCTCTGTTGATGCCCATTCTGGACATCGGCTCAGGGCGCGGCGAATGGCTTGAGCTGCTGCGTGAAGAAAATTTGAGCGCCAGCGGGGTGGACCACAATCGGCTGCTCGCCGCAGAGTGTCGCGAGCGCGGTCTTGAGGTAGTCGAAGACGATTTGATGCGATACCTGCGCAGCCTGCCGGACCAAAGTCTGGGCGCGCTGACGGGTTTTCACATCGTCGAGCATCTGCCCGTCGAAACCCTCGTCAAGCTGATTGACGAGGCCGTGCGTTTAGTCAAGCCAGGCGGCGCTCTCGTCTTTGAGACTCCGAACCCGCAGAATGTCCTGGTCGGAAGCTGTAACTTTTACTTCGACCCGACGCATCGTAATCCCTTGCCCGGCCCCGTCCTCAAATTCATGGTCGAGGCGCGCGGCTTTGCACGCGTCGAGATTATCAATCTTAACCCGTCCACAGCCGAAAGAATCAAAGACGAGAGCGACCTCGCCAAGCGCTTCAACGAATATTTTTATGGTCCGATGGACTACGCTGTCGTCGGATGGAGGGTATAAATAAGCCTGGAGTCTGGAGTCTGAAGTCTGAGAGTCAGAAGATAAAAGCTTTTGGCCTTTGACTCTCAGACTCCGAGACTCTCGGACTCTCAGACTCTTTTATGAGAATCCTGATTGCCACGACGCAAGTTCCTTTCATACGCGGGGGCGCGGAAGCACATGCGGAAGGTTTGCGTGAGGCGCTGCGCGAGGCGGGGCATGAGGCCGAGATCGTAACCGTGCCGTTCAAGTGGTATCCGCCGGAAAAGATTCTGGACCACATGCTGGCCTGCCGGCTGCTGGACCTGACGGAATTTGCCGGAACACCCGTTGACCTTCTTATCGGTCTAAAGTTTCCGGCCTACCTCATTCCTCATCCGAACAAGGTGCTCTGGATTCTGCACCAGCATCGCACGGCCTATGAGCTGTGGGATCACCCCTTGGGCGACCTCATCTATTCGCCCAACGGCAGACAGGTGCGCGATTGCATACGCGAGGCGGACCGCGCTCTGATACCGCAGGCGAGGGCCGTGTATGCCAATTCAGGCAATGTTGCGGCGCGGCTCAAAGAGTATTGCGGGATAGAAGCCGCGCCGCTCTATCATCCTCCACCGCACGCGGAAAAATTCAGGAGTGGACCAGCCGGAGAGTACCTCTTCTTTCCGAGCCGTCTCTGTCTGCCCAAGCGACAACAACTCGTGCTTGAGGCTCTGGCCCAGACGCGGCAGCCTGTTCGCGTGCGCTTCGCGGGCACACCCGATAGGCCGCAATTCTCCGAAGAGCTAAAGGCGCAGGCGCGCAAGTTGAAGGTCACGTCACGCGTCGAATGGCTGGGCCAGCTTACGGAAGAAGAGAAGCGCGAGCAGTATGCTCATGCTCTGGGCATAGTCTACCCGCCGATTGATGAGGACTACGGGTATGTCACGCTCGAAGCGATGCTGGCGGCCAAACCCGTCATCACCTGTACGGATTCGGGCGGGCCGCTGGAATTTGTCCGGCCAGATGAGACGGGACTTCTGGCAGAGCCTGCGCCAGCGAGCCTGGCGCGGGCGATGGACCAGCTCTGGGAAAACAGCGAGCGCGCTGCGCGCTGGGGCGAAGCGGGCCGCGCTCTTTACAGGCAGATGAATATCACCTGGTCCAATGTCGTC
>DASWMI010000207.1:0-4376 GCA_036399835.1 Pyrinomonadaceae bacterium | reverse complement strand
CTGTAGATGCGTGGCAAATTCCGTGCCCATCCGGTCCGCGGTAAGTCAATAGCCTACTACGTTATGTTTTAGCTCGTGGTTTCATTAAATCGGAGGCCGGAGATATGAGGCTCAGGCAAAGAATACAGGCTCGCACCCGTTGATTCAACCTCGCGGCAGTGGGCCACTTCCGAAAACATGAATCCCACTTTCGAGACGCAGCGAGCCGTTTACATCCCAGATTCGGAACGGTCCAGGATAGGCTTTAGCGAAGACTTTAAATTCGATTTGCGTCAACGGCTCAAGCCTGCTCATCAGTTCCTGCGCGGCCTCTTCTGCTCGTGCGGCTTGACAGTCAGAACCCGCGCGAATAATCTTGCCTATCAATTACGGCAAACAGTTTACGGCACTAAATTGTTGCGAACGCCCGTCGAACGTGTGCCGCGCGCGCGCGCGGCCAGCACTTTTTCAAGGGCGTTCTGTTTCAAAGAATGAAAGGCGAGGAGGTCTTTCCATATTATGGGAGTGAAGGTTGGGATTAACGGTTTCGGGCGCATCGGGCGTAACGTCCTGCGCACGAGCCTTGACGATGCCGAGATTGATTTCGTCGCGGTCAACGACCTGACGGACACCAAGACGCTGGCGCATCTGCTCAAGTATGACTCCGTGCTCGGCAATCTGGACCAGGAGATTACGGCCACAGAAGGCAGCATCAAGGTCGGCGCGGACGAGTTCCGCGTCTTCGCGGAGAAAGACCCGGCCTTGATTGACTGGGAATCTGTCGGGGCCGAAATCGTCATCGAATCGACAGGACGCTTTACCAAAGCCGAGGACGCGCGCAAACATCTGCGCGGGACTGTCAAGAAGGTCATCATCTCCGCGCCTGCCAAGAATGAAGACATCACGATTGTCCTCGGCGTCAACGAAGATAAGTATCTTCCGGCGGAGCATCACATCATCTCGAACGCTTCCTGCACGACCAACTGCCTCGCGCCGGTTGCCAAAGTGATTCACGAAAAATTCGGCATCCGCTCGGCGCAGATGACGACGATTCACTCCTACACCAACGACCAGCAGCTTCTGGATTTGCCGCACAAGGATTTGCGCCGCGCTCGCGCCGCAGCCCTCTCTATGATTCCGACCTCGACCGGCGCGGCCAAGGCCGTCGCGCTCGTCCTGCCTGAGCTAAAGGGCAAGTTCGACGGCATCAGCGTGCGCGTTCCGACCCCGAACGTCTCGCTCGTGGATGTCGTCATGGAACTCGAAAAAGAGACGACGACCGAGGATGTCAACCAGGCGCTCAAGGATGCTGCCAACGAAGAGTTGAGCGGTATCCTGGGCTTCTCGGAAGACCCGCTGGTCTCGCTGGATTTCCGCAAGAACCCGAACTCTTCCATAGTGGATGCGGAGTACACAAAGGTCATCGGCGGCCATCTGGTCAAAGTGCTCTCATGGTATGACAACGAATGGGGCTACTCCTGCCGCGTCCGCGACCTCGTCAAATACATCGCGCAAAAAGGACTCTAAAGACGATGATGAATGATGAGCGATAAGCTATTAACTAATAGCTCTCTTCTTATCATGCATCGCTCATCACCAGCTTATGAAGCTTTCAATCAAAGACCTGGACCTGAAGGGGCAGCGCGTCTTTATCCGCGTTGATTTTAACGTGCCCGTTAAGGACGGCAGGGTTGAGGATGAGACGCGCATACGAGCGTCGCTGCCGACGATTCAATATGCTTTAGAACAGGGCGCGCGCGTCATCCTCGCTTCGCATCTCGGGCGGCCAAAGGGCGAGCGCGTTGAAAAATACAGCCTGCGCTCCGTCTCAGAACATCTCTCCGGTCTGCTCTCTCAGCCTGTCGCTTTCGCCGAGGATTGCGTCGGGGAGGCTGCTGAGTCGAAAGCCTCTGCGCTGGCTGACGGCGATATTCTGTTGCTTGAAAACCTGCGCTTTCACAAAGAGGAAGAGAAGAACGATGAAGGATTCGCTCGCTCATTGGCGAGCCTCTGCGATCTCTATGTCAACGATGCTTTCGGGACGGCGCATCGCGCACACGCTTCGACCGCAGGGATTACCAAGTATGTCAAACGGGCGGCTGCCGGTCTGTTGATGCAGAAAGAGCTGGAATATCTGGGGCGCGTCATCAACAACCCCGAGCATCCGTTTGCGGCGCTGCTCGGCGGCGCAAAGGTCTCCGACAAGATACCCGTCATCAACGCGCTCATTGACCGCAAGGTGGACCGCCTCTTGATTGGCGGCGCGATGGCTTACACTTTCTTCAAGGCGGAAGGCTTTACGGTCGGCAAGTCGCTTGTCGAAAATGAGATGCTTCAGACCGCGCTCGACATCAAGCGGCGCGCGGAAGCGTCCGGTGTTGAGTTGATGCTGCCGACGGACCACAGGGTCGTGGATAGCTACGAGCCTGTCAAGGGCGAGGCCGTGGTCAGCAAGACCATTCCCATCGCATTTACCAATATCGGCCACGTCGGGCTGGACATAGGGGTCGAAACGGTCGCGCTTTTCTCCGCGGCCCTCAAGGATGCGAAGACGATTATCTGGAATGGTCCAATGGGCTACTTTGAAGAGAAGCCTTTTGACGAGGGGACAATCGCCATCGCGCACTCGGTCGCGGAGGCGGCTGACCGCGGCGCGACGGTCATCGTCGGCGGCGGCGATTCGGTCTCGGCCATCATCAAAGCAGGCGTCGCCGAACGCATCACGCACATCTCCACGGGCGGCGGCGCGACCCTCGAATTCTTGTCAGGCGACGAACTGCCCGGCGTCGCCGCGCTCAATGATAAAGAGGTCTGAGAGTCCGGGAGTCTAGAGTCAAAAGCTTAAATCCTTTGACTCTGAGACTCCAGACTCTGGACTCTGGATTGTTTATGAGAAAACCTGTCATTGCCGGAAACTGGAAGATGTACAAGACGGTCTCGGAGTCTGTCGAGACGGCGCTTGCTTTAAAGCCTCTGGTGACGAACGCGAACCACTGCGAGGTCTTGATTGCGCCGGTCTTCACGGCGCTCAAGACGCTGGCCGACAGGCTCGAAGGCTCAAACATACGTGTCTGCGCTCAGGACTGCGCGGCGCAAAGTGAAGAGGGAGCTTTGACGGGCGAAGTTGCGGCCTTTATGCTGCGCGATGCCGGTTGTAGCCATGTCATCATCGGCCATTCGGAAAGACGGCAGTATTTTGGAGAGACGGATGAGTGGGTCCAGCGTAAGGCTCAGGCCGCCGTGGCTGCCGGTCTGACAGCCATTATCTGCGTCGGAGAGACGCTGGACCAGCGCGATCAAGGCGAGGCTCAAGGGGTCATTCGCGGGCAGCTTGAGGGCGGGCTTAGCGGTTTGACAGCATTAGACCTGTCCCGTATCATAATCGCCTACGAGCCTGTCTGGGCGATTGGGACTGGACGCACAGCGACGCCGGAGCAAGCGCAGGAAATGCACGCGTTTATCCGGCGCGTTTTACGCGAGGGATACTCGGAATCGAACGCCGACCAATTACGCGTGCTCTACGGCGGCTCTGTTAAGCCGGACAATATCTCAGGCTTGATGGACCAGCCGGATATTGACGGCGCGCTCGTCGGCGGCGCCAGCCTCAAGGCAGAGAGCTTCGCGCAGATTGTGAATTACAAATAACTCGTCAATCATCAACGCCCAAATAGATAACTTCTATTGACGATTCACGCGATTGACGCGTTTAAGAGGATAGCGTTTTTGTTAACTTACACTTTATACGGCCTGTTTATACTCTCCTGCATCGTGCTCGTCGTGGCGGTGCTCTTGCAGCCGGGCAAGTCCGGCGCGGGCGACCTCTTTTCCAGCAGTGTTTCGAGCACGGCCTTCGGGCCGCGCGGCACGCAGACGCTGCTCGCCAAGATTACCATCGCCGCCGCAGCCCTCTTTATGCTGATTGCACTGATGCTCAGCCTGCCCGGCGTGACGGGTCAACGCTCGGTCGTCCAGTCCGTGCCTGACGAGCCGCAGTCCACGCCGCAGCAGCAGCCTTCGCCTGCCGCCAGCACGGCCCCTGCGACCACTTCGCCAACCGCTGAGCAGGGCGCCGGACAGGGAACGACGAACGCAAATACGACTGCGCCGCCTGCGGCCAGCCCGCAGGGCCAGAAGTAGTCGCTGGCGATTGTTTGAATTAAAGGCCCACCAGAGAGGCCAAGAGCGTTGGATGAAATAGTCTTGAAGGGGATGTGGCGGAACTGGTAGACGCGTACGTTTGAGGGGCGTATAGGGAAACCTGTGAGAGTTCGAGTCTCTCCATCCCCACCAAAATATTATCTCAAGACCTCAGGGGCAACTCACCCGGATTCGAGTCTCTCTTTAAAATCATCGCACTTCCTCGGCTCCTATCAATCAGGATAAGCATTCAGACAAGT
>DASWMI010000206.1:0-6131 GCA_036399835.1 Pyrinomonadaceae bacterium | reverse complement strand
AAACATCGTCCAACTGATGCCGGAGTTGGAGGAAGAAGAGTTAGCTTCCATTGAGAGCCTGTTGGCCCGGATGAATGAAAGCCAGGCCCGGGTCTTTTCCCAAGCCTACCGGATGAAAAGGAAAGAGCCGCAGACTATTTTGGTAGCATCGGTGATAGGCTTAGTCAGCTTACCGGGTTTGCAGCGTTTCTTTCTGGACCAAATCGGACTCGGGCTGCTCTACCTCTTCACGGGCGGGCTGCTTCTCATCGGCTCAATAGTTGACCTCGTAAATTATAAGAAGCTGACGCTCGAATATAACCGGCGGGTCGCGGAACAGATCGCGGCGAAAATACTAAACCCTTCTCTGTGACCAATCACAAAAAGCCTCTTCTTTATCTATCTCATTGGATGCTCGCGCAGAGAGCGAGCGATTCTCTTTTACTTAGCTTTTCCCTCGCAGAGCTGCTGCGCCATCATCTCGCCCGCGACGCGGTGGCCCAGTTGATTCCAGTGGCCGTTGCCGGTGTCTTTGCCGAAGCCGTGCAGGTAGACCACATGCTCATCTGCGTAAGCCTGTAAAGCAGGGGCGAGGGTGATGACGGGAATCCCTTCGCGCTCGCAGAAGCTCTTGATGCGGCGGTCAGGGTAAAAGAGGTCTGCGACGCCGAGGCCGCGCATAAAAGCCTGTCTCCCGTCGGGGCCGGGAAAGACCTGTATCCCGTTGCTCAAAGTAATGACGACAAGCTTCGCGCCATGCTGCCTGACATCATCTCGCATCATAGAGATGAGTCCTTCGGTAACGCGCCAGGCGTTATTCCAGACCTCGTTTGAAGGCTCGCGGTAAACCTGTATGTCAGCGCCAGGCTCTGCGGCGGGCGCATCATTGACCGCGTTTTTCTGTTCGGTCGGCACGGCTTCGAGCGCGGCGGCGGTCTGCGTCCTGGCCCGCTCACGTCTCGCGGCGAGATAATACTTGAGCGCGGTCTGGCCCTGGTGTATAGCCTGTATGACGCGCGAATGGTCTCTGACCCATGCTCCGGCGCGGCCCAGGAAAGATTGTTGCAGACGAAAGGAGCGCGTGCGCAGAAAGGAATCGTCGAGCACGAGCTGCCCGTCTCGATAGACGAAGTATGGAATCTGGTTGGTCCTTTTGAGCGCGAGCACGTTGTCGCTGATGTCGTTGTTGGTCGTCATGGCGAGAAGTACGATGTCCGGCTCGTATTGCCAGACATGCTTGCGCAGAGTAATCAACTCCTGCGCCGTGCCGTAGCCGGAAACACCGAAATTGATGACCTCCACCTTTTGACCCGCAAAGGCCGCGCAGCCTTGAAGCTTCTGCTCCATGACGTACCAGAAAGCGTTCTCCATGGGAACTTGCAGCGCCTCCGGGTACGAATCGCCGATGACGGCGATGCGGAGCGTGCCCGCTGGCTTGGCCCTGGAGTGCTCGCGGTCTCTCAAGCCATCCGAGTTGATGCGTATGTAGACCTCATTCTCCTTGCGATACCAGCCCTCCATCGCGGGTCGCAAAGCATAGCCGCGCTCCGTATCCGGCATATAAAAGACCGGATAGCTATAACCCGCAAGACGCAGCGCGACCTCTGCCAGCAACAGACCCGCGAGCAAGCCGCAGAGGATAAGCAACAGCTTTGCCTTGAGCCGCTTCCGACGACTCCAGCTTTGAACAACAGATTTCCGCTCGGTCATAAAAGAACAGATTTCAAAATTAGCCACCGCAGACACGGAGGCACGGAGAGAAGACAAATCAGGATGGGATAAGACTGTTCAACTCATCCTTCCTGTTTCCTCTTTATTCTCTGTGTCTGCGGTGGCTCATCTTCAGGTTTTGAAAGAATCTCTCAAGACTCATACTCATTTGATGCGCGCTCGAAACGTCTCGTGCTGCTCGACAGTCTCTTTGATAGCCCGCGCAATCCGGTCCAATCCGGCAGCGGTCGTGTGCCACCCGTCGGCCTGCATGTAAATCTCTCCGAAGCTTTCGAGAGGCTTGTAGACTCTCGCTCCCTCTTTGTCCGGCACATTAAAGCTTCTGATTTTCGGCACGTCGAGTCCTTCCCAAAGGCCTTCGCTGCCGCTGTTGGTGTAGACGTAAAAAATCTTCTGGCCCGGAGCAAAGCGCGCCGTGTAGGTCCAGACGCGGTCTCCCGCGCGCTCGTCGCCGTGTGTCCCGTCGTCGTACATGGCAATCCTGTTCGGGACGGCGTCGCCAAGCTCTTTATGCGGCCCTGTGATGTAAAGGGCGCGCTGGACCAGTTGCTCTCCGGCGTAGAGACGAAAGACGACCTCGACGCCTCGCACGGTAGACGTGTTGTCAGACCTCTTGGCCGCGACGCCCGATTGCTGTAGTCCGAGCCTTTCTGTGAGCTGCTGTGCCAACTGCTGCTTTGCCTGCGCGATGATGTCTGTGCTGTCCACGAGCGGGACGCGCTCTTCAATCGAGAGTTTGCGCAACGCGGCCTGATATGGACTCCCCGGCCTAATCTCGTTGTGGAGCAGGATGGGGGATGCCTGATGCTCTCTGATAAGAGCGACCATCGCGCGCACGTTTTTCTCGTAATCCTGAGGAGAGACGCGCGTTTTGGCTTCGAGCTGCGCGTAGTCTGCGGCTTCGAGAAACTCCGCCGATTCCCATCCTTCGTAAGTCTCAAGTCTTCGCGCCGGATCATTCATCGCCTTGAGATGCTCGCTCATGGAGATTTGGTCGAACCTTGAAACCTGCGCCAGATAGGCGGCCAGTTTGTAGGATTCCATGTGAGCCGCGAAAAACTTTTTGAGTTTGAAACGCGGCGCTCCGGCCTGAGCCAAATCTTTATCGCGCCAGCCGCTGATGGAGGCATCGTTCATCGCGTAACCGATAATCACGATGTCCGGTTGCAAAGCGAGCGCCCTGCGTTTGAGCAGCTCCAGCCCCTGATAAGAGGTGTAGGCCAACATCCCCAGATTGAAGACCTCAATCCGAGCGGCGGGAAAATCCTTTTTGAGCATTGCTCGTAAGCGGCTGGGGTAAGACTCATCCTGATTAACGTTAGCGCCGAAGGTCCAGGAATCACCGAGGCACAGGATGCGCAGAGTGTTCGGCGCTTTCACAGCGGGGAAATCTTCGTCTCTAAATCCGTCCGAGTTTAAGCTGAATTCCCAGACGTGATTTCCACGCAGCCAGTCTGGGATGCCCGGATTGAAGCGACTGAGAAGCGCTACACGTTCATCTTGCGTGCGCGCGGGGCTGAAGACATCCATGTACTTGCGATGAACATGCGGGCGGCCTTTCCACATCAATTCGTCGTCAGGCTCAAGGATACGCAGCGAGTCCATCCACGGCGCGACCAATCCGAAATTGCGCACCATGTAAGGAATCGGCACGACCTCTACACGCGCGTTCCTGATGGCGTAAACAACCCTGATCGCGCCCTCGACAAACAGCAACAGGACCAGCGTCGCGGCCAGGATTTTTACAGCGTCTTTAAGAATTTTTTTGAGAGAAGGGAAGCGCATCCGGCGCGGGGCTTTCTCCGTATCCACACTACACCCTAACCGCCCGTGCGTCCGGGCTTACTCGGCAATTTCTCTGGCAAATCCAATTCATCATCAATCAGCACGTCCGTTGAGATACCTGCCAAGCGAGCATACTTCAAAAGAACGGGAAGCGGAGGCTCGCGGTTTCCAAGTTCATACGCGGAGATTCTACTACGAGAGAAATCTTCGGTCAGACCTAAACGCGCTAACATCCCATCTTGCGAAAGACCTAAAGACGAGCGAATCTGAAGCAGCTTCTCCGCTAGACGCTCAGGCTTAGGGCGTGGCGCTCCCATCAGGAAAGACCTCCTGACGGAGCAAAGCCATTCAACAAAGCCTTGCTTTTAGACACAACAGTGTCTAATATGTGCCTGCGCAGATTGTTCGCCGTGAGAATGAACCTTTCATACTCAACGGCGATGCTCATTTACTCTTCCAATGAGGTTGAGGCTTGAGCTGTCGCATCCGACCCGTTGCCTTGGTTTTCAAAGACGGCCCAAGAATACCATAGTCCTTATCCAAAGGAGACCAGATGAAAGAAGTGAGTACGCGTCAGGCCAAAGTTACAGACGATAGTGGTCTGCCACGCAGTAAAGTACCTGTGCCAATCTTGAAAGCTATGGAAGCAAAGCCTGGTGATTATTTGAAGTTCGAGCTTGACGAAGCGGGGCGCGTGATGATGAGAGTGTCGAAAAAGAGAACTAAGAAAATTAAGCGGAGCAGGAAATAGCTGGCACGCCTAAAATGGTGAGGGAAGGCAGTGCCGCGTGTGAGGCCACCGCCCAGGCCGCAGGGGTGGCCTCATCTCTCAGGAGCCCTACGAACTGGACCACCCGCTCTCCTGCTTATTCTCAATCGCGGCGCGCGGAAAGCTGCGCGATGGTTGCGCCCCATCCTCCGGCTTCGGGCGGCGCATCGGTCCACGATTCGACAAAGGGCGTGCGCGCCAGAATCCTTCTGACTATCTCGCGCTGCACGCCCACACCCTTGCCGTGAATAATACGCACGCTCCGAAAGCCTGCGCGATGTGCCTCAAGCAGATACTCTTCAACGACGCGGCCCACCTCTCTCGGCGCAATCGTGTGCAGGTCGAAGATGTCCTTGATTTCGATGGCGACAGGCTCTGGAAACGGGTTGAAGGGATCAACCTCGTCCTCGTCTGCAAAGGCCGCCTCAGACTCCCGCCCCTCCCGCGCAGCCCGCAACGATTCGCCAAACCAGCTTTTCAGCCATTCACGAAAACCCATCAAAGAGTCTCAGAGTCCGAGAGTCCGAGAGTCCGAGACTCAGAAGTCAAAGACAAGTTTTTTGCTTTTGACTCACGACTCTCGGACTCTCAGACTGTTTTAATTTGACACCTGTCGGAGTGCGCTTGTACACTCGCGCTCTCATTAAATTCAAAGTGCAATCATACAACGGAGAGGCTTTTTGATGCGCATGAAAGAGCCGCGCGCAGGCACGCTCGCGGCAGATTTGGAAGCTTCAAAACCGGAAAGCTCAAGCTTTGTCGGCTCTGGTCCAGAAGGCCGCCGTCTGATGTTCGGGCAGATTTGGAAGGTCTCTATTTGAAGGGAAAGGAATGGTAGCGATGGGAAAGCGAAATAAAGTAACTGTCGTCGGCGCGGGCAACGTCGGCGCAACCGCCGCTTTGTGGCTTGCGAGCAAGGAGCTGGCAGATGTCGTGCTGGTTGACATCGTTGAGGGCGTGCCGCAGGGCAAGGCGCTCGATATGGCCGAGACCGCGCCGATTGAGGGCTACGACGTGCACCTCGCGGGGAGCAACGGCTATGACGAGACGAGGGATTCCGATGTCGTCATCATCACAGCCGGATTGCCGCGTAAGCCAGGGATGAGCCGCGACGATCTCTTAAAGACGAATGCCGACATCGTCTCAAAGGTGGTGGATGAGATTGCCAGCCGCTCGCCCGATTCGATTTTAATCGTCGTCTCAAACCCGCTCGACGCGATGTGCCAGGTGGCGCTGCGCCGCTCGGGGTTTCCCAAGCATCGCGTGATAGGGATGGCGGGCGTGCTCGATTCGGCGCGAATGCGCTGCTTTCTGGCAGAGGCGCTCGATGTCTCTGTCGAGAACGTGACGGCCTTTGTCCTCGGCGGTCACGGCGATACGATGGTCCCGCTGCCTCGTTATTCGACCTGCGCAGGCATCCCCGTGACAGAGCTTCTGCCGAAAGAGCAGATTGACGCGATTGTCAAACGCACGGCCAACGGCGGCGCGGAGATTGTCGCCCTGCTCAAGACAGGCTCGGCTTACTACGCGCCCTCCGCGGCGGCGGTCGAGATGACCGAAGCCATACTCAAAGACAAAAAGAAGATTCTGCCTTGCGCCGCTTATCTGGAAGGCGAGTACGGCGTCAACGGCCTCTACGTGGGAGTTCCATGCAAGCTCGGCAAACGCGGCCTCGAACAGATTATAGAGATTAACCTGACGACCGAAGAGCGCATCGCGCTACAGAAGAGCGCCGCTTCCGTACAGGAATTAATCAACGTGCTCGGAATCTAAAAAGAGCCGTCTGATTTATTGACGGGTTAAAGCGGCAAGGCAAGCGAAGAGTCCCGCCCGGACGACTAAAGAATACTCTTTAAGTTCAGTCGTC
>DASWMI010000205.1:0-23037 GCA_036399835.1 Pyrinomonadaceae bacterium | reverse complement strand
TTCTCTTGAGCTGCGGCGGCCAGAGCATGTAGGTCATATACGAGAGCAACATGACCAGGACGACGAGGTAGATTCCCAGCAGCGCGGTCGCGTACCAGGGTAATTCCTGTTCCTGCTGGGGCAATGAAGGGTTGGGGGGAGTCTGGCTCATATAGTCTCCGTTTTATACCAGTAGCAGATTCTGCCTGCCTTGACCTGCGAGCAATCTCATTAAGAGATGGGCGATTTTGAAAGCTGTCTCAGCATCAACGCAAACAGTATCGCGAGGGGATTTAAAAGGACGGCTGCTGAGAAAGAAAGAAAGAAAAATTGAACCAGTGAAGCGCGAGCACAATAATCCCGTGGTCCAGAATTGTCAATATTTTTATTGGTCCGGGATGCCTGCCGGGCTTGACTGTCGGCACTGCTAGCTTCGATGATTCATCTACCTTTAAGATTAAAGATGAAGGGAGAATAACGTTGGACCATTATCGTTTTGTGCAACTGGATGTTTTTACAGAGCGTGCCTTTCAAGGAAATCCGCTGGCGGTCTTTCCGGAAGCCTCCGGTCTCTCCGATGAAGATATGCAGCGCATCGCGCGCGAGATGAACCTTTCGGAAACTGTCTTTGTCCTTCCCCCGACAGACGCCAAGGCCCTACGCCGTCTGCGCATCTTTACGCCTGAGCGCGAGCTGCCGTTTGCGGGCCATCCGGTCGTCGGCACATGGAATGCGCTGGCGCGCGAGGGCATCGTCCCAAAGCCTGTGGGCGAGAGCGGCTCGACGCGCATCTATCAGGAACTCAGCGTTGGGACGCTCCCCGTTGACATAGAGTTTGAAGCGGGTCGGCCTCTCAGCGTCGTGATGACGCAGGGCAGGTTCGAGATTTACGCAGAGGTCGAGGATGAAGGCGAGCGTGCGGCGCTCGTGCGCGCTCTGGGCCTCAAGCCGGAAGAACTGGATGAGAGCCTGCCTATCCAGACTATCTCGACGGGCATACGCGTGCTCGCCGTCCCCGTCCGCACGCTTGAGATTTTAGGGCGTTGCCGCGTCCGTGCAGAAGAGCTGGTCCAGGCTTATCAACGGACGGGCGCAATCGGTTGTTATGTCTTCGCCAGGGAATCTTTCGACGGCGCGCCTTCGCAGGTCCACGCGCGCGCGTTTGTCCCGGACGCAGGCGTTCTCGAAGACCCCGCGACGGGCGGTGCGGCTGGACCACTCGCGGCCTACCTGGTCCATCATGGCGCGCTTGAGCTTGAGCCGGACGAGGGCTTCTTCCGTTTTGTCATAGAGCAGGGCGATTTTATCAAGCGGCCCAGCCGTATTCACGCGGAAGTCAAAGGAGCGCGCGGCTCCATCGAGCAGGTCCGCATCGGCGGCCCATCCATAGTCGTCGCGCACGGCCAGTTGATGTTCTGACGGGAAACAGTCTAGAGTCCGAGAGTCTCTGAGTCCAGAGTCAAAGGCATCAAGATTTGCTTTGTCTGTTGACTCATGACTCTCAGGCTTTCGGACTCTCAGACTCTTTTATCTATGAGCGTTGAGCAGTTGGATTTGTTGATTATAGGGGCTGGTCCGGCGGGGCTGTCGGCGGCTGATGCGGCGGCGCGCGAAGGGCTTAACTATCTGGTCGTCGAAAAGGGCTTGATTGCCGACACGATCTATCATTATCCGGTCGGGCGCACGGTCTTCTCCACGGTCAACGAGCTTGAGATGCGCCCCGGCACGCTCAAGCCCTGCCGCGAAAAGCCCACGCGCGAAGAGCTTCTTTCTCATTACGTGCAGTTTGCGCTCGCAGAGAACCTGCGCATTCGGACCGAAGAGGAAGTGACCGGGATTGAGCGCACGGAGCCCGAAGGGTTTCTGGTCCAGACGACGAAGCGAGCGTACAGAGCGGCGCGCGTCCTCTTCGCCATCGGGGCGATGAGCCGCCCGCGCCGCCTGGATGTGCCCGGCGAAGAGCTGCCCAAGGTCCAGCACAGGTTTATCGAGCCTTATCCTTATGTGCGCAAAGATGCGATGGTCATCGGCGGCGGCAATAGCGCGGCGGAGGCTGCGCTGTTTCTTTCCGAAGAGGGCGCGCAGACGACTCTCTGCATCTGGCGCGCGGACTGGGAGAACCGCGACCCGAAAAAGAATGCCATCAAGCACTGGGTCCGCGCCCCGCTTGAAAGCCAGATTGAGCAGGGCCGGCTAAGCCTGGTCTTCTTCAAAGAGATAGAAGAGATAACCGAGCGCGAAGTAAAGCTCAGGACGGATGAGGGCGAGACTTTAACTTTGCCCAATGATGCCGTCTTCGTGCTCATAGGGAGCGATGCTGACCTTACGCTGCTGCGACGGCTGGGAGTCGAGCTGGTCCACTCCGGTCTGGCCGAAGTGCCTGCTTACGACCCGGAAACTTTTGAGACCAACGTGCGCGGCCTTTACGTCGTGGGCCACTTTACACACGCGCGCCACATCAAGGAGGCCATCGCCGTCCCGCGCCGTATCATACCCCTCATGGCACAGAGCCTGCGCGCATCAGTCTAAAGCGATCAAAGGGAAAAGATAAACGCGGCGGGACGTGAATGATGAAGGACAAGCTTTTGTCTTGACTCGAATCCACGCGCCGCCGCGTTTATCTTTCGCTTTAAAAGTTTCCGCCGCACTCGTCATGCCCGCAGTCGCAATCCAGCTCAATCGTGCTCCCCGTTCCCTGGCAAGGGGCGCTACAATACTTCACCCCCTCCGGGACCTGGCAGGTACACGACGGATTCTTGCATTCATTCTTATCCTTCTCGTCAGCCATACTGATTCCTCCGCGAAAATTAAATTTCAGATAAAGAGCCTGTGGCGTGCGCTAGTTTACTCCGATTGCCGCAACTCACCAAGAACACTTCAACTATAAAGAGATGAAGCACGAAAACCGTAACAAGCAGATGCAATCGCTCTGGCACATCAAACCGCCCGCGCCGCGCGAAAAACGTTATGCCGACAAATAAAATCTTGCGCCCTTATTCTGTCCTAAGCTATAAGCTAAATGCTCTTTTATTTTCAGTTAACTGAAAGATAAGTCTTCACATTAATTTTCTAAATGCTATGCCTGACGAAAAGCGGAAACACCTCATTAACGCAGTAGGAGCCTTGAAAAGAGAACTTGAGAGTTCCCGTTTCAGGCAACTTGCGCCGGAGCGTGCTTTTATCCAGTGGTATGTGCTCGCTCGATATGGGGAACACGCAAAGTGTGAGATCACTGATGGTTCTAGCGATGGCGGAATTGATGCGATTGTAACTGAGGGAGAAGTAAAGGTTGTGCTCCAATCGAAGTACGAACCAAGCCTTAAACTACGCACAATTAGCAGCAAAGAGTTATCGAATTTTGAGGCGATTGCTACTCGTTTCTTTGAGCCAGAGAAGGAGGAAGAGTTTACGGAATGGCTACAGATGGTCAGGTCAGAATTAAGGGCTAAGTATAAAGCACTTCGTCGACTAGCGCTCGCACGTCCTGATTCTATTCGATTTGATTTTGTGACTTCAAAACGAGTAATGGCATGGCCCGATGAAAATCTCCATGTCATTGATATAGAGCGAGTAGCTCCATTGTGGCAACTGTACGAAGAAGGTTTCACTCCTCCTGTTGAGAGCGTCGATATAGAGTTTGAAGATGTTTGGAGCATCGGTTCGGCCAAAGATCGCTTCCGCAACTACGTTGGGCTAGCAGATACTCGCGCATTCCTTCGTCTCATGGACAAAGATGAACATGAACGTCTCTTTTCTCAAAATGTACGCACCGATCTACGAACGCGGATCAATGACGATATTAGGAGAACCTATGAAAAAGAGCCAGGAACGTTCTGGCTGGGGAACAATGGAATTTATATCGTTTGTAAACAGGTACTCCCTAAAGGGCGCACTCTTCGTTTAATTTATCCTTCAATCATTAATGGCTCCCAAACCCTGCACGCCCTTCATTCATCTGACAAATCTCGTCATGCTTGCCGCGTACTCGTTAGAGTTTTAGAAATGGATATTGTTAATCAAAGGAAGCTTCTTAATGATATAGTTCGCCGAACGAATAGCCAGAATCCAATGCGCCCAATGAACTTAGTGGCTCATGAGCCTGAGCAGTTGAACATTGCTAGGTTTTTAGATAGTGTCAAAATTTTCTATGAGCGACGCGAGAAGGAGTGGAAAAACGAGAAAAAAGCCTTACTTCATGGATATATTCCAGTAGGGTTGAAAGAAGTCGCTCAGTGGGTTGGGGTGACGACCGATACGGTCGGCATTGGTGCTGCGAGAAACAAGGTTGCTAGTCTCTTTCATACAGGGCAATATGAGAATCTGTTTGGACGTTTTGACGAAAAGCTAACCTCTGATGATTACCGCAGATTAGCGACGGCCATTTGGTGCGGATTACTCATTAGACGTTATATGAGCACTTTGCCTAAAACAAAGAGACGCGGCCAAATTACACAACTTTTATTAGTCAAGGCTGTCTTTGAGGCTGTAGAGAATTCTCAGCATCTGTCTTCGCGTATCATGCAGTTGCTTCGTGAGCGGTCATACCAAGAGATATTATCAAATCCCGTGAGCCGAACATTATCCGCTATAATACGAGACGTCTTAGCGGAGCAAGTAGCCAAACAACGTGAAGACCTATCGCTTGATCTTTCAAACTTTTTCAAGAGGGATGATCTCACTGAAAGAGCATACGAGAAAATTTGTTCCGCTTCTCGCCTAAATCTGCTCAGGCACGAATTAGAAAAGACAGCACGAAGTAGCTAACCTCCGTATTCAATATATCTACCCAACCTTGTGAAGTAATGATTGTAAGGGGACTTTACATCACAGAGTCAACATCCACGCGCTCGCGTCTGGCGACGCCTGTTTGATAGGCGGCCTCTTCGACATCTCGGGCGACCGCTTCGGCCACGCGTTTGTCGAAGACGGAGGGGACGATGTATTCGGGGTGGAGTTCGGTGTCTGTGATGATGTTGGCGATAGCGTGGGCGGCGGCCAGTTTCATCTCTTCGTTGATGCGGGAGGCGCGGCAGTTGAGCGCGCCTCGGAAGATGCCTGGGAAGCAGAGCACGTTGTTAATCTGGTTAGCGTAATCGGAGCGGCCTGTTGCCATCACGGCGACGTGGGGCGCGGCCTCTTCGGGCATGATTTCGGGTGTCGGGTTCGCCATCGCAAAGACTATCGGACGGGGGGCCATCTGCTGTAGGTCTTCGGCGTTGATGACGCCGGGCGCTGAGAGGCCCATAAAGACATCCGCGCCGCGTATGACATCGCGTATCGTTCCCTGCTCGTTATGCGGGTTGGTGTTGCGCGCGTACCATTCCTTGATCCAGTTCATGTGCTCGGTGCGTCCACGATAGAGCGCGCCCTTCTGGTCGCAGCCGACGACGTTCCCGACGCCCGCCGCCATGATAATCTTCGTGCAGGCGACGCCCGCCGCGCCCACGCCGTTGACGACTACCTTAACATCCTCCATCTGCTTGCCGACGATTTTCAGAGCGTTGATGAGTGCGGCGAGGACGACGACCGCCGTGCCGTGCTGGTCATCGTGAAAGACTGGGATGTCCAGCTCTTCCTTGAGCCGGTCTTCAATCTCGAAACAGCGCGGCGCTGAGATGTCTTCGAGGTTGATGCCGCCAAAGGCCGTGGCGATCTGTTTGATGGTCCGCACAATCTCGTCAGGGTCTTTGGTCGAAAGACAGATGGGAAAGGCATCCACTCCCGCGAACTCCTTAAAGAGCATGGCCTTGCCCTCCATCACGGGCATCGCCGCCGCTGGTCCAATATCGCCCAGACCGAGCACGGCTGTTCCGTCCGAGACGACCGCCACAGTGTTCTTCTTGATGGTCAGCGTAAAAGCCTTTTCGGGGTCGCGGTGGATGGCTTCGCAGACGCGAGCCACTCCCGGCGTGTAGGCCATCGAAAGGTCCGCGCGCGTCTTTAAGGGAGTCTTGGAGATGACCTCTATCTTGCCGCCGAGATGCATCAGGAAGACGCGGTCCGAGACGTTGATGACCTCCACGCCGTCTATGTCGCGGACGGCTTCGACTATCTCGTCCTCGTGCTCGACGGAGCCTGCGTTGACGGAGATGTCGCGGATAATATAGTTGCCGCCGACGCTCACGATGTCTATGGCTCCGATGTCGCCTCCGGCGCGTCCGATGGCTGTCGTCACTTCGCCGAGCGTGCCTGTCAGGCTCGGCAGCTTGACGCGCAAGGTCATGCTGTAGCTGGCGCTGGGTGTGTTCTGCATCTTGATTGAGCGAAATTCCTTTCGCGTGTGAACAGGTTCGGGGCTTGATGTGCCTCACTCTAACGCCAAAGAAGCGAACGACGCAAGGCATGATACGGAGTTAGAGCGAAGAGAGACTCGCCGCGATGTTTGAAGATGAGAGGCTCGCTTATTTTCCATCATCGCAGGCGGGATTCTCTGAGCTTCATATCTTGCGCGTCAGCTAAATCAACTGCATCCTCTTGCAGTTTGCAAAGAGCCGTTCGCTGTTCGGCAGTTTGCAATCCTCGCCAAACGAATTTTCGCGGAAATGCTCGAAAAGCTTTCGCCCCCGCGCTCCGGCACATCAGTTGATTAGTCCCCTGGTTAGCTGGCCGCCCGGCACTGCTAATCAAAGAAGGCTCTCGGAGAGAGCGCCCGGCGCGATGATTTTGGACCAGCATTTATGAAGGCCAGTGTCGCCGTGTCTCACAGATTGGCTGTTGGCGACACTGGCCCGGAAAATCAGAGAGAGAAGCAGGCGTGAGCTTTGAAAAGTGAGCGCGAGGCCGCTTCTCAAGAGGTCTAAGGAGGAAACCATGAACACGATTGTGATGACATACCTGACCTATCTCGGCATCAGCGTCGCTCTCACAATCTGGGTGGCCCGGACGCTGCACAAGAACGGCAGAGTATTTCTGGTGGATGTTTTTCAGGGCAACGAGGCGTTGGCCGATTCGGTCAATCACCTGCTGGTCGTCGGCTTCTACCTGATTAACTTCGGATACGTCAGCCTCGCGCTCAAGCTCGGCTACGAGGTCGAGAATATGCGCGAAGGCATAGAGGCTCTCTCCTGGAAGGTCGGCATGGTGCTCGTTGTGCTCGGCGGTATGCACTTTTTCAATCTCTACGTCTTCAGCCGCATACGCCGCAGAGGAGATCAACCCGATGAGCTTAACTTTGAAGAGCCGCCAGCTTACCCGGATTATCGCCAGAGCTAAGACGCCAAGGCTTCAACGCCGGAGAGCGTGCGAAAGAGAAATCTTTATCGCGTAGAAAGAGAACGATGATAAAGCCATGCGGCGGCGCGTCAATGAAAGGTGAAAGCTTTTCAGTTCACGCGCTGCCGCATGGCTTCGTTTCTCGTTCTCTTTCTACGCCTCTTCAGCGGTTAATCTTTCTCTTCCTCTTTATCAAGCAACAGCCTGCGCATCTCTTTCGCAATCTCTTTCAAAGCCTTCGGGTCCGCGCCGCGCCTGGCCGCCAGTTGCAGCGAACGATTGCCGAGCAGCGCATAAACGGAAAGCGCATCGGGCATCTTTTGAGAGCGCAGCGCGGCGGTGTGCCTGCGCACGGTCGAGATGTCTGCGCGCGCAAACGTGCCTGTCAGAGCGCGTGACGGCTCGTTCTTCGAGAGGTTTTCAAGCGTGGAGCGCAGCAGAGGCAGCAGCACCGCGCGTGCCTGCGCGCTCTTCAGGCCGCAACGTTCCAGCAGCTCCGTTGCCATCTCGAAGAGCGCGACGACGTGGCCCGAAGTCATCACGGCTGCCGCGTGATAGAGTGCCTTATCGCTCGAAGCGATGGAAAAGCTCCGCCCGCCCAGGTCGCGCACGACCCCGCGCGCGACGCGCACGGCTGCACGCTCGCCCTCGACCGCATAGAACGCGCCGCGCAATCTCTCAGCGCCCGAAACGGCATCGCTGACGGAGACGAGCGGGTGCATAGAGCCTGTGCGAAAACCCACGCTGCCGAGGCTCCCGAGGATGTCTGAAGTGAGCGCGCCGCTGGTGTGGAGCGCAATGCCAGCGTAGCGCTGCGAGTTGGCATAGGAAGCTAAAAGCTCTGCGGTCGCGGCAATGGCATCATCCGGCGTGGTGATAAAGATAATCTCGCTCGGCGGAAGCTGGTCCACTTTGGCGAGACTCAGGGCGAGGGGTTGCGGCTCGCCGCTCAAGGCTGCTGCGCGGCGCGCGCGTCCTAATCTGCGCGAGACGACGGCCTCCACGTGGTAGCCGCTTGAGGCCAGAGCGCGTGCGAGCGCCGTCCCCAGCCTTCCAGCGCCGACGATGGAGACCGAAGCTTTGCGTTCTGCCTTTGGCCTTCTTTCTCGATTGTGTGCGATAGAGCGTGACAACTCAGCCGCCAGACGCCTCGTTTCCGCTGATGATCTCGACGAACGCAGGATACCCCGGCAACTCATTAAGCCACTGTTTGAACTTTGTGCCAAGCTCTTCGCGCGTGAGAAGCGTCTGCCCCTCTACCGGCAGCGAGACGCGAAGCGGAGGCAGCGCAGTTTGCTTGAGCGCATTTTCTATCAGATGCAGGTCCGAAGGAGAAAGGAGCCGGGTCGCACACCCTTCAGCGAGAGCCGCAATCAGCATGCGCGCACGCTCGGCTAACGCAGCATCGCCTTCATGTTGAGCAAAGACTTCGAGCGTGTGCGCCAAAGGCGCGCTCCACAGTGAGAGCGTCCGCAGGTGTGCCAGCCGCGCAGACTCCATCAATGTTTGCAGCCGCTGCGGGATATTGCCAAGCTCGTTGAGACGCGAGAGACGGAAGCCACAGCCGCAAACCGGCCTGTGCAGAAGAATCTGGCGCACGGGCAGCTCGCACCGCAGCTTTCTGGACCAGGCGAGCAGGCGCGTGGCCTCCTCCCAGTAACGGCGGCTGACGATGGAAAGCTGCGAGCGCATCTCGAAATCGCGCCACTCGTCTGCGCGCGTCAGATCGTCAATCACGCGGCGGCCCGCAGAGCTGTGCATCACTTCATCATGAAGACTGGCGTAATGCTCAATATACTGCCCGTGGAATTCTCGCCAGAGCAGCTCGAAGCGTCTCACGGACTGTTCTTCAAAAAGGCTGTGCACGTCATCGGCGAGAGCCTGCAACTCGCGCCGCATACTCTCGATCAATTCGACGGAGGTCGGCTCGGTCATCATCAGGAAGGCGCGGACGCGCTCGCGTTCAGGGAGCGCGGCTGTAAAGCATTCCAGTTCGGCGAGCCTTGATTCGTTGCGCCGGAGCTGGTTCAGTGAATCTCCAAAGGCATCCGCGACACGCTGCAAGCCTTCTTCGAGCGAGATGTTCTCTGCGAGCACGGCTTCGATGGCTTCGGCTGCCACGCCAAAGCTCTTGCGGACCGCCGAAGAGAGATTCCAGGCGCGCGTCGTGAGGCCCTCGTCCGGGAGCGCGTCGAACTGTTCAAGCAGATGTTTTGCCCGCCAGCCCTTGAGCCAGTTGTCGAGAGCTTCGCGGACGGCCTCGCGCGCTTCGGGGCGCGCAATCGAAGCCAGTTGCTCCTGGTCCGTCAGGGCACGCGCCCAGCCCGTCAGCTCGTCCGCCGAATGGAGTATGGTAGCGATGCGAGCCACGCCCGCAACCTCGTCCCAGCGCAGCTCGCGGTCCAGCGTGCGGCGGCTGATGCGGTCTCCGGCCTGAGTGACCAGCTCTATACGGCGTTGCGCGACCAGCGCTGCGAGAATCAGTTGCTGCGCCTCGCGTAGCAGCCCGTAAGGCTCTCGGCGCAGCTTTTCGTAAACGCAAGCGAGCGGCACGGTCTCGCCGTCGGCCTGCTCCGTGAGCGCCAGAACTTCACGCACCCATGGCAGCTTGAGCATCTGGTCGTCGGCTTCGAGCGCGTAGCTGCCGCCGCGCAAAGAGGCTAAGCCGAGCGGCAGGCCCAACGACTGGGCCAGTTGCTGAACGCGCGCCTCCGCCTGGTTCGCGCCGCTGAACAGCCCGCCGACAAGCTGCGCGACATCATCCTCAGCGAAGACTTCGTGAAAGACTGGATGCTGCGCGTAACGCGCTTCAAACGACGGGGCGAGCGTCAGAGCCAGCGTCTCTGCCAGAGTCGCAGCCGCGCGCGCCTCGTCCGTCAAGAGGCGTTCTGCTCCGTCTATCAAAAACAGTCCATCATCTAGATAGATGCGCGCCCAGATACGCTCGGCGAGAGCTTTGTGCGATTGCTCTGCGGCCCAGGCGGCATCCCTGAAATTCGTCAGGAGTTCTCTGTCGGTCCAGAGCGCTATCAGCCGGCAAAGAGTTTCCATCTCTTCGGCGGAGAGGGGTGCTGGCCGCCAGACGGCACGCACGGGAAGGGCCGCTCCGGCTGGTCCGGTTGTCTGAGCTGGTCCAGTTGTCCGGGTTGGTCCAGCCACATCTTGCTGCGCGTTGTCCTGCTGTTGTGCGCAGTCATCCGGCTGTAGAGGCGCGAGCGTGATGACCTTCCAGTCGTAAAGGGATGACTCGTCCTGACTGGAAGCGGAAGCCTCGAATGCTTCCTCTTGATTATAGGCTTGCAGGCTGATGCTGCCGGGTCTTGGTGTGCCGCGCCAGGGCAACGAGAAATCAACCGCAGCCGTGATGGTCTGGCCCTGTTCATTTGTCAGCGGCCAGTCTGTAAAACGAGCGCGGGCGATGTTGTGAAGCAGCTCTCGGATGGAAGCATCGCTGGCTGAGACGCGTTGAGCGGAGATGGCAAGCGCGCCCTCGAATTCCGAAGACTTCTTGATGTCGAAGCAATAGCGAAACTCGCTCTTGTCTTCATTGCGGCGCAGAGAGCCTGTCGGCGCGGCCTCCATCAAACGCGCGAGCATCTCTTCGACTCGCTCGACCATCCGGGCGGGCTGCGTCTCTTCATAAAAGAGCATCGCCGCGCAAAGCTCCTGCGCAGTTGCACCGCGACCGTCGAGCGAGAGGATAAAGAGACCCTTGAGGACGAGCTTGGCCTGTAGTCGCTGGTTGATCGGAAACTTCGTGACGGCGCGGCTCCCCAGCTCGTCATAAGCCGTAAAGGCGTGCCTTAAATCCTCCGCCTTGCGCAGGTCATACTCTGCGCGGTCAAAGACTTCATCGAGCACAACGAGCGAGAGCGCCGGACGATTGGCGGCGCGGACCCCTGCGGCGGCGGCAAAAGGCAGGAAGGCAAAGGCCGGCGCGTAGAGACGCACGGCAGCCGCCACGTCCGCTATCAGCGGGTGGACCGGATAGACTGCGGCAAAGCGCGGCTCGCTCCAGTTAAAGCCCGGGACAGTTGCTCGCAGGTTTGTGTAAATCTCCTGGAGCGCCGTGCGCGCCTGGTCCTTTTTGGGGAAGAGATGCAGGTCCGTGATGCGGTAAAGATGCTCAGGGTCTAGGTAGTCTATGTGGAATGCGCCGGAGAGCGCGACGTTGGCCCCGTCAGCTCCCTCTATATCGTCGTCGAGGGCTATGCCGACAAAAGCGTTGGCCTCGGCTGTCGCCGCAGCCAGTTGGCTGAGGAGCGGCCCGTCGTTGCGCCTGACGCGCACTTCGCGGCCCGTCGCCGTATCAACCAGCAGGATAAAAGGCCCATTGCTTTTGTGCGCGGCAATCGTGAGCAGGATGGCAGGCTCGTGTTTCCAGTCGGCCTCCTGGCCGCCGAATGACTGTGCAAAGGCCGCGCTAATCTCATCTTCGAGCGTCGAGCGCGTGCCTCTTTCGACACGGACGACCGTATAGGCGCGGCTCAGCAGGCGGCGCGCGCTGGTCGTGACATGCGCGTCCGAGACCTTCAGGCGCAGCTCTGGGATAGCCGCCAGAGCGCCTATCGCCGCCAGCGTGTGGCTCTTGCCGACGCCGCGCTGGCCCGCCAGAGCGCGGCACGTCCCGCGATTGCGCGAGAGGTCTGCGAGCGCGTCCAGCCAGCGCACGATGAGTTCCGAAGTCGCGTCCGTAAAACGATACGCGGCCAGCGCGCGCGCCGGGTCCGAGGCGAAGTTGGCTACTTCGTCAAAGCTCTGCGGCTCGACATAATCCTTGATCTTATCCTGTGCGCGTTTCATTTAGGCTGAAAGATGAAAACCCTTGAGGCGGGAACGAAAGACGGGCGGAATGGGGCAATTATTCCGCTATTTCGACTCTAACACGGTGGCCCGAGCGGGCGCAATCAGTTTAAATATCAAATTTCTATGACTTTGCCTCCCGAAGTGGCCTATAATGGAAGTGAGACAGGAAATCACAGAAGTTCAATCAGGCGAGCTGAGACGGGAAAGGCCCGAAGAGGGGCTGGCGCAGGCGTTTCTGGCGCGCGGGCTATCCCGAAGGGCTGGCGCAACCCTTTGAAGGCATTGAGGCATCAAAGGTTGTGCATTCGAGTAGCGCCCCCTTCAGGTGTAAAAAAAGCTCAAAGAGGCTCATAAGCGGAAAGCCGGATTTACATTTGCGGGCGCAAAAGTCCCTCGCGTTTGAGAAAACGTATCCGGGCCGTGCAACTTCTTAAAGATATAGCTGGACCAAAATTGAGGCGCTTCGGTTTGGGGGCGCTGCGCGACCAGCTCAACGGGTGTTCGTAATTTTCTGGAGGCTTTTCGACATGAACCGTCGCTTCTCCCGTATCGCAATCGCTCTCGCGCTGGCTCTCAGCCTGTGGACGAGCGCCATCGGCGTTTACGCCGCACCGAAACAACAGACGCAAGAGCAGAAAAAGAACGAGCAGAGCAAGCCAGCGTCCACTGAGCCTGCCAAGCAGGACAGGAATCGCACGCTCTCGACCAGCGAAGACCCGAATCTGGTCGGGAAACGCAAGATTAACAAGGGTATCTGGGACAAGCTGGCGACAGGGACGGAGAAAGAGGTCGCGCTGGGCCGCGAGCTGGCGGCGGAAGTTGACCGCCAGGCCAAGTTTATTGACGACCCTGTGATTACGGAATACGTCAACCGCGTCGGCCAGAACGTCGTGCTCCATTCGGACGCCAAAGTGCCTTTCACGATTAAGGTCATTGATTCCGATGAAGTCAATGCTTTTGCTCTGCCCGGCGGATTTTTCTACGTCAACAAGGGGCTGCTGCTAGCCGCAGACAATGAAGCGGAGTTGGCTGGCGTGATGGCCCACGAGATTGCGCACGTTGCCGCTCGCCACGCCGTAGAGAATCAAGCCAAGGCGACGGTCGCGCAGTATGCGATTCTCATTCCGGCCATCGTCCTCGGCGGCGGTATCGGGCAGGCCATCTACCAGGGCGGCAATTTCGCCGCGCTCCTCGGATTCATGAGGTTTAGCCGCGCGGCTGAATCCGAAGCCGATAAGCTCGGCGTACAGTATCTTTACGCCGCAGGCTACGACCCGAACGCGATGGCGACCCTGTTCGAGAAGCTCGCCGCCACGAACAAAAAGAAACCGGGCTTTATCGCCAAGGCTTTTTCGTCGCACCCGCAGCCGCCGGAGCGCCGCGAGGCTTCGCTGGCGCTGGCCGCACGTTTTCCAGAGCGCGAAGAGTACATCATCAACACCTCAGAGTTTCAACGCGTCAAGGCGCGCCTGATGAGGCTCTCAAACGCGCGTGCCACCACAGCCGGCGACATCTCCGGCGATAACGGCGCACCCGGACGCCCGACCCTCAAACGTCGCCAGCCGACGGATGATTCGAGCGGCACACAGCCCGCGCCGGATGCGGACAACAAGCCTGCTGACAACAAACAGCCGACAGAGGCTCCCAAGCTCAAACGCAACGGCGACGCGCAGCCGCCTGCGCCGACCCAGCCCTAAAGCTTAGGTTTGAAGGTCCATAAAATCTAAAGAGGCCCTCCGGTCATGAGTGCCGGAGAGCCTCTTTTGTGTGTCGCCCCGCCCCGCTTTAACTTGACATTTTTCGGGGCGTTTCGTTATTCTAGCCGTTCGCGTTTAAAACGCTAAAACTAGAGAGAGTTATCTATGGCAACACAGTTTCCCAGCGGCAACACGCTCGCTGATAATCGCAAATGGTACGTCGTTGACGCTGCGGGGCAAACCGTCGGCAGGCTCGCCACCGAAATCGCCAGCATCATCTCCGGCAAACGTAATCCTTTCTGGACTCCCTTCATGGACGTGGGCGACCACGTCATCGTGATTAACGCTCGCAAGGCCATCTTTAAGGGTTCAAAGGCCGAGCAGAAGGTCTACAGGCATCACACGCTCTATCCGGGCGGGCTGCGCGAGGTTTCGGTCCAGGACCAGTTTGCCAAGCATCCTGAGCGGGTCATAGAGCTGGCGGTCAGAGGCATGTTGCCGAAGAACAAGCTTGGGCGCGCGATGGCTAAGAAGCTCAAGGTTTACGGCGACGAACAGCACCCGCACGCCGCGCAGCAACCGCAACCTCTGGTAATCAACTCATCACCCAATAAGAGATAACGCACGAGAGATTTTGTTAAGGATAAAGAAAAGCTGTGGCTGATATTCAATACTACGGAACCGGACGACGCAAGACTTCAACGGCCCGCGTCTATCTCAGACCGGGCGCGGGCGAAGTCGTCATTAACCGCAAGCCCTTCGATCAATATTTTCCCAACGAGACGCTGCGCATGATTATTCGCCAGCCGCTCCAACTGACCGACATGGCGAACAAGTTCGACATCCTGGTCAACGTTGACGGCGGCGGCCCGGCTGGACAGGCCGGCGCGATTCGCCACGGCATCACGCGCGCTCTCATGGAATTCAACGCGGACCTGCGCCGCGCCCTCAAACAGGCCGGGCTGGTGACGCGCGACCCGCGTATCAAAGAGCGCAAGAAGTACGGGCAGAAGGGCGCACGCAAGCGCTTCCAGTTCTCAAAACGCTAAACAGTTTCAAGTTTTCGGTTTTCAGTTTTAAGCACAAGACAAGTTGCTTGTTCTGAAAACTCAAAACTGAAAACCGAAAACTGTTTTTAAGTCCATTGTCGCTGTCCTGATTGGTTGTTTTCTCTTTCGTGAGGAAAACTAGAACGACTGCGGCGAGTACATTAAACCAATTACTGAAGAAGGAGAGTCGAGTTTGGCTTCGGTTACGATGAAAGAACTTCTGGAGGCCGGCGTACATTTCGGCCACCAGGTCAGGCGCTGGAACCCGAAAATGAAGGAGTACATTTTCGGCGAGCGTAACGGCATTTACATTATTGACTTGCAGAAGACGCAGAAGATGTTCCGCGATGCGCTTCAGTTTGTCACGAACCTGGTGGCGGAAGATCGCGGCAAGACCGTGCTCTTTGTCGGCACCAAAAGGCAGGCGCAGGACGCTATCCGCGAAGAGAGCGAGCGCGCAGGCCAGTTCTACATCAATCAGCGCTGGCTCGGCGGTCTGTTGACCAACTTCCAGACGGTGCAGAAATCTGTCAAGCGGCTCAAAGACCTCGAAGCGATGCACGAGGATGGTCGCTACGAGAAGATGACCAAGAAGGAGCGCATCAAGCTCGACCGCGAGCGCGAGAGCCTCAACAAGAATCTCTCCGGCATCAAGAGCATGACGCGTCTGCCAGATGCCGTCTTTATCATTGATGTCAGAAAAGAAGAGATCGCCGTCGCGGAAGCGAATCGCTTGGGGATTCCGGTCGTCGCCGTCGTGGATACGAACTGCTCGCCCGAAGGTATTGATTACGTCATCCCGGGAAACGACGACGCGCTGCGCGCCGTTCGTCTCTTCGCCTCGCGCATAGCGGACGCGGTGCTCGAAGGCCAGCAGATGGCGACCGAAGGCAGCGAAGCCGCAGAGGCAGAGGCCGAAGCCGCCGAAGCCGCCACTTCAGGCGAGAGCGGCGAGAGGCGTTCGCGCCGTCGCGCCAGCGCCAGCGCCGATAACACGAGCAGCGTCACGACGAGCATGGACCCCGGGCGCGAAGCCGAGAACGCTGTGGATATGGGAGCGGCTGCGCCTTCAAACGAGACGCAGGTCTCCGTCCCCGGCAACCAGGGTTTTGGCACGACCGGACAGCAGCCCGATAGTATTGGCGACCACCCGCAGGCCGGGACTGGCGCGCCCGCTTCCGGCGCGGACGGCAGCGGCGATGAAGCCGAATCAAGAGCGCCTTCATCCGCCGAACAGGAGAAGGGTGCAGAGTCTGTCGGCGTAGCCAGCTAACCGAGAGACAGGTCGAGAGCAAGCGAGTTTCTCAAATTTTTCGGCGAGCGCAGCCTACGCGAGCGGACACCCCGCCGGGCTGCGCTTTCTTATGACAGTCAGAGTCCGAGAGTCTCAGAGTCTGGAGTCAAAAGCCAAAAGCTTCTTTCTTTTGACTCTCGGACTCTCGGACTCCTTAAACCACAGACTTTTTTTGACGAGGGAGATTTTCGAGTCATGGCAGAGATTACGGCGGGCGCAGTCAAATCGCTCCGCGAGAAAACCGGCGCAGGCATGATGGAATGCAAAAACGCGCTCACCGAAGCAGGCGGCAGCGAGGAACAGGCGATTGAGATTCTGCGCAAGCGCGGACTCGCTTCAGCCAAGAAGAAGGAAGGCCGCATCGCCGCCGAAGGCGCAGTCGGCTCTTACATACACATGGGCGGCAAGGTGGGCGTGCTCGTCGAGGTCAACTGCGAGACGGATTTTGTCGCGCGCGGCGAAGAGTTTCAGCAACTGGTCAAGGACATTGCGATGCACATCGCCGCCGCCGAGCCGCGCTTTGTCGCGCGCGAGGAAGTTCCGGCTGAGCTGCTCGATAAAGAGCGCGAGATTGCGCGCTCGCAGGCCAGGAACGACCCGAAGAACGCAAACAAGCCGGAGCAGGTCATTGATAAAATCGTCGAGGGTCGCCTGAACAAATATTACGAAGAGGCCGTCCTGCTGGACCAGCCTTTCGTCAAGGACCCCGCCAAGACGGTCGGCGAGCTGGTCACGGAAAAGGTCGCCAAGACGGGCGAGAAGATTACCGTGCGCCGCTTTACGCGCTACAAGATGGGCGAAGGGCTGGCCCGGCGCGAGGACGATTTCGGCAGCGAAGTTGCCGCGCTCGCTGGCGGAAATCAATAACGGCAGCTGCGGAGCGCGGAGTCATTCGGTTCTCTCTCTCTTCGTAGTTAAAGGACTCGCGGGCTGAGAACTTCAAACTCCCACTTCGGAGCTTCGCGCTCCTGAACTTTACGCGCCGGGACTTATCGAAGATGACAACAGAAGATGCCCAGCAGAGCCGCGCAGAGTCTGCCTATCGCCGTATTCTCTTAAAGATTTCGGGCGAGGCTTTGATGGGCGCGCAGAATTACGGGATTGATGTGGATGTCGCGCGCGCCGTGGCCGAAGAGGTCAAGGCCGTGCATGCGCTCGGCGTGCAGGTCGCCGTGGTCGTCGGCGGCGGCAATATCTTTCGCGGCGTCTCGAAGAGCGCGGGCAACATGAACCGCAGCAGCGCCGATTACATAGGCATGCTGGCGACCATCATGAACGGCGTCGTGCTGCAAGACGCGCTGGAGAAGATAGACGTTTATACGCGCGTCATGTCGGCTGTAGATATTCCGCAACTGGCGGAGCCTTTTATACGGCGGCGCGCGATTCGTCATCTGGAGAAGGGCCGCGTCGTCATCTTCGCGGCGGGGACGGGCAATCCTTATTTCACGACCGATTCGGCAGCCGCCCTGCGCGCGCTCGAAATCAAGGCCGAGGTGATTCTGAAGGCGACCAAGGTCGAAGGCGTTTATTCGGCAGACCCCATGAAGGATGAGACGGCGACGCTTTACGATTGCATCACTTACCAGGAAGTGCTCGAACAGCAGCTCAAAGTGATGGATGCTTCGGCCATCTCCCTCTGCATGGATAACGACATGCCCATCGTCGTCTTCAATATGCGCAAGGCAGGCAATATCATGCGCGTCGTTCTCGGCGAAGAGGGCGTCGGCACGCGCGTCTGCGTCGAAAGACCCGAAAAGCCGTGACCAGTGATAAGTGACAGGTGACAGGTGGAAATGATGTTCTTTCCTGTCGCCTGTCACCTGTCACCCGTCACTTTGGAGAAGGATATGAGCGAGAAAGATGTGATTAAAGATTCCAGGCCGCGTATGGAAGCGGCGATTGAAGATTTCAGGCGCAAGCTGGCGACCGTGCGCACAGGGAGGGCCGCCGTCAGCCTGCTCGATTCGGTGATGGTCGAATACTACGGCACGCCGACGCCGCTCAGCCAGATGGCTTCCGTCCATGCTCCAGAGCCGCAGATGCTGACCGTACAGCCCTGGGACCAGACGCAGCTCGGCGCGATTGAAAAGGCCATACGCTCATCCGACCTCGGACTCAACCCGACCAACGACGGCAAGCTCATACGCATCCCCATCCCCGCGCTTACAGAAGAGCGCCGCAAGCAGCTCGCCAAACAGGTCCACGAGATTGCCGAAGACCATCGCACGGCTATACGCAATATCCGCCGGGATGCCAACGACCGTCTCAAGAAGATGCTCAAAGACAAGCAGATTTCAGAGGACGCGGAGCGCGGCGGCCTCGATGAAGTGCAGAAGATGACCAACACCTACATCGGCAGGATTGACGAGCTGACGAAAACCAAAGAGCAAGAGATCTTGAGCGTCTGACTTCAAACCGAAAAGATAGAGCGCAGAGCGGAGGATGAAAAGCTAACTCTTCATCCTCCGCTCTCTTTATCTTCCCTTGCTTTATCTTCCTGCGCCGTCTTCTCTTTAGTTGCAGGTTAAAAGCTCATTCGCTCCGGCCTTTTTGAATTTGACCGGGCCGTCAAACGAATCCAGCATGATTTGCGCCCGACCGTTACCGAAGCGGCCAATCAGACGTTGCTCGCTTTGATTAATCTGTGTTCCCTGCTCTGTCCTGATGGGAAAATCCGTCTCGATGCCGCCGCGATAGGACGAGAGCGTGACGGTCAAACCGAGTGATGCGGGAGGGCGCGTCTTCAGCTCAACCATGCCGGACATGGATTTGAGATGATAGCTGCCGTCCTCACGAATCGGCCCCATCAAGTAAACATTACTATTAGCCGAGTTCGCATCCACATCCCCGCCGATGCCAAAGAGCGTGATTGGTCCATCCGTATTGCTCACGTCAACACGCCCGCGCGCACACTTGATGTCAACAGCGCCGCTAATCGAGAGGGCGCGCACGTCGCTCGCGGCATTGCTCACCTTGACGGGGCCGCTGGTCGTAATCACGTCAACCAGCCCGCCAGCGTTCGAGACCTCCACCGGGCCGCTTCGCGTTTTGACTTCGACAGCGCCCACTTGGTCCAGAATGACGCCGCTCTTTTCGCCTATGATAATTAGAGGAGTCTCAATCCCCTTAATCTCAACCGCGCTGCGCCAGACCCTCACCGGCTCGATTTGCGCGTAACGCGGAACTCTCACTTCCAGATTAATCTCTATGGGCCGACCGTCCGCCGTGAAGGGCGGCTCGCCTTGCAGCGCGAACTTGGGCGCGGGCGGCGTCGGAAAGATGCTTGGCGGAGTCTGCGTTGACATAGAGGGCGGGGTGGGCACAGCCTCCCTGGCCGGAGTCGAAGGCTGAGCCGTAGGCTGGGGCTGCTTCTGCTGTTGCGGCGCAACGGATGGCTGGCGGGTTGGCGGCTGCTCTTCAGGCTTCTGTTCTTTTTGCTCTTGAGGCTGCGCGCCGAAAATCTCTTCGCGTTTCTTCGCCACCTCCTCCTGCATCTCCTGCCGCATCTCCGAGATCGCTTCGCGGCCCGCTACTAGAATCTTGCGTCTCGCCTCAAGAAATTCCCTACGTTTAAGAGCCTGCTCTTCGCTCTCGGCGTAATCAGCTTTCAACCAGACGCTAGTTGTCCCCGCGGCGTTCGTGTTAAGACCGGAGCGGACTATCTCGACGCCTCTCTCGCTGGTCGCGACGGCCTCCACGGTATCTCGGTCCCAGCCAATGACTGTAATACGCCCGGTGCTGCGATTGTCCACGCTAAGCCTGCCGCCGCGTTCCAGCTTGAAGCTGACGCGCCCGTTAACTTGGCGCTCAATAGTTGGACCAGGCTCGACGCTCCGCTGTATCTCCTGCGTCCTCTCGATCTGCTGTTGCGCCGTGCCGCTAATCGCGCTCGACAGCAGGGCGAGAGAGCAGAGCAGAGCTAAGAGCGTTGATGTCTTCATGTGGTTGCGTCTCTTCATAATATCTTTGTCAGGCTATGGCAGACACTGGTCCGGACTTTCAAGCTGGACCAACTTTCAATAGCTTGCCATCTCCCGCATCACCTCGACCTTTTTCGCGTAAGCGGCGAGCATGTACTGGACCGCCAGGGGGTCGCCCGGATGCTGGCGCACGGCCTTTCGTGTGCCCGCGATGGTCCGGTCAACGGCGGCCAGCGTCTGCTCAAACCGCCTGGCCGTCTCGGCATCCAGCCTTGAGCGACGGCGCCTGACATCCCGCGCGAGAATCGCTATCGCCGCCAGGTATTTCTGCTCGGCCTCGCGCACAAGCTGGTCCGGCGTGAGAGCACGATTGACATCTTCGCTGCTTCGGAAGGGGCGCGCCCGTAGCGGCTGTCCGGCAGAGACGACCGCCACAGCCCTTCGCCTGTCAAAGCGCCGCCGCGCCTCCTCGGCCTGCTTCGCGCCGCCCTCATCAATCTTATCCTTCGCGCCCGCCTTCTCTATTTCCGGACCTGCCCGCGCGTCTGCTTCGGTCTTCGCAGGATTTATCAAAGGCTGCGCGGTAGTGTCCGGACCAGAGTTCCGAGAGACTGGATTGTTGTCCGGCGCTGTCCGGCGCTGGTCCGAGAATCTCATCACGGCGATGGTGAGGCCAACGGCGATGAGCAACATGGCAATCGTGAGAGAGGGACTGAAGCGCGGCGTGGCAAAGAGCCGGACCAGCCATTCATGCAATCTCCCGCCTGAATGTAGACGGGGGACGCTCCCTTCTTCTTTGATGGCGGCCTGCACACCGGCCCAGAGCGCCGGACTCACCTTTATCTCTCGATTATAGCTCGCATAAATCTCATGTTCATGATTCAGCTCTTGATAGGCACGCGCGCAAAGCTCACACGCGGCCAGGTGCGCGCTCGCCAGAGCAGCGGTGCGCGCATCCAACTCGCCGTCGAAGTATTCTTCGAGCAGGGGCAAACATTCTTCACACTTCATGACTGACTCCCAGATAAGGACTGAGACGGCGGCGCATCTCTATCCTCGCGCGATGCAGGTCCGTTTTCAACTTGGCTATCGAAAAGCCTGTAATCTCGGCTATCTCTTCATAGCTGCGTTGTTGGAAAACTTTGAGCGTAAAGACCAGCCGCTTATCTTCGTCCAGCGCTGCGAGGGCGCGGCGCATGACAGATTGAAGCTCTTTATCGAGAAGCTGGTCCACGGGCGAAGCGCGGCGGTCGTTCATCTCCAGCACTTCGGTCTCGTCCAACCGGCGCTGGCCCGCCTCTTTCCGGCGCGAGCGGAGCGCTTCGAGCGCCACGTTTCTGGCGATGCCGAAGAGCCAGGTCGAAAGCTTCGCGCTGCTCTTGAGCGCGTCCAAGCCCCTGAAGGCTCGGACAAATGTCTCCTGCGCCAGCTCTTCGGCCAGCTCGCGCCTGTCTACCATATCGTAGATAAAGCTGAGGATGGGCCGCGCGTATCGCTCGAAGATGAGACGGAAAGCCTCTTCGTCGCCACTGCAAGCTTTTGCAATCAGCTCATCGGAACTATCCATCAAAGCCCCGGCACGCGCGCCAGGCTGGCCCGCCAGCCCTGCCACATCCATCGCCAGCCGCTCCATCATGGCGTTAATCGAACACGAAGAGGAAACGATAAAAGAGAAATGATGAACGATGGACCGAGGAATAAAAAGCAGTTCTCTTAGCTCAGCGTTGATCGTTTCTGGTCCATCGTTCTATTTTACGCTGAGGATCATCCCGCGATAGAGACCGCTGTAGAGAGTCTCGGCCAGATGCCTGTCGAGAGTCTTGAGGCGGCTGTATTGCTCCATCGCTTCCGTTCTCTTGCGCAAGGTCAGGTTGAGCACGCCGAGGTTGTAGACCGCGTCCGTGTAATCCGGCTTGAGCTGGACCAGTTGGCTGAAGGTCTCGCGCGCAGCAGTATAACGCTTGAGCCTGTAGTACATCACGCCCAGGCTGTTGCGCGCTTCCAGATAATCCGGCTTCAGCTCAATCGCGCGCTTGAGTTGCTCTATGACTTCCGCCTGCCTTCCGGCGCGATAGCAGGCGAGCGCCAGGTTGAAATGCGCTTCGGCCCAATCAGGCCTGAGCGCGACGGCCCGACCGTAAGCCTTTAAAGCTTCTTCGGCTCTACCCTGTTCGGAATAGACCGCGCCGAGATTGTGGAAGGCCAGAGCATAGTCCGGCTTGATGCGTATCGCGTGCTCTAAATACTCGGCAGCCTCCGTCAATCGCTGCATCTTGTAATAGACGCTGCCCAGGTTGCAGTATGCTTGCGCGAGTTCCGGCTTGAGCGCGACGGCCTGACGCAGAGCATCAATCGCCGCGTCGTACAACCCCAGGTCGGAATAGGTGATGCCGAGATCATTAAAGGCTTCGGCATAATCAGGTCTCAGTCGAATCGCTTCCTTAAACGATTCAATCGCTTCCCTGCTCCGGCCATCCTCGCACAGACGCATCCCCTGCTGACGATACGCAGCCGCCTTCGCATTTTGTTCCGGCAAGCTGGTTTGCCCGCTGGCCTTGAGAGCAGAGAGCGAGTTGATTGCGAGCAGCAACAATAGGACCAATCTTCCGGTCAAGACAAGCCATCCTGCCGGGCCGTTTGCGAATTTCGTCGCGCCATTAATACCGTGCTCCATAAACTCCTCCTCGCGAGGGACGGGCCTTGATTTTTCAACTACAGGGAAGACTTTTGTCTTGCAAGGGGAATGCTCTGTTAAAGACTCTTTGAAATGGGCTTTCTAACTCTATAACGTGGCGCGGCCCTCCTGGATTAACAAACAACTTTTCGGATTCTTCCGTGCGGGCCGACGAAAAACCGCAGAGGCTGACGAAAAGATGTCTGCTTCAGCTCATCTCTTATCATCCGCGAGCGAGCATTACCCTGCACAGAGTTAGTGACAGGAGCTGGCAAAAGGTTTCAGCTTTTTAGAGCTTTGGAGAGAGGTGCGTGAGACTTGAGTGTGATTGCTCGGTTATCGGCAACAGAAAAAATTTGAGGCCGCCCAAGCTAAGGGCGGCCTCATCAGTTTGCAGAATCTTTGC
>DASWMI010000204.1:0-7042 GCA_036399835.1 Pyrinomonadaceae bacterium | reverse complement strand
TGTTGCACAGAGCAGGCGTAAATGCTTCATTCTCTTATCTCCTTATGAGTCGCTTGCAAAGGGCTTTGCAAGCGGAAACTAGAACACGGCTAGTAAAAGTCTTGCAAGCTATAAAGAGAGTGCCTAAGATGGCTGAGTCTTGCCATTCTTTTACTAGCGCGAAAAGGTGCATCTCACATGGAGCTTCCCTCACTCTTGCGCCAACTAAGCAAAACAAACCTAAGTCTTGATGAGCGCGCAGAACTGCGCTGTCAATCCGCGAAACAGTATGAGGATGCGGGGCAATATGAGGCTGCGCGTAAAGCTTTGGGAGAGCTTTGGCATCGTATCGGAGAGCACCCGAATATAGATGGAATACAGCCAAGCATTGCGGGCGAAGTGCTCTTGCGGGCCGGAGTCTTAACCGGATGGATAGGTAGTTGTAATCAGATTGAAGAGGCGCAGGAAATAGCAAGGAATCTTATCAATGAGAGTATCAGCATCTTTGAATCAATCTCTTATAAAAAGAAGATACTAGAGGGACAGAACGAACTAGCTTTGTGCTACTGGCGAGAGGGGCGTTATAGCGAGGCCCGTCATATCTTGCGGAATGTACTCTCACTCATTCCGATAGACAGCGAGCTAAAAGCGAGAGCCATACTGAGAACTGCCTTTGTGGAATGCAGCGCGGCGTGTTATCAGGATGCGCTTAAAATCTTAACTGAGGCCGCGCCGCTTTTCGACAAGATAAATAATCCTACAGTCAAGGGCAGCTATCATAACCAGCTTGCCATCATCTACCAGACGCTCACAGAAGCGAGACAGCATAACTATCTGGACCATTCTTTTATTGAGTATGCAGCCGCAAGCTTTCACTTTGAGCAAGCCGGAAATAAACGCTATCTTGCCAACGTCCAGAACAATCTGGGACTTCTCTACTTCACAGCACATAGGCTCACAGAAGCGCACGAGCACTTGGACCATGCGCGCCGTTTGATGAATAGCCTTAAAGACCGTGTAGGGGCTGCAAGAGCAGATGAGACAAGAGCGCGAGTCTTTCTTGCTCAGAGGCGCAATAGAGAAGCGGAGAGGGCCGCAAGGTCGGCTGTGCGCGTGCTCGAACAGAGCGGGCATCACGAATTGGCTGAAGCCCTGATAACTTATGGCAAGGCTCTGGCGCGTCTTAAACAGCATGAGCAAGCCCGCTTGACCCTTTACCGTGCGATTGAAGTATCAGAGCAGGCAGGGGCAATAAATCGGGCGGGAGAAGCGGCATTAGCAATCATCCGAGAGCTAGGCGGGCGGTTAGAGGAAATACAATCGCTCTCTTCAAAGCTTCCCTTAGTAAAAGAACTGAGACGTTATGAGCATGACTTGATAAAGCAGGCTCTTATTGCTGCGGGTGGAAAAGTCTCACACGCCGCACGCCTGCTCAGATCGTCTCATCAATATGTCGCCTATGTTATCGAGCATCGGCATCAAGACCTTATCCCTTTTCGGACTCCCGCCAAACCACGCCGCAAACGCAAGTAAATAGTTTTTGGGCAACCTTAAGCACTTATTGGGCATGTGGAGCTTTTTAGGCAAAGCCTCATAGCTGTATACTTCGTTATCAGTGTATACTTCGTTATCAGTTTTGATATGGTTGGGTTTTACTTAGAAAATCCGGGGATTTGGTATTTTTGTGTTGAAAATTGGATAGCTGGTATCCAATTTTTGGTGGTTATGATAGCTTTTGGGAGTATTCGTTTGGGGGTTGTAAGCGATGAAATAGTTGGGGTTATGGGGGTAGCAAGGAATCTTCGGTGTGGCACGAGGATTGAAATAGGGAGGGGCAGATCGTTGACAGGAATCAAGTCCGGGTCGAGTTGAAAGCGGCCTTTAAACTCGAAACGGCGCTGGCCGAGCCTCACCGGAGGCCAGCGAATCCTGTTCAGCGATCTGCCTTGATAACTTATTTTGCATTTTGTGCCGATTCCCCCTCGCAGATTTAAATGCGGCTTCGACGGACCAGGCACGACGAAAAGGAAAAAAACATGTTGCGTCGTCTAACAGCTTACCTGACCCTAACCACCCTGGTTCTGACTTCCCTTTTACAGCTGACGAGCTTTGCGGCAACGAACCGGACAAGCCGTGCGGCATCTGCTAAAGCCAGCAAGCTCGCCTCCGACCTGCAAACCAACCGCGCCGGAACAGTACGTGTGATTATCCAGACCAAGGGTCGCCCGTCGGCTGCGCAGGACGCCATGGTGGCAAGCCTTGGCGGTCAGAAGCGCGCCAGCTTCGATGCCCTCAACGCGATGGTGGCAGACGTTCCGGCCAGCAGCCTGGCAGCGCTCGCCGCAAGCGAAGAGATAGACTACATCTCGCCCGACAGAGAAGTCAGAGCACAGAATACGACGACGGAAACCACGGGCGCCGCGCAGGTCCAGTCGGGGCTTGAGGGGATGCCGGGTTTCACTGGCAAGGGCGTCACCATAGCCTTCGTGGACAGCGGTATCTCGGCTCAGCACCCGGACTTCAATAGCCGCAATAAATCACGCGTCCTGACTTCAGTTGATTTCACAGGCTCTTCAAAGAGCGGCGACGCTTTCGGTCACGGTACTGGCGTGGCGGGCGTGGCGGCTGGCAATGGTTCGGCTTCGCGCGGCTACGCAGACAATTATGCGGGCATCGCGCCCGAGGCTAATCTGGTTGACCTGCGCGTGATTGATGAGAACGGGATCGGCAAAACCAGCAGCGTGCTCAACGCTCTTAACTGGATAGCCGAGAACGGCGCGCGTTACAACGTTCGCATCGTGAACATGAGCATAGGCGCTCCCATCCGCGAATCCTTCAGAACAGACCCTGTCTGCAAAGCCGTCGCGAGCCTCGTCAAGGCAGGCATCGTCGTTGTGTGCAGCGCTGGCAACTACGGTCACACGACCAAAGAGGTCGGCTACGACAAACAGGGCAAACCGATTTACCAGCTCGCCTATGCCACCATCACCAGCCCTGCCAACAGCCCTTATGTTATTACCGTTGGCGCAACCGATGCGCGCGGCACTGCGCAGCGCTCGGACGATAACGTGGCGGATTATTCCTCAAAGGGACCGACGCAGATTGACCACCTGGCGAAGCCGGATGTCGTCGCTCCGGGCACGCGCATCATCGCCGCCATGTCGCAAGCCTCCAACCCTGCGTTTGTCGCGCAGATGACGAAGAACATCCAGCAGCCCTTGGCAGAAGGTGCGATACCGAATGCTTACTTCAAATATTCCGGCACCTCGTTCGCAGCGCCAGTCGTCTCCGGCACCATCGCGCTGATGCTCGAAGCCAACCGCTCTCTCAACCCCGCGCTCGTCAAAGCGACCCTGACGCGCACCGCACAGCTTCTTCCGGGCGTCCGCTACGGCAACCAGCTACTGAGCATAGTTTCGCAGGGCGCAGGCCAGATTAACGCTGTCGGCGCGGTCCAGATGGCGCGCGCCATCGTCCCGAACGCAAACAAGCTCCACGCGGGCGACAACGTTTTCCGTGCTAACACGACCCTCAACACGCTCGGCAAATCTTCTACCATCGCTGGCGAAACAGTCGAGTTCAACTCTCACGTCTCTTATGCGGAAGGCGTGCTCTTCAGCGACCATCCCGTACTCATCAACGGCATCGTGATGACCGATGGCAAGATTCTCAGCAGCGGCATCGTGATGACCGACGGCATCGTCATGACGGACGGAATTGTCATGACCGATGGGATCGTCATGACAGATGGCATCGTGATGACCGACGGCCTGTTGCGCGGCGACGGCATAGTCATGACAGACGGCACTCACCTGAGCAATGGCATCGTCCTCTCGGACGGCATCGTGATGACCGACGGCATCTACCTGAGTGGCGGCATCGTGATGACCGACGGCATCGTCATGACGGATGGTATTGTGATGACCGACGGGATTGTCATGACCGATGGCATCGTCATGACGGATGGTATTTACCTGAGCGGCGGTATCTATCTCTCCGGCGGTATCGTGATGACTGACGGGATAGTTATGACGGACGGGATTGTCATGACCGATGGCATCGTGATGACAGACGGCATCGTCATGACGGACGGAATTGTGATGACCGACGGGATCGTGATGACAGATGGGATTGTCATGACGGACGGCATCGTGATGACAGACTAAGCGCGAGAGATTAAGGGCAGGAGGGGCGGAGTTGATCCAATCGGCTCCGCCCTTGTTCTAAAGAATAGAGGTCTGCTTTTCATGAGAAGCTCGCTGGCATCAGTCAAGGCGGGCCATAGAAGAGACAGAAGACTTATGTACTATCCTTTCCCTTTCGATGATGAGACAGAGACCCATGATGAAGTAGAAGATCATGATGACCTCGGAATCGCCCCAGTTATAGTGGACCAGTCCGCTGACGAAGAAGCCCGCGAGACCACCCAGCGCGCCGAGCGCAATTCCACGTTCAAGCCACCCGCCTATCTCATGCTCGTGCGCCAGCCGCCACAACACGCGTCCATATATGCCAAGCAGTATGAGCCAGACGAAGAGCGCCGGGAGACCTCTTTCGACGGCCAACTGCAAGAGGTTAGAATGCATGTGGCCTACGGGTAGCCGCCCCTGATCAAACAACCCCCACTCTCTCCAGTGAGCTTTAAGCGAATCCATCCCGACCCCGACCAATAGATGACGAGACTTGCTCACCAGCAGTCGTGCTCCTTCACGCCAGACCGTCTGTCGCCACTTGATTGACTCATCCTTTTGATCGAAGAACCCGACGTTTCGCTTCTGCTGCAAGAGGTATAAACCTGCCGGAACGAGCAGGAGCAGGCTGAGCATGATCAGCAGCAGCGTCCGGCGTGACGCGCCTATCAGCACCATCAAGCAAGCAGAGATGAGCAGCGCCAGCCATGAAGCGCGCGTCACCGTCCATATCAAAGCCAGACCGAACCCGACCGTTGCCAGCAGTAAGAGGATGCCAGGCCAGCTTCGCTTGCGCGGTAAAACTATCAGGATGCCGAGGGCGAGCGAAGCTATCAGTTGAAGCGATTCGGCATAGGTCACGTAGTGGCCGTAAAATCCCGCCGCGCGCCAGTCGCGCCCGCGCGACCAGCTCCCGACTCCAAGCCTTTCGAGCGCAGTCTTTCCTTCCAGCAAACTCCCGCGCGGCATTTGGAAATTCCAGTATATCTCCGAGCCGTAAACCTTCAGTTGGGCAGTCGCTGAAGGCAGCGGCACGGCAGCGTTCGCGCTCGAAGCTGTGAGCGCCTGGACCAGTGCTTCAGGACTGCGCACGGATTGGCCGTCAACTTCCAGCACGGTATTGCCTTCACGCACTCCGGCCAGATAGAGCGGGCTGGCCTTGGATAGATTCTCAAGCTTGACGCCGCGCCCGATGACGCGCTGGACCAGCGTGTAGACGACGTTAATCGTGCAGGAGGCGATGAGCGTCAGGGCCAGAGCGCGCAACGTGCGGCGCGAGGGAACATTTTCCGCGACCAGATAAACGATGGTAAAGAGGCTCGCGGCGCGCAGCTTGCCGATGGAGACGAAAGGCTCGTAGGAGAGAAAGGCCGAGAGGCCCGTGAGGATAAAGAATCCGAGCAGCGCGTAATCCAGAGGGGTTCTGTAGGTCTTTGGACGCGGGCGCAACGTCAATCGCAAGACCCACAGCAGCATCCCGACTCCCCAGGCAATTTGCGTCGCGGCAATCGAATGCGGCGCAGAGAGGGCCAGCACGAAGAGCCAGGCGACGATGGCGCGCTCAACCCAGACGCGCAGAGGAACTCTGCCCTCACGACGCGCTCCGGTCTCCGTGCTCGCTGCGCCACTCTCGGCGTGTGAGTTCATCTACTTCAATCAGCCCTTCTTGATTTCGTCAGAAGCAATTAGAATAAAGAGAAAGCTCACAGACATCTTCGATTGGGAAATGCACATGCGAAGAATCATGACGGCGCTCATCCTGCTCGCGGCCTTAACCTGCCATGCTTTGGTCCGCGCGCAGCATCAAACGGTCGCGCAATATACGGAACAGGTCCAGGCCTTACAAAGCCGACGGGATGTCCGTTCGGCTTTCGAGTTCATAGACCGAGAGCGCGCAGCAATCTTACGCGAATGGACCGCGATTACTGAAATCAACGCGCCTTCGGGACAGGAAAAGACGCGCGCTCGTTACATCGAAAGACTCTTGCGCAAGTATAAGCTGGCGGATATTCACTACGATTCGGCGGGCAATCTAGTCGCCGTGCGCAAGGGTACGGGCGCTGGTCCAACCGTCGTCTTCGACGCGCACATGGACACGGTCTTTCAACCGGGTCTCAAGATTAAGGCCACCATCCGCGAAGGCAAAATCTACGCTCCCGGCGTGGGCGACGACACGCGCAATATAGAAGCCATGCTCGCCACCATACGCGCTCTCAACGCCGCGCAGATGAGGACGAAAGGCGACCTCATCTTCGTCTTCACCGTCGAGGAAGAGACGACGATGAAGGGCGCTGAAGAGTTTGTCAAAGCGAACAAGGGAAGGGTGGACCACTACATCGCGCTCGACGGAGGCTTTGAAAACTTTACCTACGCGGGCATAGGCATCAACTGGTATCGCCATCACTTTATTGGACCAGGCGGGCACACGCGCTCGCGCACACCGCCCTATTCGGCTACGCTCCCGCTCGCACGCGCCATACAGCGTATTTACGAGCTGAAAGTTCCGACCAATCCTTCGTCGAATCTCAACATAGGGATGCTCGGCGGCTCTGAGGTCGTCAACGCCAAAGCCTCCGACGCATGGTTTACAGTTGACTTGCGCTCGACGAGCAACGAGGTTATCGCGGACCTCGAACAGAGGATTGAGAAGATACTGAAAGAAGAGGCCGAGCGCGCGGGCGTTGTGCTCAAAACGGATGTCATCTCGAAATCTCCTGCGGCGGTCATCCCTGGACACCGCGACTCCTATCTTGTACGGATGTCGGAAGCGGTCCACCGCGCGATGGGCTTTGACCCGCAGATCACGCCGACAGGCTCCAACAATTCGAGCGCGGCCCTTTTAGCAGGCATCTCATCCATCTCAACTGGCGCAG
>DASWMI010000203.1:0-7077 GCA_036399835.1 Pyrinomonadaceae bacterium | reverse complement strand
GTCCGTGCTGAGGTCACGGAGCAGCGGGACGAGTTGCTTGGGGTCTGAGAGTCCGCCGCGCTTGACCATCGTTTCGAGCCTGTCCATCAGGCCAGGAGCTTCGAGCGGCTGGTTCTGGCGCGCGAGCGTAATATCGAAAATGAAGATGGCCTGGTCCGCCGCGCGCCTGTATTCATCAACCAGCGCGCTGACATCCTTTTCATTGGTCCAGTTGAATTCGGCCCAGCGCTCGCGCTCGCCCTGCTTCATGCCGAGCCGCATCGTGCCCAGATGCGGGAACTGCTTTTCCGCCTGATAGCCCTGGCTCGAATCCAGAAATTTCAGCGCGCTCCAGAGGCCCAGGATACGTGTCCGCGCCGCTTCGGATAATTCCAGCGGCTCGACAATCGGCTCGTCCTCGCCGCGACGGTTGAAGGAGACGCGCCCGCGTCCGCTCGAATCGTGCTCGATGAGGATGCGGCTGATGTAAAACTCCGGCTGTTTGAATTCATAAGAATATTGCGTCGTGTCGGCGGCAGCCTCCTTTACAGCTTGAACAGTTGAGGCCGCGTCCGCGCCCTTCTCATCGCGCGCGTTCTGTTTGGAGGGAGACTCGCGGACGTTCTGCTTGGCAGGCGGCGGCGTGGACTGGTCCTGCCGCGTGTTCTGCTTGGAGGGAGCGCGGCTCTGGGCCACAGCGCAAATTGCCGCGCTCGAAATCAGTAGCGCGGCAATCGTTCCAGAGAGGGCTGATGTGACCTTGCTATTCACTCGAACTTGACAGAGACGAGCTTGGAGATGCCTGCGTCCTCCATCGTCACGCCATAGAGCGCACGCGCCATCTCCATCGTCCGCTTGTTATGCGTGATGATGATGAACTGCGTGCTGGCTGACATCTCTACAATCTTATTGGTAAAGCGCCCGACGTTGGCTTCGTCAAGCGGCGCATCCACCTCGTCCAGAAGGCAGAAGGGCGAGGGGCGATAGTGAAAGATGCCGAGGACGAGCGCGAGGGCCGCCATGGCCTTCTCGCCGCCGGAGAGCAAGAGCACACTCTGAAGACGCTTGCCCGGCGGCTGCGCGATGATGTCTATGCCGGACTCTAAAACATCGTCGGCGTCTATCAGGCTCATCTCGCCGCGCCCGCCGCCGAACAGTTCCTGGAACAGCTCGCCGAAGTTGCGATTAATCTGCTCGAAGGCCTGGCGGAAACGCTCGCGCGAGCGGCGCTTGATTTCGCGCAAAGCCTCTTCGGTCGAGGCTATGCCTTCTGTAATATCTGCGCGCTGGCCCGTCAGAAACAGTAGACGCTCTTCGGATTCCGAAAGCTCTTCGAGCGCCATCATGTTGACCGCGCCAAAACTCTCGACACGCGCTCGCAGCTCTTCGACGCGCGCACGCCCCGCTTCCAGATCAAACTCTTCATCAGCGGGCCTCTCACGCGACAACTCTTCGAGCGACTGGTTCAACTCTGAGGCGCAGGATTCGCGCACAAAAGAGAGCCGCGCCGTAGCTTCCGCGCGCTGGACCTCAAGCTCTGCGCGATGGTCGCGCGTGGCAGCCGCGCGATGATTCAACTCGGACAACTCGCTTGAGAGCGCGTCGGCTCGCTCGCGCGCATGTGCCAGGCGGGCGGCGACTTCGGCAATCTCCTGCTCTTCGCGCTCGCGTTCTTCTTCTATACTCAGCGCATTCTGCTCGATCTCTTCAATCGAGCGCGCAAGCTGGTCCAGCCGCGCGCCGGTCTCGTCCACCTCGCGCTCGTGCCGCTCGACCCTGACGTAGAGGTCCTGCCGCTCGGCTTCAAGCCTTCGCAGCTCGGCTGTGGTGGCGCGTCTACGCTCTGCGGCTGCGGCTGCGGCTGCACGCTGCACGCCGAGGCTTTCATTCTCGGTCTCGGCCTCGCGGCGTGCGACCGTGAGCAAGGCCGTCGCCTCTGCGACCTGTTGTAAGGCCGCGAGCCGCGCCTGCTCCGCCGTCTCCGCTTCGGAGAGAGCCGTCGAGCGTCTGGCTTCAAGCTCAAGCCGCTCCTCTGCCAGACGCGCCGCATCATCCGCCACGACGCGCAGGTGTCGCTCCGCGCGCTCAATCTCCTGCAAGACCTGTCTCGCGTTAAGCTCACGCGCCAGCAGCTCGCGCTCATCGCGCCCGATGGCCTCGTTGAGCAGGACGACCGCATCCTCAAGCTCGCCGGCACGCAAGCGCGCATCAACCACGGTCCGCTCCGCCGCCAGCAACTCGTCTTCCAGCTCACGCGCACGCGCCTCAAGCTCGCGCAGCTCGCGTTTGAAAGCGAGCAGCCCCGCGCCCTCTTCGAGCGCCTGCGCATCACCCGCGCTGACCAGTTGGCCGCCCGCCACCCAATCGCCGTCCTCCGTTACAAACATCTCGCCCGTCGCCAGAGACATCGTGAGCGCCTGGTCCAGACTGACCGCGACGCGTGCATTCATCTTCTGGGGCAGAGTCCGCTCAAGCACGATCAGCAATTCGGGCGGCGCGCCGAGCAGATCGCCGACGCGAGCGTTCTTGATAATTTCATCCCCGGCGTTTTCGTTCTTAACAGCTTCGCTTTCATCCGTCTGCGACGCGCTCGCTCCCTGCGCAAGACTACCCGTCGGTTGCGTCTCGACGGCTTGCTCACCTGTTGCTTCATCTTGAAAAGAGGCCAGGTCAAGCTCTTCGCTCGCGCCGTGCAGACCTGCGACGAGAAAGCTTGCGCGCCCCGTCTGGTTGCCTCTCAGCCAGAGTGCGGCGCGGCGCGCATCCTCCGGCGTCGGGACGATAATGGACTGCAAGGATGAGCCGAAGACCCCTTCGACCGCACGCTCCCATCGCGGCAAGACTTCAAGCTTGTCCGCCAGCGTGCCCATAAAGTGAAAATCCTCCGTCTCTTCGCTGAAATGGAAGATGTGCTGGACAGCCTGCGAGTAATGAGCGTGTCTCGCATCAAGCTCTTTCAAAGTATCCAGCCGATGGCGGACACGCGAATACTCTTCGCGCACGCGCGTATATTCGGCATCCGTTTCGGCCACGGCCTCGTGACCCTGCACGACTGCCGTGACGGCTGCCTCGCGCTCCGCCATGAGCCTCTCTAGCTGCGCGCGCGCGGCCTCTATCTCGGCGGTCAGGACTTCGGCCTTGATGAGGCTTTCGGCGTGAACAGATGCGGCCCGCTCGCCTTCACGCGCCAGCCCTTCAGCCTGCACATCAAGACGTTCGAGCGCAGATTCAAGCTGGCGACCGATTTCCATCAGCCGCTCGGCGACCGCCGTGTGCGTCAAAAGCTCTGCGCGCGCCGTCTCGATCATGGCCTCGGCCTCTGTCACTTCAACTATGCGCTGACCGTAACGGCTCTCGGCTGATTGCAGAAGCTGCGCGCTCTCTTCACTCTCGGCGTGCAACAGAGCTTCATGCTCAAGAAGCTGGGCGGACTCTGCTTCGACCGCTTCGAGCCGCGCACGCACAGCCTCGATCTCATTCTTAATCGCCGCGCGGCGCTCCTCCAGCGCTTCGCGTTGCTCTTCCTGATAAGCGCGCTCGCGCAACTGCCGGTCACGCTGCAAGGCTGCTTCGGCGGCGACCGCGCGAGCCTGCGACAATTCATCTTCGAGTGCGCGGGCCTGCTGCGTGGCGCTGCGCGCAGTCTCTTCGCGCTCGGCCAGCTCTGCGGCCAGAGAACGCTCTTCGCGGCTCACCTCTTCGAGCGCTACCTTTGTCTCTTCAAGCAGGGCGGCCAGCAAACGCTCTTCCGCGACATAGACGCGGCGCAACAGTTCGCGCAACTCTTCACGCAGGATGCGATAACGGCGAGCCTTCTGCGCCTGTCTGCGTAGGCTGCCGACCTGTCTCTCGATTTCCGAGATGATGTCAGAGATGCGTGAAAGATTGGTCCGGGCCGCGTCGAGCCGCGCTTCTGCGGCGCGCTGGCGGACACGGAATTTAGTGATGCCCGCCGCCTCTTCGATAATCGTGCGGCGGTCCATAGGCTTGGCGGAGAGAATCTGGCCGATGCGCCCCTGCTCTATGATGGCGTAATGAGCGCCCGAAAGACCCGTGCCCGAAAAGAGGTCCTGAATATCGCGCAGCCGACAGGTGCGCCCGTTCAGTAGATACTCGCTCTCGCCCGAACGATAAAGACGGCGCGTGACCGAAACAGCCTCGCCCGGCGCAAACTCCAAAGCCAGACGGCTCGGACGCCAGTGCCGCTTGCCATGATGCTGCGCCTTTGTCATGGCCGCAGTCTGAACCTGTTCGATTGGTCCGGAAACCTCTTCGCCGGCAATGCCCGTTGCCGCGGGCGCTTCAACCGTATCCGCTTGAGAAGCATTGGCTGCGACAGCAGGATTGATTGTCTCGGAAGGATTGCCTGCCAGACTCTCATCGGGCGCTGAGGCGTGCTCAGCCGTCAGGACATAGGGCACAGGCGCGGCGTGTTCGGATGAAGGACTCGCTATCTCACTGTCTGGACCAATGGCATCTTCAAGGGCTACGGCGCGGTCGTCAATCTCTTCGAGCGTGGAATCTATATCTTCTATGTCAGGCTCGTGCTCGACCGTTTCATCCCGGACCAGGTGGAGGACGACTTCGGCCATGCCGCTGGGGGGGCGATTGCGCGAGCCTTGAAAGATGACATCCTTCATCTCAGCGCCGCGCAACTGCTTGGCCCGCTGCTCGCCAAGCACCCATGAGATAGCGTCGGCGACGTTCGACTTACCGCAGCCGTTTGGTCCGACGACAGCCGTAATCCCATCCCCCGTGAAGACTATCTCAGTATGATCGGCGAAGGATTTGAATCCGGTAATCTCTAATCTTTGCAGTTTGAACATGCGTTTGGTCTGAGTTGCCTGGCCGCTCGCAGACTCTAAAATAGCGCAGCCCGTAGAGCACCCCGCGGGAGATGGACACTATATGTTGGAGACGGCAGCCATGTCAACCAAAGCTTTAGGCCACGCGCCGTTAATATCGGAAGACGCGGAGTTTAACCGCGAGACGTATTAAACCGTCTGCGATGCTGGATGAGAAAACAGGATGACCGCCCGACAATCATCTTGCCGGACGGCCATCCTGTTTGACCTTCAACAGCAATCCTGGACCAGATAATTCCCGAACGATGCTGGTCCAATCATGCTCTCTCGCACGGGCCGGAGAGAAAAGCTTTACGGCCTGATAGCGATGTCACGGACCGTCTCCGTAGTATTGATCGTGCCGACGAGCGTCGCCGCCCCGTTTGACAAGTCAATCCTGTAGAGACTGCTGGTTGTCCCGCCCGTCACTATCACGGAGGCGAATCCGGAGTTATCCCTGGCCGCGATGTCGAACCCTAAGAGCGAGGAGGCATCAATGCCCATCGCCCCTATGGTGTTAAGCGTCCCGCTGTTGGGCGGATTCTGTGTGGCAAGAATATCCAGAACCGAATCCAGATCGAAGAGCGTGGTCGTCTGCGCGCCCGCGATATTGTTGTTGTAGGCTGCGCCGACGACATTCGGATTCTGGCCCGCATGCGCGTCGCCAGCGTTGTAGGCCAGCGGCCCGTCCGCCGTCACGACGCCCGTATCCGGGTCAACGCGGAAATTCTCGTCCGCATTGTCCACGATGCGTATCCTGTCTGCCACAGGGTTGAAATCGAAACCATAATCGGTCCCGCCCGTGCCGATTGACAGCGGGCCGCTCCCGACAAGGGTCGTGGCCCCGGTCGAGGGATTGATGATATAGAGCCTGCGTGTGCTTCCGAGCGCGAAGAGTTGCCCTGTGCGCGGGCGGAAGTCCATCCCGAGAATCGTTTCTCCTGATTGCAGACCCGTAATGTTGACGGCGAAATCAATCGTGCCCGGCGTCTCGCTGTTAAAGATGAGGAGCTTATTGCCGGACGTGACGGCGACCACAGTGGTCGTCGTCGAGGTGGCCGAAGCGCATTGCGTATTGGTGCGCGGCACGATTGAGCTAAAGCGCTCCTGGTATTCCTTAGAGGTGAGGAAGGAGCAGACCATCCCGCGATAGTTGCCGGGCTGTTTGTTATTCAAGACATTGAGCCAGAAGAGATAGCCGCCCTCGTCTGGGTCGCGCCTCAGATAGCCGAAGTATTCCGAGAGGACAAAGGCCGGATTAAATTCCGCAGCCTTGTATTCCTCATACTCTATGAGCTTGCGCATGACGCGAGCGCGGCTATCCGTCTGGTTGCTCCCGGCGTTGTATTCGGCAATCAGCTCTCCCTTCTTGCTCGTCAGGTCCACACCTGAAGTGTTCTTGACGTTCTCGATGAGCGCGTCAACAAACTCCTGCCCGTTCTGCGTCGTCGGGTATTTCGCCGTGAACTCAGAACGCTGGACAAACTCTTCCGAGTAAGCCTTCTTCTCGGCATCCAGATTCGGCCCTTCGTTCAAGCGGCTACGGTCTGTCATAAACTCGACGTAGCCCGGTCGCCTCAAGAATCCGGCCTTATAGAGCCGGTGTATGAAGAAGCCCGTGCGCTGGAATTCCTCTTCGATAAAGAAGGCCGCAGAGACATTTATCCGGCGGTTGCGGATACAGGTCTCGCTGCCGTTACACTTGGTGATTTCGTTGGTCCAGAAGGCCTGACCTCCCGGGTCTGACTGCCGATTGAGGAAATCGTGATACTGCTGGCAGATAAAGGTTGACGGGTCTTCAATCGGATTCGTGGCCGAGTCTGAAGTTTCGTTATCGTTGATAAAGAGTGTCGCCGTGCTATCAGGCCCGAGCACAGCCCCGCCCGTCGGGTTGCTGAGCGTCATGGTAGCCTGCTCAGTCCCTTCTGCGTAGCCGTCATCATTAATCAGCACGATAAAACTCTTCTCCGTCTCGCCTGAATTGAAGACGAGCTTTCCGGCGGCAAACTCGAAATCGGTTCGCTGCGTCGCCGTCCCGTCATTGACCCTGTACTCAACGGTCGCGCCGGTAGCGTTCGGGCCGGAACGTCTCACGCTGATGGTCAGGAACGTACAGGCTTCCGTCACCTGATAGCTGGGCGCGCCAAACTGCACTGTAGACTGCGCCGGCGAAGGTGAAGGCGATGGTGACGGAGATGGCGATGGCGATGCTGACGGTGAAGGTGACGGTGAAGGCGACGGCGACGGTGATGGT
>DASWMI010000202.1:0-3490 GCA_036399835.1 Pyrinomonadaceae bacterium | reverse complement strand
GTTGACATCATCTCTCCTCAAAAAGCAATCATCAACTTGAAACGCGGCAGCGAGGTATGGAAAGAGTTGAACGACTGATTCAGTTAACCGTTGCCTCTTTAAGCCAATGGTCCGGTAGCTTTCTCTTCATTCTTCATCGCGGCGGCGTTTTATTGTTCTAGAACTTTTCCGTCTTTCATAAAGATTATGCGGTCGGCGAAGTGCTTTGCCAGCTCCCGGTCGTGCGTTACCATGAGCACGGTCAGACGGTCGCGCGTGACCATCTCGCGCAACAAGGCGAGCAGCTCTTCGGCGCGCGTCGAGTCTAAATTTCCTGTCGGCTCGTCTGCAAGCAGCGCGCGCGGGCGATTCGCCAGCGCACGGGCAATCGCCACGCGCTGCTGCTCGCCGCCGGACAACTCGGAGGGTCTGTGCGTGAGACGGTCTCCGAGCCCGACCCTTTCGAGCAACTCCCGCGCGCGCTCCTCTCTGGGCCTGCCGCGCAATCCGCCGAAGGCCAGCGCGAGGCTCACATTCTCGGCGGCGGTCATGGTCGGAATCAGGTTGAAGTTCTGGAAAATTACGCCGATGGATGTGCGCCTGTAGCGCGCCATCTCTTTCTTGCTGAGCGGGGCGAGGGACTTGCCCTCGAAGAAGACTTCGCCGCTCGTCGGCTGGTCCAGCCCGCCGAGCACGTTGAGCAGAGTTGATTTGCCCGAGCCGGAAGTGCCCTGTAGGGCGACGAACTCGCCCTGCTCGGCGTGCATCGTGACGCGGTCCAGCGCCGTGACCTGCGTGCTCCCCATCTGGTAAATTTTTGAGACTTCGCGTGTCTCAAGTAAAGGATGAGAGTTGAGCGATGAAGTATGAAGCGTTGAACTGCCTGTCTGCTGTGTGTTGGTTGAATCAATAGCTGGCATATCAATAAGCGGAATATCCGTGGGTGGTATGGCTAAGCTCTCTTCCTTCATCCCTCATCCCTTCTCGCATCCCTTCTACTGTCTTGGCGCGACACGCCAGAGGTTGAAGCTCTCTTCGTCAAAGCCCTTGAGCTTCATCTGGAAAGGCTCTGCGAACAGCGTGCTCTCAGCGCCGTAGAGCATGCGGGACACCTCCGGGTCGTCATGAACCGAAGCAGAGATAATCACGTCGCCGCCGGTTGAGAGACCTTCGAGGCGCGCGGCGAGGTTGACGGTCGAGCCGAAATAGTCCAGCCGCTCGTTGAGCGTGACGGCGATACAAGGGCCGCTGTGTAGTCCTGCTTTAATCGAAAGTGGCACTAAGCCTTCGGGCATTGAAGCGAGTTTCGCCTGCGCCGAGAGCATCGCGCGCAACCCGCTGGCGGGCCGACGAAAGATAGCCATCACGGCATCGCCGATGGTCTTGACCATAGCTCCCTCTTCGGCTGCGATGGCTTCACGCAGGATGTCGAAGTGGCTCAGCACGCGTCCGAAGGCGTGCGCGTCGCCGACCTCCCTGTAGAGCCGCGTGGAATTGCGCAGGTCCGTAAAGAGCACCGTCAATGTGCCGACGGAAATCTGCTCGCCGGGCCTGAGCGCCTCGCTGGCGAAAAGGTCTCGGAAGACCTGCAAGGCTGTCACTTCGGCAGCCGTCGCGGCCTGGTCGCTCCAGGTCGTGCGCTCAAGGACGAACATCTGCTCGCGGTCCGTCAGGTTTTGAAAATGCAGGGCGGGCATACGCGACAGGCACAACTCTTCGCCGGACCACCCTTCCGCACTCGCGCAGAAGGCCGCCTCGGCCAGTCCCTCTTCCGAGACCAGCAGATTGCGGTCACAGGCTGCGGCCTGTGCGCGCAGGCGATAGCGTCCGGCTTCGAGCGGCAGTTTGAGTTCCCGTTCAGCTCCGGGCGCGAGCCGCTGCTGCGCGACGATGTGCGGCATGACCTGCGGCCCGCCGACGCAGAAGGTCTCTATCTCAATCTTGCGAACCGAAGGATTGGGACGAAAGGTCAGCTCGACCGAGCGCTCGAAGTTGACTGTGTAATCTATATTGCAGCCTTCGCAGTGAACATGCGGATTCAACTCTTGCAGCGACGGGCTGGTATTGGCAGCGCCCCTGCACATCGGGCAGATTAAGTCCCATTGCAGGTCAAGCATCCCGACGCGTGTGGCCCAGAGGCAGGTTTCCAGCACTGTGCGTCTGGGAAAGCCCCAGCGGTCCGCGAGCGCGTGCGGGCGAATCCTTGCCACGGAAAGATCGTCTGCGCGCTCTATCATCTCTCGGAGTCGTTCGACCACCTCGCCTTGAGCGCCCTGCGCAATCAGTTTCTCGCTCATCGCCAGCAGACGCTCGCGCCCGCCCGCGACCAGCTCAACACGCGAAGGGCGAAAGGCTTGCGGCTCGTTCGCGCGAGCCAGCTTGTCATAGGCGCGAAAGGCCGCGGTAAAGCTGCGTCGGCTGAGAAGTCCTATCTGTAAAGGAATGGCCGCCAGCCCGAGCAGGTTCTTCGGTCTGGCCCAGACCTGGTAGACAAGCTCCGTCCCGCCGCTTGTTCGGGGAGTCAACTCGGCGAGGACGCGCATCTCTTCGACAGGCCCCTGCAAATAGCGGCGGACCACACCAAAGCGAAAAGGGCGGACCCACTCGAAAGGCAGCTCCTCCCATTCGACCGGGACACCGAACTTGAAGAGACGCAGCCTGCGCGCTCCCCTCTCTCGCGCGGCCTCGTCGCGGCGCAATTCGACGGCAGGCACGCCCGTATCGCGGTTGAAGCGGTTCGTGTCGGAGACGAGCGGCCAGAGCTGCTCGGGGCTCGCTTCAAGCTCATACCGCCAACGATAATGGAACTCGCGGTAGCCCATACGGCCCTACATCTTAAAGGCAAAGCGCTCGAAGCGTAAACCTTCAATCGTGAAGAGAGCCGGAGAGAAACCCGTTCTCTCTCTTCACGATTGAGGATGCGCGGTTCGACTTACTGTTCTATCCTGCTGCCTTTGACTAGACCTCTTTGTATTCCGAGTTGACATCCTCGCTCGAAGAGGCGACGCGGTAATTTCCGGACTGGACCTGTTTGGTAATCAAGAGGTCGTCTTTGGTCTTGAGGAGGTCTGCGCGGGAATAGACCGACAGCTCGAAGTTGTAGCCGTGAGTGATGGCGTCCTTCGGGCAGGCTTCGACGCAGTAGCCGCAGAAGATGCAGCGCCCGTAATCAATATTGTAGACCTCCGCGAAGCGCTCCTCTACGCCTGTGCGCTCTTCCGGGCTGCGCGGGTCGTCTTTGGCGATGATGTAGATGCAATCGGAAGGACAGGCGGCGGCGCAGAGAAAACAGGCGACGCACTTTTCCCTGCCCTGCTCGTCAACGTGCAGCAGGTGCATGCCGCGATAACGCGGCTGCATAGTGACAGGCTCATCCGGGTATTGGACCGTCCACTTCTCCCTCGGAATATAAGCGAAGGTCACACCCATGCCCTTGATAATCGCTTTGGTTGATTCAATCACGTTTGTGATAAGAGACATAAAAATTTCTCCGCTTGAGCTATGATAAGAA
>DASWMI010000201.1:0-15966 GCA_036399835.1 Pyrinomonadaceae bacterium | reverse complement strand
AAGCATTTCAAGCTTCTGGACCAGCGCCTCGCCGTTCCGGAAGGACAAGCTTCAAAATTTCTTACCGAGCCGGAGACTGAGAACGAACATGACAGCCCCGCTGATTATCGTCAACGTAGCGCTGCTTCTGCCGCTCGCCGTCATCATCACTTATTACGACGTGCGCTACAGGCGTATTCCAAATGCTTTCGTGCTGGCGACTCTGGTCGGCGGCCTGGCGGCCAACATTATCTTCGCTGGCTTCACCGGTCTGCGCGAAAGCCTGGGTGGTTGTCTGATAGCTTTTAGTCTGATGTTCATCATGCATATCTTCGGCGCGATGGGCGCGGGCGATGTCAAGCTCTTTGCGGCCATCGGTTCTGTCGTCGGCGCGTCTTTCGTGCTGCCGACTCTCTTTGTCGTAGTGATGACGGGCGGCGTGCTGGGCGTCGTCTCTATGGTCCGGGCCGGCGCTGTGCGCGCGACGCTGCAACGCGTCTTGATGATTCTGGTGGGCCTGTTGCCCGGATGGCGCATGCCGCGTTTTGCAGTGCCTGCGGATCGCCGTCACACAATCCCCTACGGGGTTGCCATTACTCTTGGCAGCCTCATCTCGCTCGCGGTCTTTCACGCGTGAACGTGCGCGCGTCAGACGCTCGACGCAAAATTTCGGAGGAAGCCATGCGGAATAAACGCTTTGTCATCGTTCTTGTCGGCGCGCTCGTGTTCGGACTTTTGGCCGCCGTGGCCGTCAGCCGTTACCTGTCGAGCGCGCAGGCTTACACCAAAAATTTGAACAACGTGGTCGTCGCTAAAGTCGCCATTCCGCTTGGCACGAAGATCATCCCGGAGCAACTCTCCGTCGTGCAGTTCCCGCGCGACTCCATGCCCGATGGAACTTTCGAGTCGATAGACAAACTGGCGGGCCGCGTCGCCGTCGTCAACATTGCCGTGCGCGAGCCTGTCACGGATAGCAAGCTCGCTGCCGAAGGCACTGCGGGCGGTCTCTCTGCGGTCATCCCTGAAGGCTACCGCGCGATGACCGTCAAGGTTGACGATGTGGTCGGCATCAACGGCTTCATACAGCCGGGCACGATGGTTGATGTGGTCGTTGTGATTGATCCCGCCGAGAACACAAACCAGAATCCCATCTCCAAAATCGTCCTCCAAAACATCAAGGTGCTCGCCAACGGCCAGAACATAGACAAGCCCAAGGATGAGCGCGAAGCCAACAGCGTCAAGGCTGTCACGCTGCTCGTCACGCCTGAACAGGCAGAGAAGCTGGCGCTCTCTTCGAGCGAAGGCAAGCTGCAACTGGTGATGCGTAATTCGATTGACCAGAGCGACGAGCAGACGACGGGCGTCAACAAACGCGGCCTGCTGAGCGGCGAGCGTGCGATGCCCGTGCCCGAACCCGGCGCTTTAAAGAGCGAGCAGCCGCAGCCCGAAGCCAGGCCCATGCCGCGCCGCACTCGCACCAGTTCCGATTCGATGACTGGTCCAGGCAGGAGCATGCCCGCGCCCGCAGTGGTCAAGCCCGCGCCCACGCCACGCGCGACCGTAGAGATGATCGAGGGCGCGAAGAAACGCAACGTGGATTTCCCCTAAGGCGCACGGCAAGGCGAAAGGCAATTTGCGATTTTTGATTTTCGATTGAAAGACAAAATCGCGGCCTGGCGGTCTAGGCCGACTAATCGCAAATTTAAAATCGCAAATTGTTAACTAAGAGTTCTGTCAATCAAAGGAGCTAGAGACATCATGCAGACCCGTTACCCCTTAACACGCTTCGCGACTCTTTTGTGCGCGATAGTTGCGCTCGCCTTCGCCGCCAGCGTCGCAGAGGCGCAGGAGACTTCCTATAGCGCAACCTTCATGAACAATAAAGAGTCGATTCCCGTCAACGTCCTCGTGGGCCAATCGCGCGTCATTAACTTCGACAGGCCCATCGGACGCTTTTCCGTCTCGAACCCGGAAACGGCGGAGGCCGTCCTGGTCGCCCCCGACCAGGTACTGGTCAACGGCAAGGCTTTCGGCCAGGTCAACTTTATCGCCTGGGAGCAGACGGGCGGAAAGTTTCTGGTCTTCGATGTCTTTGTGCGGGCCAATCTCTCTTTGATTGATTCGCAGATTCGCGCGCTCTTTCCCAAGGATGACGTGCGGCTGAGCCAGGCCAACGGCTCTGTCGTCATCTCCGGCAGCGTGACTGACCCGAAGACTTCCGCGCAGGTCCAGAGCGTGGTCGAGGCGGCGGGCTTCAAGGTCGTCAACATGCTCAACTCGCCCGTCAAGAACGCCGCGCAGGTCCAGTTGATGGTCCGCGTCGCTGAGGTGAGCCGCAACCGCATGAAGGATGTCGGCACTTCTTATGGTTATCAGGGCGCGCCGGGGACGGGCGGTTATCTCAACAGCGGCACTGGTCCGAGCGCCCTCGAATATCCGAAAGTCAACCCGCACCAGGAGATTCTTGGACCACTGACGGGAAGCGCGCTCAACCTGCTGGTCATGGGCAGCAACGCTATCGCTATGCTGCGGCTGCTCCAGACGGAAGGCGCTGTGCGCTCGCTGGCCGAGCCGAACATGATCGCGATGGACGGGCAGGAAGCCAACTTTCTGGCGGGCGGTGAATTTCCTGTCCCCGTCGTGCAATCGGACGGCGACCGCACGCGCGTCATCATCGAGTGGAAGGAATACGGCGTCAAGCTGCGCTTTAAGCCGACGATTATTGACGAGGACCACATACGGCTTGAGCTTGAGCCTGAAGTCTCGACGATTGATTTCTCAAACGGCGTGAAGTTTCAGGGCTACGTCATACCCGGCCTCAAGACCAGAAAATCGAAGACGGGGATTGAGCTGCGCGACGGCCAGAGCTTCGCCCTCGGCGGCCTCTTAGACAACAGCGAGATCAAGTCAATCTCGCGCACGCCCCTGCTCGCGGATATTCCAGTCATCGGGAATCTCTTTAAGTCGAAGAGTTTTCAAAAGCAGGAGACGGAGTTGATGTTTATCGTCACGGCGCAGATCGTCAAGCCTGTCAATCGCGACGACCTGCCGCAGATGCGCGGGCTTGACGGACTGAAGAAAGGCTCTGCGCTCGGCATCGAGCCGAAGGGCGAGAGCATCAACGGGCAGAGCGGCTTTTCCGTTCCCGGCGGGACATCGGAAGTCAAGCCCGCAGAGAAACCACAGCCCGTTGAAACTAAAACCGAACGCGCCATCCCGGCCTCCATAACTTCGGGCAACGCTGTCAGCTCACTGGAACTGGTGCCCGCAGCCCCTACGCTGGCGATGCAGTTGGCCCAACCGTCGCAGGTCAAATTCGACGTTGGTCCACCGCCTCAAAAGTAGAGCTTTAAAGAAGGCTTTTTAACTTGAAGTAGTTCGCGGATATGACGGGAGGAGGGAAGCAAAAGATGCGTACACAAAAGGAGAGGGATGGAGAACGCGGGTCTGTTTTAGCCACTGCCGCTCTAGGGATGCTGGCCCTCCTCCTGGCCGTCGGCCTCGGCGTTGACATCAGCCACTTTTATCTGGTCAAAGGCGAATTGCAGAACGCCGCGGATGCCTCCGCCCTCGCGGGCGCGTCCGCCCTCAACTCCTCCGCCAGTGGCATACATCAGGCGGTCCAGCGCGCAGAGCAGCAGATGAACAACTTCGAGTTTAATAAGAACGGCGTCTCCTTTAAAGGGAAAGTGTTCTTCGCCAACAACCTCGAAGGCCCGTACATGGACGAATCAACGGCTGCCACAAACCCCGACGGCATACGCTTCGTGCAGGTCACTTCGAGTCCTTCGTCGGTCGGCGTCTCGTTTGCTTCGACCATCATCGGCAGCCAAAAGAGCCTGGCGGCGACGGCGACAGCCGGAATGTCTGTCCCTCCCAACCAGTTCGTCGGCTGGATTCCGCTCTCGGTTATTGAAGAAGCGGAGATGCTGCCCGGCACGGTCTATACGATTCGCGCTGCGCCACAGAACAGCGTTTCAGATGGTAACTACCAGGTGCTCGCGGTGGCGGGCAGCGGCGCAAGCGACGCGCGTGTAGGCATCGCGAGCGGCGTCAATATTCCCGCCGGACCTGGCGGTGTCTTCGCCGTTGATACGAAGCCCGGCGTCAATTCCGGTCCGGTTCGCGCAGGCATCAACTCCCGCTTCGATGAGTACAGCAGCGATCTGGACCCCGAACAGTATCCGCCCGACACTAACATTAAAGAGAACATCTCTTATGACGCTTATCGCGCCGGCACGTCCGTCCAGCCGCCATCGCATACGGGCGTTCCCGGACGCCGCATCGTGCTCATCCCGATTGTCAAAAAGAGCGAATACGATCAGGGCCGAAATGTCGTGACGTTCAATCGCTTCGGCGCGTTCTTCCTGCGCACTAAGGCGGGACAGGGCAATGGCGGCGACATCCAGGCAGAGTACATAGGCGACCGCATCGTTATCGGCGGAGCGATGTACAACCCTGGCGGTGGACCGGGCAATCCGCTGCTGGCATTCCCGGTGCTTTACAAGTAGCGCCTTGCGGTCTTCGGTTTCATCAATGGAGCGGATGAAGATGAGATTCAGGGAAGCGACAATTCGGCGATTAAAGTTGTTCAGGCGCGATGAGCGCGGCGTCCAGCTCGTCGAGCTTGCCATCGTGATTCCCATCTTCCTTGTCCTGTTTGCCACCGTCGGCGAGTTCGGTCGCTTCTTTTACGAATACACGACGCTCGCCAAGGGAACGCGCGTCGGCTCGCGTTTTCTCATCAACAAATGCTTTCCGGGCAATGATGATGCGGCGGCCAAAAACCTTGTCGTCTACGGCAACACGAGCGGCAGCGGCGCGCCCGTGGTTAAAGGACTGACGACCGATAACGTGAGCATTATACGCAAAAATGCCGGGGGCGCTGTGATGACCGTCGGCGTGCCGGAAACCGTGACCGTGCAAATCATCAATTACAAATACGAACCCGTTTTCGATCTCGGCAAGATGTTCAATAGTTCTACTCTCTCGCTCAATATAGACGTCAAGCCGAGCGTCACGATGCGTCACCTGCTGACGCAGCCCTGCCTCCCATAGGAGCTTCGGAAGATGGCTCGCTTTCAAAACAAAAAATCATCGGAGCGCGGCTCAACGCTGCTTGAATTTGCAATCAGCGCCACCATGTTTCTGACGCTCATGTTCGGAATTATAGAGTTTGGGCGGCTGCTCTGGACACACAACGCGCTGACGGACGCCACACGGCGAGGCGCTCGTTACGCCATCAATCATTCCTCCTCGGATGCCGGAGCCGTGAAGAACGTCGTCGTCTATGGCAACCCTTCCGGCGGGACCGAGCCACTGGTGGAGAATCTGGATATAGAGAAGAACGTCGTCGTCCAATACTCGAGTTACGGTGTCGGACAGGGCACTGTCTCCGTCAGCATCACCAATTATCAATTCCAATTTGTCGTGCCCATCGTCGGCACGACGATTCAACTCCCCAACTACATCACGACCCTGACGGGCGAAAACGCCGGAACGTGAAAGACAGTTTTCAGTTTTGAGTTTTCAGATAAAGACCAGGGCTGAAGTTTAAGCTGAAACTAAAAACTGAAAACCGGCAACTGAAAACTGAAAACTCAAAACTGAAAACTGTTATGACCCAACCCCTGACCTTCGTAATCCTGAGCACGGGCCTTGAAACCTTCAAGGAGGTTCGCACGGCGCTTTCGGCTGACAGCCGGACGCGGCTTCTGGCCGGTGGCGATGATGCAGAGCAGGTCCATGAGCAGATCACACACCTGCGTCCCAACGCCTGCATCATCACGTTTGGACCAAACCACGAACAATCGCTCGCCTTCATCGAGCGGCTGGCCCAGGAATGCCCGCAGATGGCAATCATCACGGCGGCCCATGATGCTTCGCCGGACCTTATCTTGCGCAGCATGCGTGCGGGCGCGCGCGAATTCCTGCGCCTGCCTGTGCTCAATGAAGAGTTGAAGACCGTGCTCGACAGGACTGCGGAATTCTGCGCCGGGCAAAAGGCCGCGCCGAAAAAGAAGGGGCGCATGATGGCAGTCTTTTCCAGCAAGGGAGGCTGCGGCACATCCTTCATCGCGACCAATCTCGCGGCGGCCTGCAATGCGCCGACAGTCCTCGTTGATCTCAACTTGCAGGCGGGTGACCTGCCTCTCTTTCTCGGCGTCCAGGCGAAATATTCGATTGCCGATATGGTTGAAAACCGCGCGCGTATGGACGACTCGCTCCTCTCCAGCTACGTCACGCCGCACTCTTCCAAGCTCTCGCTACTGGCCGCGCCGCCCGAAGCGGACCTCGCCGACGACATCGAGCCGGAGCATGTCTACGAGGCTTTGGAAAGATTGCGCGAAAGCTATGATTACGTTGTCCTCGACCCGCAGCACACTTTCGACGCCATTACGCTGGCCGCGCTGGACCAATCGGACGACATCGTGCTCGTGCTCACCCTGGACATCCCGGCCATACGCAGCGCACAACGCGCGCTGGAAATCTTTGACCGCCTCGGCTACCCGCGCACGAAGGTCCGCATCGTCATCAATCGCTGGTCCAAGCAGATAGATTTGGACCTGCGACAGGTTGAAAAGTTTCTCAACCAGAAGGTCATAGGGTTTATCTCCAGCGACTATCAGACCGCCGTCAACTCTATCAACCTGGGCCAGCCTCTGGTCCAGGCCGAATCAGGCTCGAAGATTGCCACGGAGATTAAGACTATCGCGCGTCAGATACTCGGCGATGCCGTGCAGCCCGCCGAAGACGAGCCGCAGCGGCAGGGGCTGTGGCGCTCAATCTTCCGCCGCAACGCGGCTCATGCGCGCAGGGATGAGCGCGCTTCCCGTTCGTCAAACATCAGGGTCGGCGAAAGCCTGAACCCGTCAGTCACACGTTAGGGCGAAAAAATATCATGGCACTCCGCGAAAGATTAATCAGAGAGACAGGGCCGAACGGCGCATCGTTCGCGCCGGGAGATGAAGCCGGCAACGGCCAGCAGATTTACCAGGAGATGAAGTCGCGTCTTCATCGCGCGCTCATCAACCGGATGGATTTGACCAAGCTCAGCGCGCTCGCGCCCGAGCAGCTCAATGCCGAAGTTTCGCGGCTGGCCGAAGGCGTGCTGGCCCTCGAAGCCATGCCGCTCTCAGTCGTCGAGCGCGAGCGTTTGGTCAAGGAAGTTCAGCACGAATTGTTCGGCCTCGGCCCACTTGAGCCGCTCCTGGCCGACCCGACCATCTCGGACATCCTCGTCAACACGCACAGCAAGATTTACATAGAGCGGCGCGGCAAGCTCGAAGCGACAAACGTCGCCTTCAAAGATGACGAGCACCTGATGCGCGTTATCGAGCGGATAGTCTCTTCGGTTGGCCGCCGGATTGATGAATCGTCGCCGATGGTGGATGCGCGCCTTCAGGACGGCTCGCGCGTCAACGCCATCATCCCGCCGCTCTCGCTTGATGGGCCTGTCCTCTCTATACGCCGCTTCGGCGCAGACCCCCTGCGCATGAACGCCCTGATAGAGAATCGCGCGCTGACCAAAGACATCGCGGATATGCTTGAGATGTGCGTCAGCGCGCGTCTCAACATACTCATCTCAGGCGGCACGGGCGCGGGCAAGACGACCTTGCTCAATGCGCTCTCGGCCTACATCCCTGAAGATGAGCGCATCGTGACGATTGAAGATTCTGCGGAGCTACAGCTTCAACAGCCACACGTTGTGCGTCTTGAGACGCGCCCGCCCAACATCGAAGGCAAGGGCGAAGTCACGCAGCGCGAGTTGGTCCGCAATGCACTTCGTATGCGGCCCGACCGCATCGTTATCGGAGAGGTACGCGGCGGCGAAGCGATAGACATGCTGCAAGCCATGAACACGGGCCATGACGGCAGCCTGACCACGATTCACGCCAACACCCCGCGCGATGCGCTGGCGCGTCTCGAAACGATGATTCAGATGACGGGGATGCGTCTCTCGGACCGCGCGATGCGTCAGCAGGTCGCGGCGGCCATCAACCTAGTGGTCCAGGCGGCGCGTCTCTCGGACGGCACGCGCCGCATCACTTCCATCTCGGAAATCACGGGCATGGAAGGCGAAACCATCACGATGCAGGAAATCTTCCAGTACGAGCGGACGGGGATTGATCGTGAAGGCAAAGTCGTGGGCCGCTTCCGCGCGACAGGCATTCGCCCGCGTTTTGCCGAAAAGCTCAAAGCCTGCGGCCTCCAACTGCCGCGCGTCTTCTTTGAAGATGTTTAAGCAGTTTTCGGTTTTCAGTTTTAAGCAGAGCAGAAACGCTGAAACCGAGACTGAACTTTAAGTTGAAACAAAAACCAGGAACTGAAAACCGAAAACTCAAAACTGAAAACTAATCATGATTCCATTTCTAGTCTTTATCTTCTGCCTGTTCCTGGTCCTGAGCGCGTACCTGCTGGCGACGCGAGGCTCGGATGCCAAGCGTCTGCGGCTGCGGCAGCGGCTGGCGGAAACGCTGCTTCATTCCGCGCACACGGACGACGTGGAAGTGCTGCTTGCGCGTCATGAGTTGATGAGCGAGATTCCCTGGGCCAACCGTATGCTCGTCCGCCTTCAGGCCGCGATGCAGCTCAAGCGCATGCTGGACCAGGCGGACTTGCACATCACAGTCACGCGCCTCTTGATGTACTCCTTGATGGCGGGCTTGCTGGCCGCGCTCGCCGTCTCTATGATCTCTATCTCCTGGCTCCTGATTATCTTGAGCGGTCTCATCGCCACCTCGCTCCCCTTTATTCATGTCGTCTGGAAACGCAAGCGAAGGTTCGAGCAGTTTCTTGAGCACCTGCCGGACGCCCTCGAACTGATGAGCCGCGCGCTCTCAGCCGGACACGCTTTCTCCGAATCGCTCCACATGGTTGCGAGCGAGATGCCCGAGCCGATTGCGACAGAGTTTCGCAAGACCTACGAGGAGCAGAACCTGGGCCTCTCGCTCAAGCTCGCGCTCGAAAATCTGACGCAGCGCATACCGCTGCTGGACCTGCGCCTCTGCGTCACAGCCGTTCTGATACAACGCGAGACGGGCGGCAACCTCGCGGAAATTCTCGAAAAGGTTTCCTACACGATACGCGAGCGTTTCCGCATCCTCGGCGATCTAAAAACCCTGACGACCAGCTCGCGTCTCTCTGCCTGGCTGCTCTGCGGTCTGCCGATCTTCGTCGTTATCGCCGTCACGACCATGAACCCCGACTATATGAGCGTGCTCTGGAGAGACCCGCGCGGCCACAGGCTAATCGTCATCGCCCTCGTCCTACAGGCGATGGGCATGCTCATCGTGCGTAAGATTCTGAGGATCAAAATCTGATCGTGAGAGGTGACAAGTGACAGGTAACAAGATCAAAACCTTGTTCTTTCCTGTCACCTCTCACACGTTACTTGTTACTGGTTAAAGTTATGCTGCTCATCATCACCATTTCGACTTTCATCTGCTTTACGCTCGGCGCGATGGGGCTCTACTGGCTGCTCTCTCGCCCGGAAAGCGCGGCGACCGAGCGACTGCGGAAACTGGGCCAGAGCAACACCGCTGCCGCGCCCGTCAATGTTTCCATCACGGATGACCAGAACGGCGCGCAGGAATTCGCCGAGCGTCTGGCTGCGCCGCTGAGCCGTCTTGCGCCGCCCTCTGCGGCAGAGGCGCGCAAGATTCAGAAACAACTGATGCAGGCAGGCTTTCGCTCGCAGAATGCGCCGATGATTTATCGCGCGCTTCAGTTTGCCTCGCTCGCGGGCTTTCCCGGCGCGGTCGCGCTCGGCTGCATCATCTTCGCTCAGTCGCTTCAGGGCGCATTCCTCTGGATACTCTTTGCTTTCATCATCGGCTTCTTCCTGCCGCGATTCGTCTTGAAGCGCATGATCGCTTCCAGGCATTTGCGTTTGCGTTGGGGTCTGGCCGATGCGCTGGATTTGATGGTCATCTCGATTGAAGCAGGGCTGGGCCTGAACGCTGCGATGATGCGCGTGAGCGAAGAACTGATGGAGGTCCACCCGGACATCAGCACGGAGTTTGAGCTGGCTAACCTTGAGATTCGCGTCGGTCGAGAGAGGGAAGAGGCTTTGCGCAATCTGGCCGAGCGAACAGGCGTTGACGACCTGCGGAGCCTCGTGGCGATGCTCATACAGGCGGACCGCTTCGGCACTTCCATCGCGCGTGCCGTGCGCGTCTTCTCCGACAGCCTGCGCACAAAGCGCCGCCAGCGCGCGGAACAGGCCGCGCAGAAGGCCGCCGTCAAACTCCTTTTCCCGCTCGCCTGTTTTCTCTTCCCGACACTCTTTATCGCCATCTTAGGCCCCGCGGCCCTCACGCTGATGGATACACTCGGAAATATGTAGGAACGGTTCTCAGTTTTGAGTCTTCAGTTTTCAGCAAGGAGCTAACCAATGCGTAAGCGAACCATTCTCGCCATCCTGATTGCCTTTACATTGACTCTGGGCTTGACTGCCATGTGGACCGCTCAGACGACTGAACGCGACGGAGACACGGACGCCAATATTGTCAGCGACACGGGCGCGGAGACGGGCAAGAGCGAAAAGAAGGGCGGCAATAAGATAGCGCGTATCTTTAAAGCGCCCTTCAAGGCCGTCGGCAAGCTCTTCGGGCGAGGCAATAATGACAACAAGCTAGAGCGCCTGACCGAAAAGGATGTCGAAAGGTTCGAGAGCGCGGGCACGATGCGCGTCAGCGACGGCACGACGCTGGTCCAGTCGAAGCCGAGCGCCAGTGGCTCGGCGCGCGATCATCTGCGCGCGGGGCGTGCGCTGCTGCAAACGGGACAACTGAACGAAGCCATCACCGAATTGTCGCGCGCCGTCGCGCTCGACCCGCACCTCAGCGAAGCTCACAGCCTGATGGGTCTCGCCTACGACCGCAGGGGTATGCCCGAGCGCGCCAAAGATTCTTATGAGCGCGCTATGAAAGAGACGCCGGACGATGCTCAGACGCTGAACAACCTGGGCTATTCGCTCTACCTGAACGGCAATTATCGCGCAGCCATGGACAGACTCAAGCGCGCAGCAAGGCTCGCTCCCGCAGACCAGCGCATCCTCAACAACCTGGCGCTGGCCCAGTGTCGCCTGGGCAAACACGAAGATGCTTTCAAAAATTTCGCGCGCGCGGGCGGCGAGCTGAACGGCAGGCTCAACACCGCCGCGATGCTCGAACGGCAGGGCTATGAGACCGAAGCCATCACTTATTACGAAGCCGCGCGCCGCTTGCAGCCTGGCTCAGGCGTGGCGCTGCGCCGCCTGGCAGACCTCTACAAACGTGTCGGCAGATATGAAGACGCGCAGGCCGCCAGCCACGCGCTCGAATCAACGGCGGGCGAGACAGCCTCAATCGGAGGAAAGTAAGAATAAGGGAGAGGCAAGTCGGTCATCGAATAGCAGTTTTAAGTGCAGGGCGCTTTATCAACTTCTCTCGCACACCCTCCATCTCGGAAATTGACCGAAGGGAAATTCGCAATGACGCACACGAGCATACTGACACGCGCAGAGATTGAGAACATGGGGCCGCCCGTGCCGGAAGAGGTGGCGGATACCGGAGTGCCCGCGAGCTTTCTTAGCGATCTGGCGCTCAAGCATGTGGCGATGATGCCGGAGCCTACGACCTCTGCCATCGCCGAGCATCTACACCTGCCGCGCACCCTGACGGAAGAGCTGTTGCAGCGTCTCTACAGGGAGAAATTGATCGAAGTGCGCTTGCAGGCGACCGTCGGCGCGACCCGTTATGCCATGCTGGACCACGGCTGGGAACGCTTCGCGCGTCTTCAGTCGCAGTGCGGCTACGTCGGCGCGGCCCCCGTCTCGCTGAGGGATTATGCGCACATGATGCGGCTGCAATCTGTGCCCGCTCATCCGGCGAAGATGGATAATGTGCGCGCGGCATTTCGCGATCTGATCCTCCCGGAATCCATGTTGCAAACGCTCGGCTGCGTCATCAACTCAAGACGCTCGCTCTTTCTTTCGGGCCTCGCGGGGACGGGCAAGACTGCCATCGCCGAGCGCATCAACTCTGCTCTGCCTGGTCCAATCTGGATTCCCTACGCCGTAGAGGTTGACGGGCAGATTATACGCGTCTTCGATTCGCACAATCACCGCATCGCTGCGCCGGACGCCGCGCCCTTCGAGTACGACCGTCGCTGGGTGCTCATAGAGCGCCCGCTGATTATCGTCGGCGGTGAATTGACGCTCGAAAATACTGACCTCATGTGGAGCGAAGTGGCGCGCTTTTATGAAGCGCCGTTCCAGATGAAGTCGAACGGCGGGACGCTCGTGATAGATGATTTCGGACGGCAGCGCGTCTCGCCGACAGACCTCCTTAATCGCTGGATCGTCCCGCTCGAACGCAGAGTTGATTATCTGGCTTTGAATACGGGCAAGAAGATTGAAGTCCCTTTCGAGCAACTGGTCGTCTTTTCGACCAACCTCGAAGAGAAGGACCTGGCCGACGAAGCCTTTCTGCGGCGCATGGGTTATCGCGCGCGCGTAGAGCCGCCGACGCCCGCCGCCTATATAGAAATCTTCAAACGCGCGGCCTTCACACGCGGATTCAAGTGCGACCAATCATGTCTGGACCACGTTTTGAACAACTACATGATCGAGCATCGCCAGATGAAAGGCTGCGAGCCGCGAGACCTGCTGGACCGCGTGACGGACATCTGTCTCTTCGAGGGACTCCCGCTCGAATTGTCGCCAAAGGTGATAGACATCGCCTGGCGCAACTACTTCGGCACATCGCACGGCTTCGCCGCCACGCAGGAAAAGCCGCGCGCGACCGCTGCGCGCAAGGTTGCCGACCCGCTGGAGCTGTGAAGCCGCCCGGGTAGCTTATGCTTCATCAGCTCTCGTCCGGACCAATTCAAGGATAAAATCGCAAGCAGGTTCATCAATGGCTCGAAGACAACTCAAACCACACGCTCTACTCCTTCGCGGCGCGCTGCTCATGCTCTGCTGCTCGGTTGGTCAGGCGATGGCCCAGCAACCGTCCGGCGCTACCGCAACTCTCTCAGACAGCAACACTCGTCAGGCACACTGGACCAGCAGACGCAGCGCGGGCCGCTCTGCAAAGGGGAGGGTGGAGAAAAGCAGGACCGATGCCCTGCCGGATAAGTGCGCTCAGAGGGGCGAGCAGAAATGCTTGAGGCTCTCTGACGGTGCGGTCGTGCTGGTTGATGACGCCTGGGAGGATGCGCAGGGCATCTGGTACAGGCGCGGCGGAGTCACGAATCTGTTGGAGCGCGAGCGCGTCAAGGCAATCGAACGCGGCTCGCATGAAAATCAAGCGGAAGCTAACACCGGCACAGACGTTGCGAAGGCAACTCCCGCGTCGAAGATGGCCGAGACATCGGTTGAGAGCGTGGCGAGCGCACGGCCCATCTGGATATATCTGGTCGGAGGGGCGCGCTTTGAAGTAGATGAAGTGACTGAAAATCCGAATGGAGCATGGTACAGGCGCGGGACGCTTTCAATCTTTCTTGAGCGTGCGCGTATCGAGCGCATCGAGCGCGAACCGCTTGAGCCTGCGGACGCATCTCTCGCAAGCTCTCTGAGAGCGCGCGGCTGGACCACAGGCAACGCGAGTATTGACGGCTTTATACGCCAGAGCGGCGCACGCTACGGCGTTGACCCTTACCTGATTTTTTGCGTCATGGAGCAGGAGTCGCATTTTCATACGCGCGCCCTTTCGCCAAAGGGTGCGCAGGGGTTGATGCAGCTCATGCCGGGCACGGCTGCGCGCTACGGCGTGCGTCGCCCCTTCGACCCGGCGCAGAATATCATGGGAGGGGCGCGCTATCTGAAAGAGCTGTTGCAGCAGTTTCATGGTCGTGTCGATCTGGTCCTGGCGAGTTATAATGCGGGCGAAGGGGCGGTCATCAAGTTCGGCCACAACGTCCCGCCCTACAGGGAGACGCGCGATTACGTCAAGCGCATCAGCAAGCGTTACGGGCAGAGCAAGCATCCAGTGGAAAAGATGACCGCGAAGGCGGGCGTCGAACCAGCCGCACGCTTGCGTTAAGGGTAGTGGAAGGTAAAGCGTTATGAGCATCCGTGTCATGAAGATTCTATTCGCGCTGGTTTTCTGCCTGGCTCTCGGACTTGTGCAGGCGCAGGCGCAAAGCCCTGAGAGCGAAGCCCTGACCAATGCATCCGTCCTCAAGCTGGCCCGCGCCGGTTTCAAGGAGAAGACGATCATCGCTATCATACGCACGCGCCCGTCGCACTTCGACCTTGCGCCGGACCGCCTGATAGAACTCAAGCGCGGCGGCGTCAGCGAGAACATCATCCTCGCCATGCTCGCGCGCCAGGATGACGACGCTCTCTTTTCGGATAACTGGTCCAGCGACCCGTTCTTTTCAAATCCGAGCGGACGCGCACGCCAGAAGGGAAACGCTCCTGCGACCGATGGCGAGAGCGTGGATATTTTCGGCTCGAACAGCGGCTCTTCAGCCAGCAGCCGGACCAGCGGGGCGAGAGATGGCAATCAGGGCGATTCCAACATCACTGGTCGCGCCACTGTTCGCATCATGCGCCCGCCGGTTGAGCAGGGGGGCGCGCCCAGGCTGGAAAGAACGCCCACGCTCAGCAACCAGTCAATCGTCGAGCTGGTCGAAGCAGGCTTTAGCGAAGGCACTATCCTGCGTCGTATAGAACAATCGCCAGCCGATTATGATCTCTCCACGCAAAAAATCTCCGAGCTGCGTCGCCGCCGCGTGAGCGATAAGATTATCGCTGCCATGAAGGCCGCGATGGAAGACGACGCGCCGCCGGTCCCTACGCCTTCATCCGGCACTCCATAAATCAAAAACGGCAGCGCACACAGGAGGATTGAAAGGGCAGATGACTCGCCACAGCGACACCAGGATAAAAGTCTCCGGTCCTTTCATCCTGAGCCGGACCGGTTTTCCCTCTCTCTTCATCCTCCTGCTTTTCTGCTTCTGTCTCTCAACTGCTCCCGCCGCGCTTGCTCAAAGCGGTCAGCCCACGAGCGCTCAGCAGAAGACCGATGACGAGCAGGATATTGACGACGGCGATGTGATTTCTGTCAGCACGGCGGAGGTCCTTTTGCCTGTCACCGTGCGCGACCAAAGCGGGCGGCTTGTCAACAACCTGACGCGGAAAGATTTTCGCGTCTACGAGGATGGACGCGAGCAGCCCTTGAGCGACCTGGCTCTCAGGCAAGTGCCGGTTGACGTGGTCTTGATGGTGGATGCCTCTTCGAGCGTGGCGAATAATCTTGACGATTTCCGCCGCGCCGTCGAAGGCTTCGCCGCGAAGCTCGCGCCCGATGACCGCATCAGCCTTATCAAGTTCGACGACAAAATAGAGCTTCTGCAAGATTGGACGCAGAGCCGACTTCAACTTCGCCGCGCCCTGCGCAGGCTTCAGCCAGGCATGTTCACGCGTTTTAATGACGCGCTTTTGCTGGCCGCGAGCGAGCAGTTGAAGACTGCGCGAGGCCGTCACGCAGTGATTATCCTGACGGACGGGATTGACAGCGGTCGCGGCTACAGCACGCTTGAACAGGCTCTGCGCGCATTGCTACAGGCGCAGGCCGCCGTCTACGTCGTCAGTAACACAGAGATCGAGCGCGCGCGCAAACGTACAGAGCTGGATGCTCTGCTGGCGAACACAGCGTCGGTCGTCAAATTCAACGAGATTCAGATCGGAGACCTGCGCGAAGGCTTGCGCGTGCTGGACCAGAGCGAGCGCAACCTGGCACAACTGACAAAGGCGACCGGCGGCAGGCTCTACAGGCCAGCCAGCTTCAACGCGCTCGATGCCACTTACGCCGAAGTCGCAGAAGAGCTGCGCCATCAGTATGCCCTCTACTACACGCCGCTCGATAAGAGACGCGACGGGCGATTCCGACGCGTTCGTGTAGAGACCTCAGACCCATCCCTGCGAGTCTCATCCCGCGTCGGCTATTTCGCCCCGCGCCGTTAGCTTAAATCCAAAGCTAATCCCTCAACTCA
>DASWMI010000200.1:0-19888 GCA_036399835.1 Pyrinomonadaceae bacterium | reverse complement strand
TGAGAGGTGACAAGAAAGAACGAGCTTTTATCTTGTCACCTCTCACCCGTCACTCGTCACTCGTCACTTTCCTTTCAGTTGATTCCGAAACTAAAAACTCCGGGGTCACGATCATGGGGACGAAGAATCCGGCGGCTGTGTTGAAGAGCCTGATGCGCGCCTGCCGCCGCACGTTCGCCAGATGTCCGAAGTTCCACGTCACCAGATAATCTATCTTATGGATTGAAGCGACGGCAACATGCAGCGCGTCGCCGATGTACTTGCGATGAAAGATGCCGCGCGCGATATAGCCTTCGGCGAGGATGGCGGCCTCGTCCGTCAGCTCGACCTGTTCGAGCTGGCCGATGAGCTTGAGATAACCGGTGCGGTGCGGCTCGGGCACGCGCTCCAGCTCGCGCTGGACCAGCGGCGAGATGACGGCGCGGTATTCTTCCATCTCATGCTCCCACCAGCGAATCGTCAGGTCGCGGCGAAAAGGCTCGCCGTTATCCAGATAAGCGCCGATGACGGAAGTTTCAAGATAAAGGCTCTGCTTCATGGCTTGGCGAGACGCGCTTCTCCTTCCGGCACGATTTTGTCCGCATCGAGCGGCTTGAGCGGCTCAAGCTGGACGACAGCCTTTTTAAAATCGAAGGTGACGCGAAAGTGTCGCAGGAAGTTGCCGCCGAGGATACCGCTCTGGACAAAGCCTGTCGTCTCGTTGATGGGGTCAAGGTCGAGGACCGCCGCGCTGATTCTTTCGCGCATCAAAGGCCCCAGCGTGAGACGCGGCAAGAGCAGCACTTTGACATTTTCGGCGACGCCCGCCGCGCCATAAATCTTCATCTTCAAATCCTGCATGTAGCGGTCCATCTCTTCGCTGGTGGCGACCGCCTGGGCCACGACAGAGACGCTCGCCCCCGTGTCAACGATAAAGTTTAGCGGTCGCTCGATGCCTTCAAGCTGGACTTCGCCGCTCAAAAAGCCGCTCGTCGTCGTGCGAATCGGAATCTCTATGTTACGCCGCGATAATTGATTGAGCGGTTTTCCGGCGGCCTCTCGGCTCAAGAGCGCAAAGGTCTGCGACCCGTAATCAACCCGCGCGATGAATTTGTTGATGACGGCCAGGCCGATATAGCCGTCAACGCCCGTCCCGTCATTATAGAAACGGCGGATGTAGACGGGCACGTTGTTGATTTGCGTCTTGCCTATCTCAAGCGAAGAGAGAAAGCCGTAGACTATCTCGAAGCGGCCCATGCCGCCGACGGCGCGAGCCTGCCCGCCGCGCGCGACCGGATTGATGTCCAGCCTGCGCGCGGTCTCTTCAGAGATCACGCACATCCCTGAGCCTGTGTCGAGCACAAAGCGCAGAGGCTCTTTCGCGCCGTTGACGCGCACGCGCACGATGGGACGATTATTGACGTCTTCAAAGGAGACGACCGTGTTGTCTTCGCCAACGGGCATGTAGAGCCGCTTCTGTTTGCCCAGAAAGCGCATGAAGTCTATCAGCCCGCGTATGCGAGCGCGCCTGTCGTCATCCGTGTGCGGCGCGACGCGTAGAAAACGCTCGTAAGCGTCAGCCGCTTCCTTGTAACGCTCCGTGCGCGCCGTGGCCTGCGCCAGGCTAAAGAGATAATCAGGCTCTCTCGAATCAAGCGCGACGGCGCGGCGAAAACCGTTGACGCTCGATGGCAGGCGATTCTCGTAATAATCAATCATTGCCATCCCGGCCACGGCCAGCGCTTCGTGATTGTTGATATTGAGCGCGATGCGGAATTGCTCGGCTGACTGCCGGAACTCGCCCGTCGCCAGCAGCGCCAGCCCGACCAGCGCATGAGCACGTGAAGACCAGGGTTCGCGCGCGAGGACAAACCTTGCCTGCTCGAAGGAGTCACGCAGATTCCTACGCTTATAGAGCGTGTAGCTCAAACCCAGACGCGCCTCCGTGTCGCCTGCATCCTCCTTCAGAATCTCCCGATAGAGCTTTTCGGCCAGCTCGTAATCACCCTTACGCAGCGCACGCTCTGCCCGACTGCGCGGCTTCTCGCTCGCCTCGGCACGCAGCTCGCACAAAGGCACTGTCAGACACAGCAGCAAGAGCAGAGGAACGATGGATGAGAGACGAGGGATCAAGGATGAAGGACGAAGCTTGAAAGCAGAATGATGAACCCGTAGAGCGGAAGGCGGAATGACGAACGAGGTGGCTTGAAAGATGGACCGGAAATCAAAAGCTTTTATCTTTTGATGCCGCGTCTCGCGCTCGGCTTGCAGCGCGTCGCACGGCTGATTGACGCCGGTGCGTTCATCCTTGCTTTTCATAGCTCCTCCTTCATCTTCAGCCTCTTTCATCCCGCACCGTTTTTGTTATCCCTCACTTGAGTATCTCGCCTGTCTTCATGGACCAGAGAACCAGGTCCAGCTCGTCGAAGTTGATGCGTAGGTCGCGTGCGAATCTTTTTAGTCGTTCCTCGGTCTCTAAGTAACGGGCGCGTGTCGCGGGCGGCTGTGGAGTTTCGATGATACCAAGCTCTGCCAGGCTGCGCAGGATATGTTTGTCCAGAATACCGTAACCGCTCAAGCCTATGTTGCGCAGAAAGTGGCTGGACTCTTTATAGCCCAGACCCTTGATGCCCTTCTCTTTCGCCAGCCAGTCGCGCCGCTCAATCGGATCGCTGAATCCTTCGAGCCGCTCGCGCAGGCGCAACCCGCAGTCTTCAAAGAGGAAGGCGCGCGTCGCAATGATATACCCGGAACGCGATGCCGGATAGCGATGGTTGCCTGTCAGAGCCTGCTGCAACTGCTGATGCTCGCCCTCGAAGAGAAGCGGCCTGACGGCTTCAATCGAGCGCAGCCCCATCCGAGCCGAAGCGCCCGCCGTGAAAATGCAGAAGACCAACTCTTCCCAGAGACGAGCATCAGAGCCTTGCTCCCAGACTGCGTGAAACTCTGCGAGGCGTGCGCTAATCTCCGCGCGTCGCGCACTGTGCGTCGCTTTGATGTTATCAATCGTGACCGGCTGGCTATTTAATCTCACGCTTGGTTTCTACAACGCGGATTTTAGGAGCGCGTTTGGAGCGTTGTCAACGAAATCATTTAAGGGGAGCTGGCACAAGCTCCGATTTGTTCGCCCGAGAGCGTGCATCCATTCCCGCTTTCAAGAGCATCGAAAGGGTCTCTCCTCAGTATCTCAACAAAAAATTTAGGAGCGCAAGCAAATCCGCTCGTGTTATGATGGTTTTTGCCTGAGAGGTCTTTTGATTAAGAGGGGAAGGATTATGCAAGGGGTATCGAACCGTTTCTTTCTCGCGCTGAGCGCCGTAGTGATTCTCGCGGCTGGTCCAGTCTCCGTCCTGGCCCAGACTTCGCAGACAAACCAGCAGACTAACCAGACATCTCCTCCTCCTCCACTCACACGCCCGACCATACTCTCCTGGCCCAATCCGGCGCAACCCGCTCCGTCCACCACGACCACGCAGCCGGACGTGTTGCTGCCGCAGCCTTCAGATACGCCGCAGCCAACCTATCTGACCCCGATTACAGGCGCGCAGGGGCTGCTCGTCGAGACGCTGGATGGGAAGACGCTCTATGCGCAATCTGCGGATGAAGCATTCAATCCGGCTTCCGCCGTCAAGCTAGCGACGGCGCTCGACGCGCTCCACACGTTTGGCCCGCAGCATCGCTTTATCACTGCCGTCTGGACCGACGGGACTTTCGACAAGACGAGCGGCACGATCACAGGCAACCTGATTATCTCAGGCCGCGACCCGTCGCTTCATTACGAGCATGCTGTGATGATCGCGCAGGAATTGAACCGCCAGGGCATACGCACTGTGACGGGCGACCTCATTATCGCTCCCGGCTTTACCATGAACTTCGATTGGTCCGCGCGTCGTTCGGGCGAACAGTTCTACGATACGCTCGACGCGACGCGCAGGCCCACAGCCGCCGCACGCGCATGGGACCAGGCGCGTACCATGATGGGCCAGGCGCAGGCGTCTCAGGGCGAGCCGAGCGTGGCCGTGATGGGCGCTGTCTACGTCAACTCCGTGCCGGCTAACGCGCGTATGCTGCTGGTCCACCGTTCAAGCAAACTGGTGGACGTGCTCAAGGTGCTGCTCTGCTACTCGAACAATTTTATGGCCGAGCGCATCGGCGACACTCTGGGCGGGCCGCAGGGACTACGCCGTTTTCTGATAGATAAGGTCGGCCTCAGCCCGTCGGATGTGTCTTTCGCTTCGACCAGCGGCCTCGGGGTCAACCGCGTGACGCCTCGCGCGATGATGAAGATTTACCGCGCGCTCAGTGATGAACTTGGCAAGCATCAGCTTGAGCCTTCGGACATTCTTCCGGTGGCGGGCATAGACCCGGGCACGCTGGAGAAACGCTATCAGTCCAGCCCATCGCGCGGCAGCGTGATCGCCAAGACGGGCACGCTCATACGCACGGATGGCGGGGCCAGCGCGCTCGTCGGGCAGATGCGCACACGCAGCGGCGAAACCCTGCTCTTCGTCATCTTCAACCAGCGCGGCAGCGTCTGGCGCTTTAGACAGAATCAGGATTTCCTGGTCTCGCAGATTCAATCTTCGCGTGGCGGCCCGGCCCCCTTCAACTACCAGCCGACCACGCTCGCCATGCGCCTCAGCGATACGGAGCGCGATGCGGCCAGACCCGCGAGCGCAGACGAATACGAGCCTGGCGATAATTAGCAGGCACGAAATTTAAAGAAGCAAGGGGCAAAGGTCTGCCGGAGCCGGGTCGCTATTCTTACTTTTGCCTTGCGTTTTTCTTCTTTAGATTATGACCTGGCAACCCGTCGCCAACGTTGCCCCTCTCATTTAATCCCCGACAGAAGCTGGCAAGCGTTCCTCAAAAACTTGCCAATCTCAATCACAGGCAATCTGAGCCTGTCTCAAGGCTGTAGATTTATACCGGAGGAATAAGGATATGAAGAGCACAAGGGTTATCTCAGTGGCGAGCCTCGCGCTGGCAGGTCTGCTTTTAATCGGCTTGCAAACTACTGCGGCGGCGCAGGGTCGCGGTAGAGGCGGCGGCGGTGGAGGCGGCAACGCGGGTGGTTCGGGCAGAGGCATCGGCGGGCCTGTTGGTCCAATGAGCGGTCCGGGCGTGGATCGCGGTATAGGCACTGCCAGCGACCGTTCCAGAGGCCGCTCTGACGATGGACTGGGGAGGGCTTCGGAGAGGTCCGGGGGCAGATCGGATGAAGGCTTGAACCGCGCTCGCAACGGTCGTCATAATGGCGAGCGTGATGACAGGCGTTTGGGCGATGCACCGCGCACGGACAAAGACCTGCACAGATTCCAGGGCATCGCGCGTAAACTGAACACCACTCCTGAAGCCTTGCGCGCAGGGTACGCGGCGGCGCTCGCGGCCAATCCTGATTTGAAATTCGGTCAATTCGTCGCCGCCCACGTCATCGCGGACAACCTCAGCGGCAGGTATCCGAATATCACTACGCAAGCCATCCTTGACGGATTGAGCCGCGATAGGAGCATAGGGCAAACGCTGCAAGATTTAGGTCTCAGCTCAAGAGAGGCCAAAGAAGCGGAAAAGGCCAGCAAGCGCCAGATTAAGGAGAGAATGGAAAGGTCTTAACCCACACGGCCCGGACGTTTTGCCGGCTCAACTTATAAAATAGAAAACGCCCGACGAGTTATTTGCTGTCGGGCGTTTTCCATATAGAAAAAAAGTGCGCCCCGGCGGCCTGAGAGTCGCCGAGGCGCTTTACGCCCCGCCTGCGCGCAGCGTGCGGCACTACGCACAGGGAGGCGATCCCTTGTTATCCTGGCTTGAGCCTCCCTCGCAGGTTCTTGATCTGACCGCAAGAAGCGCCGCACCGCAGCCTCTTCGGGCAATCTTTTTTTTGATGACCTGTTCGGGAATGCTCTCGCTGGTCCAACATAAAGAGCGCACGATGGGAAGCGCGCCCGCCGCCTCTACAGCAAGACACGCGCCGTAGACCCTGAGACCATCTCTTGAGATGCTCAAACGCCGTCGCCATCTAGTTTCCAACCTTCTCGCGGCTGGTCCAGCCGACAGCAAGATGCTTCAGCCCAACTCCCATTTGTTTCCGATAGTGACAACCGTTATGTAACGCGTGTGCCATTTGAGAATCGCGGGCCTCTCATCTTCCGGCAGGAAGCACGCTTCACACTATGTCACTGAAAGTAACGTTGAGGGTCGTGCCTGCAATTTGAGCGATTGGATTTTCCGAGCATTTACGGCCTCGTCTGAGCTGGCATAAGTCTTGCCATTAAATCTCGCGCAGAGGTCTCATTGACCCTGTGTCTGCTTGAGAATAGCGCGTGCGAGAATTTGAAGAGGTCAGCCGATGATGAATGGATGCTTGAAGATTAGACGTGAGAGACTACGAGAGCGCGGGTTCACCATGTTGCAGCTCCTCATCGTCTTCGCGGTAGTGGCCGTCGTAGCCTCTATGGCCGTCATCAATGTGGCTACGGCGCGACAGAGAATCGCCCTGGCTAATACTGCTCGCGAAGTTGTCAGATACCTTGAGAAGACCCGCACGGATTCCGTCAAACGACATGCTGCCACGGGTTCGGAATCAGGCGTCCGGGTGGTCGATGCCAGCACGTATCGCGTGACCATGGATTTCGATAACGACGGCGCTCTCGCCACAACTGAAACACGCGACCTGCCGTTGCCGGACGGAGTTACCTTCAACCTCAACCCCGCGCCGTCAGCCGTCGCCTACGACTGGCGCGGTCGCCTCACGGCCAGCAACAGAATTACCATCCAGAACAGCACCGGCACGGTCAACATAGACTTGAGCGGCGGCGGTGATATTTCCGTTGACAGCACCATTTCTTTACCGACCATCACCTCTACTCCTTACCCTACGCCGACAACCGTTTCGGCCTCGCCAACGCCGACGCCCAGCCCCTCGCCTCCGCCGCCGACAGGCGTCTCGGAATGCTTTGTCAGCTCAAGCGTGACCAGCGTCACTGTCGTCAAGAACGGAAGAACCTCTGCCAACATGGACATCACTCTGGATGTGTATGGCAATTCGGGAACGGTGACGCTCAGCTACGACTCCACCAGTCTCACGGTCTCGCCGACCTCCGCGACCATCTCCTCGCTCGGCACACAGACATTTACCGTCGTGGATAAGAAAAACGGTTCGAGAGAATATTCCTCAGACATTACCTTTGACACGCCTTGCGGACAGAAAGTCGTGACCGTCAACGTGCTCAATAACTAGCAGCCCACCGAAGGAGAAATAGATTTGCGCGCAGGGACAGATCAGGAAAAGGAATGGAGCACAGCCGAGAGCGGATTCACGCTGCTTGAGGCTTGTATCGCCCTGGTCCTTCTTTTGTTTATGGCGCTGGCCGTGACCTCTCTCTTTATCTTCGCCATCAATAACAACAACAACGCGGGCGACCGCGCGATGGCCGTCGCAGTTGCGCAGCAGCAGCTAGAGCGCTTGCGCAGCGTTTCCTTTAGCGAGATGGAGACGACCGCCAACCCTTCTGGCTCGACCTCGAAGACCGTCACCGCAGGCGAGCGCTCTTACCTTGTCACGACGACCTTCTCTTACACGCCCTCTTCCACCAGCCCGACTCTCAAGACCGTCACCATTAACGTCAAGCCGCAGGCGGCGAGCACTTTATGGACCAATAGTCCGGTGATTGTCGTGATGCAGCGGACGACGCTTGAGACAGGCTCATACAGCCGCTGACCGAGCACGCGCACAACCATAAGGAATTTAAAGACAGATGCAGGCAGACAATCCTCTCAACCGTAACGAAGCGGGGTTCTCGCTCCTGGAGCTGACGGTCGCGATGGCAATCACGCTTGCCATCATGACGGTCGCCACCACGTTAATCGCCGCTTCATTCGGCATACGCAGCCGTGAGGATACCAAGTCGGATGCGGTCGCTGATACCGTCCAGGCTTTGAATATTATGTCGCGCGAGATAGCCGCCGCAGGGAGCAGCCTGCCATCCAATCTGGGGCTTCCTGATAATGGGATAGTGGCCGCAGACTCCGGCTCCGACGTCATCCGCGTCGTCTCTAATCCGAACGAGAACACCACCGTCAGGGATGCTGATGAAGATGTCATCTACAGGCTCTATAACGACACGAGCACCACGCCCAACCAGCGATACATAGTCCGCTACAGCGTCAACTCGAACCAGACTACAGTGCTCGCCAACCGTGTGGATAGCCTCACGATTCGCTATTACGACCAGAAGGTGGAATACAGCACGGTTGCTGGCACATGCGACATCAGTAATGTAGTGGTCAAGACAATAAACGCGGCCACAGGGGCCGTCACCTCAACCGCTGCTGTCGAGAGCACCAATCGGTCCAAAGCGAAATACCTGGTCATCTCTGCCTGCGTGACGCTGCCGCAGGTGAGCACACCCGGCTCGCCCAGCTACCACGCCGCCTGGCAGGTCCAGCTTACCTCTGACGTGGCCTTACGCAATTACGATCTGAACAACTACTAACGCTCGCCTGGCAGAGCGTCTTCGAGCTTCAAATATGGGAAAGAACCTGACACCAGCTAAGAGGGCTTTTGAGTCGCGGCGAGGGGAACGCGGCGCGGCGCTCATCACGCTGCTCTTAATCTCTGCTTTACTGCTTGGCGTGGGCGGCGCGCTCATCCTTTCGACCTCCATGTCGCTGACCAATACGACGGATGCGACCGCCGAGGCGCAAGCCTATTACGCGGCTGAAGCCGGGCTGCAATCCGCTCTGCACGTACTGCGCGGGAACGCCGCGCCGACCCCGCTCCCCGTTGCCATCCCTGTTAGCGGCGTGATACCGGATGCCGACAAGCTCAGCTATCGCGGAGCAGTGACACGCTCTATCTCTAATTTATCGGGAGACCCTACGTCAGTGCCTATGCGCCTCTCGCAATGGGTGCAATACAACTACACGCCTTCGGGCCTCGGCTACGCGGACAGGGTTGTGCTGGGCAGCGCCGATACCTACAGCCCCTTAACGGGTATGGCTTACAGCCTCGAAGTCACAGAGCCTGACAACACGACGATCGTCACCTATACGACGACAGCCATGTTCACGGGCGGCGGCTCCAGCTACACCTTTGGCAGCGGAGGCAATACGGCGACCATCAGTTTCTCGCCGCAGACCTCTGTGACAGTCGATGCGACTTCCCCCGTCAGCTCTAACATAGGCAGCTTCGTGACCTCAAAAACCGGAAACGGCGCGACCGTCCCCGTCAACTCGCAGGTCAATATTCGGATTGACCTGGCTAAGCCCTGGACCGGATCAATCATCATGGGCGGGACTATCAGCGGGAAGATTGACAACAGCGGCGGCGTTAATCTCAAGATTACCTTTAGCAGTATCACGGCCAAGGTAGCCGGGACTTTATTCACGCTCTCGTCCAACCCCTTTATCATGAACAAGGCTTCGAGCGCGAGCGGGACATTTGAGTTGGGGTCAACCATCACCGCGCCTGAGCCGCGCCGTTTGCGTGTGCGCTCGAACGGCATCGGTCCAAGAGGAGCGCGTAAAGTGATGGAGATGATTGTCACGCGTTATAAGTATGACATTCAGCCTGCGGCCCCGATTACCATCAGGGGCGCGGACGATACGACCGTCACGATGACTTTCGATCTCGGCAGCAGTAACGCGAAGAAATATTCGGGCAAGGATTACTCTAATATTCAACCGAAGTTTCCAGTCATTGCCATCCGCACGCAGGATTGGACCGCAGGTTATACGGGGATGGGCAAGGGAGCGACCATTGATAATCCGAAGTTTGCGATTCTGGACATAGACACCCTTCCCTCGCCCTGGCCCACAACCCTTACTCCGGTGCCTTCCTCTACACCCACGCCGCCGACGCCGCCTTATCCTTTCCTGGCGACGACCCCGGACTTTTTACAGACGGCTGACCTGGCTCGCGCCTTTCTCGACGACATAGAGGCCACGGCCAGAGCCAAGGGCCGTTACTTCTCTTCGCTCAACGGCTATGCGGACTATGACAATACTTCGGCCAACATCGCCAAGCCCGCTCTGACTTTTGTCGGCGGCAACTGCACTTTGTCCGGCGGGTCCGGGCTGCTGGTTGTGACAGGCAATCTGGATTTCACCGGCAACGACGATTTCCAGGGCATCATTCTCGTGCTCGGCAACGGACACGTCACCCGCAGCGGAACGGGCAACGGAAGAGTCCTGGGCGGATGGATGGTCGCCAGCTTTTCGCGCACAGGGACGACAGGCTTTACCGCGCCTTACTTTGATGTCTCCGGTGGAGGCAGCGGTCAGTTCTACTACGACACGACTTCCATAGAGGCTGCCAATAAGGTGGTCGGGAGCACGGTCGAGAGCGTGGTGGAAAAATAGAAGCGCGAGCCGGGGTCGAAGCAAAGCCTACAAGGAGAGGCTTTCCACTTTATCACTTAACGGAGAATCGCCATGAGCTTTTTCGGTTTGCTTAGAAAACGTGCGGATGAGGAAATCGAAGAGATGGAGGAGCCTTCAGTCTCTGCTGCCGAGATGGCAGAGGCTGAAGAGTATCATGAAGCCGGAGTGAGGCTCTTTACGCTCGGCTTTTATGAAGAGGCGCTCAAGGAATTCCGTAGGGCCGTCAGAAAATGGCCGACCTGGGCAGAGCTTCATAACGATATAGGTCTGACCTATGACCGCATGGGCCGACCCGCAGAGGCCGTCAAGTCTTACCAGCAGGCGGTCAGGGCTGAAGAGTCTTACAGCGAGGCATACAATAATCTGGGCCAGGCTTATATCAGTCAGGGCATGTATCTGGAGGCTATCAGGCCGCTCCTGCAAGCCATTCGCCTCAAACCGGATTTCCTCGAAGCGATACACAATCTGGGCCAGGCATACTTTCACAGAGGCTGCTACCCGGAGGCCGTCAGGGCCTGCCAGAAAGCCCTCCACGTCAACCCGAATTTCGTCGAATCCCATTATCTGCTGGGGTCTGTTTATGTTGATCTGAAGGATCAAGAGTCGGCTATGAAAGAATATGCAGAGCTTCAGACACTGGACCCCGCTTCGGCTAACGAGCTTTTGAATCTCATTCGCAACACGTTCCCCGTCTAAACATCGCCCGCCGGATGTCTCTCCCTGCTCAGCTTCGAGTCTCAGTAATTTCAAACCTGCTTATGAAGCCTCAAGACATAAACAGTTCGCCAGCCAGGGCAGCCCTCAGCGATGAGCGCGGCTTCACTATCATTGAGATGGCTATTATCGCCTCGATGCTGGCCGTGCTGGTGACCTTCGCCCTGCTCAGCATCGCTCGCGCACAGCAGACGATGGCGCTCAATAATACCGCCAGAGAGTTTACGAGCTATGTCGAGAAGGTGCGTTCAGACTCAATTCGCCGTCACGCGACGAATACGGCGGCGATGGCAAGCGTGACGATTAACAGCAACACTTCCTATACGGTCCAGTTCGACGCGGACCGTAACGGGACTCTGGACCCGGGTCGCACCATCACGTTCGCGCCCGAAAGCGGCCTGACTTTTTCCGGCGTGACGGTCCCGACCACCATCAGGTTCGACTATCGTGGCCGCACAGTTGACGACACCGGCGCTGTCGCTACCCTGGCCTCTTTCAGACTCGCCAACCCTCAGTTGCCGTCTCCCTATCCTTTGCTCAGCATCTCAAGCGCGGGAGATGCGGGCGTGGACAACTCCGCGAGTTATACGACGGTCACTCCCAGCACCGTTTCCACCTCAGCGAACGTCAACCCGGAAACGAGCCTGCCCTGAGCCATGAGATTGTCATTAAAGAAAATCAAAACCCTTGAAGAAGAGCCTGAGCAGCACATGCCCGGCGCATCAGCCGTGCCCGCGCCTCTCGAAAGCGAACGCGGCTTTACGTTGCTGGAAACAACCATCGCGCTGGTCCTGATGATGGTCGTCTGTCTGGGCGCGGCTTCTCTCTTCTCTTACGCCGTTTATTACAACACCGGAGGATACGACAGGGGACAGGCGCTGGCTATCGCGCAGCAGGCCACGGAAGCCCTGCGCAACTGCGCTTACAGCGCCTCCGCGACAGACCCTCTGCTCGCGGCGGCGACCACCACGCAGACCGTCTATCGCGGCAGCGCGCCGGGGTCAACGACGGGCGCGCGAGCTTATCTCCTGAGCGTCACCATCACCAATTCGGCATCCGGCAGCTATAAGCTGATTAGCGTCACGGTGACTCCGCAGGGCGCGGGCCAGTCATGGGCGACGGGTGCGGCTGGCGCTGTCACGCTGGAAACGATTCGCGCTCGGACCAACGAGTAGCGAGTTTTTTGGTTAGAGGTTCAACAGTGAAAGTTATGGTCCGGCATCAGACACAGGCTAAGCGCGCGGCGGCGGCGGCTGGCTTCTCGCTTCTCGAACTGATTATCGCGATGACTATCTTGATGATCGCCTTAACAGCGGCGACCACCTTGCTGACATCTTCGCTCAGCACGCGCACACGCGAGAATCAGCGAACGGACGCGTTGGCCGACGCGCAGCGTGCGCTCAACATCATGTCGCGCGATATAGCCAACGCGGGCTTCGGCCTGGTCAACGTCAATGGACTCGTGGTCGCGGATTCCTCAGCCACCTCCATACGCATCCGCGCCAATATACATAACGATGTGGCTTCGGACCCGGTTGACCCCGCGACCGGCAATCCCTTGCTTGCGACCAATGACCAGGATGAAGATTTAATCTACGTCTTTCAGGCGAACAACGCGGCCATCGTGCGTTGGGATAATAATATCGCAGCCAATCGCGCCGTCCTCGCGAGTAATATCTCAGACCTGCAAATCTCTTATCTGGATGGAGCGGGTAATGCCGTGGCGATAGCCAACGCCGTGCGTGTGAGGGTGGATGTGCGGGTCAATCTTCCCGCCACCACTCAGGGACAGCCGGACACGCTGGTCCGGCTCTCATCCGACATCGCGCTGCGCAACGCGCCGACGATGGTGGACCAATATTAATTTGAGGTGGAAGAGCTTGCCGTGGAAGCTGTCATGCAAATGCACTTAACATCCAATCGCAAAATAGACAGAGAGAGCGAGCGCGGCGCGGCGCTGATCTCCGTTTTGCTCATCTCGCTGATGATTCTCACGGCTGGCGGAATACTGATTCTGACCACGGGCAGGTCGAGCACTAATACTATTGACGCGACCGGAGAGATGAAAGCCTATTACGGCGCGGAAGCAGGCTTGCAGGCCGTGCTCAATGTCCTGCGACAAAACGTCTCACCGAGCACGGCGCTCTCTTCGCCTCCGCCTGCTCCGCAGAAAATCAACTTCCGTATCGCCGTCGAGCCTTCGACCTCAAACGCTCCGGGCGACGCGGCGACCGCCGCCGGAACAGCGCGCCTCTCAAGATGGCTCTCTTACTCGGCCACCTACACCGACCGCGTTCCCGTTAACGCCGCGACCTACGGATTGTTTAGCGGCTCGGCCTATAGCATCACTGTGGTTGACCCTGACGACCCGACGGGCGCGGCCCGCGCTGCCTCGGCTACTTACGAGCCTGCGCGTCTGCTCGTGACATCAACAGGGTACGGGCCGGGCGGCGCGCGCAAGCAGCTTCAGATGGTGATGACGACCATCACTCTGGACTACAACGCCAAAGCCATGATGTCCCTCATCGGCTCGAATACGAACAACGATAAGATGACTTTCGATATTGGCAACAGCGCAGCCAAAAAATATTCGGGCCAGGATAAGCAGAAGCCATCGGCAGCGCCCCTCCTCTCTTTCGCCGTCACCACCACCTGGGATAAAACGGTCGCCGAGACGGTCATCAGTAATTGCAATAACTGCAAGCCTGATACTGTCAACAGCCCGAAGATTGACCTGATTACAGACCCGAATGAGCTTCCCGAATACCTGCGCACGACCGACGGCCCGACAGGTGCGCGAGCCTTTCTGAACAAATGGAGAAAGATTGCTCAAACCGTCGAGGGTACATATCATCCTCCGGTGACAACCGGCTACGCCTTTAGCGGCGTGGCGGGTTCAAACCCGCATGACTATAACTTTGTTGACGGCGACTGTGATCTTGACGGCGGTGCGGGTCTGCTGATCGTGACGGGCGATCTCATCATCAAGGGCACTCCCAGTTTCAGCGGTCTCATTCTAGTGCTTGGCAAGGGCAGGGTCTTTCGTAGCGGCGGCGGAACCGGAACCCTCCTCGGCGCCATCGCCATCGCCAGATTCGACACCACCGCGGGCGCGACCAGCGGCTTTACCGCTCCGACCTTCGACTTCTCCGGCGGCGGCGGCATGACCATGCAATACGATTCGCTCGCCGTCGAAAACGCGAAACGAATCGGCAATAAGCCTCTCGGAGTTGTCGAGAAATAAAGCCCGCTCCCACACTCTCCGCTCTGCTCTTTGGCCCGCCCGCTTCCGGCGGGCCTTTCTTTCTTTTATCCGGAGCCTCTTGACATGTAAAAGAGTAACGATGAATGATGCCAAAAGTAATCAGCGGCCAGCCATCAATCATCCGCGCTCTGCTTTGACTGACGACTGGCTGCCGACGACTGACTACTTCTTATGCCTGACATACTGCTGGTTGAGGACAAAGAGAGCCTGCGGCGCGTGCTGCGTTTGACGCTTGAGACGGCTGGCTACACCGTGACCGAAAGCGCAGATGCGCGCGAGGCCGCCATAGAGATTACACGCGCGCCGCACCGCCTCGTCCTCACGGACCTGCGTATGCCTCACGGCTCCGGCCTCGACGTGCTCCGCGCCGCACGCGCCGCAGACCCCGAAATTCCCGTCATCCTGATGACTGGCTACGGCTCGATTGACGAAGCCGTCCAGGCGATGAAGGACGGCGCGCAGGATTTTCTACAAAAGCCCGTTGACTCAAACCACCTGCTCTTGCTGGTCGAGCGCGCTCTGGAACAGGCGCGGCTGCGCACGGAGAACATCTTGCTCCGCGAAGAGTGGTCCAGGCGCTACGGCTTTCCACGCATCATCGGAGAATCCGAGGCCATCAAGCGCGTCGTCGCGGAGACTCAGCGCGTTGCGCAGACGCAAGCCAACGTGCTGCTCCTCGGCGAATCCGGCACGGGCAAAGAGCTTTTCGCGCGCGCCGTCCATCATCTCTCTATGCGCCGCGACAAACCCTTTGTCGCCATCAACTGCGCTGCCATTCCCGAAACTCTCATCGAGAACGAATTGTTCGGCCACGAGCGCGGCGCGTTCACGGGAGCCAGCGACCGCCGCCTCGGAAAGTTTGAGCTGGCCGCCGGAGGCACTGTCTTTCTGGACGAGATAGGCGAACTGCCGCTGGCCGTGCAGGGCAAACTCCTGCGCGCGATTGAAGAGAAGAGTGTGGACCGGATTGGCGGTCGCGCTCCCGTTCCGGTTGACGTGCGCGTCGTGGCAGCGACGAACAAGGATTTGCGCGCGGCTGTCGAAAGCGGAGAGTTTCGCCGCGACCTCTTCTTCCGCCTCGCGGTCTTTCCCATAGAGATTCCGCCTTTGCGCGAGCGCGGCGAAGATGTCTTACTACTCGCGCGCCATTTCGCCGCGCAGCTTGGCAGGGAGTTGCGCAGACGCGAAGCCATCCTCAGCGAAGAGAGTCTCAAGGCCATACGCGCTCATGCCTGGCCCGGCAATGTCCGCGAGCTGGAAAACGCCATCGAGCGCGCCTGCATACTCTCCGACACCAGCGCGCTCGAACCGCGCGATTTAGGGCTTGGCCCTCTCAATCCGCAGGAGTCTGAGGCGCTCAAAGAGTTCGATCTTTCGGGGACGCTCAACGAGGCCGCCGAGCGTGCCGCGCGTCTGGTCGAGCGGCGCAAGATAGCGGACGCGCTCCGCGCTCACGAAGGCAATAAGACGCGCGCCGCAGAAACCTTAGGCGTCAGCTATAAAACGCTGCTCACCAAGATCAAGGAGTACGAACTTTAACTTTCAAGATGAGTCCCGACCAGCGAACCGAATCGAGCGCGGACCTCGAAGGCATTGACGACGCGCCGCCAGAGGCACAGGGAGACGGCCCCGGCCAAACGTCGCCGCCGGAGCAGCAGGCAGCAGATGAGTCGCGCGTCCAGGTCGCAGAGGCCAAGACGAGCAAGGATGCCGGCATCATCGCGGGCGAGACGGAGATTCCGTTCGGCGCGATTCCCGCAGAGACACGCGGCGACCAGCGCAACGCGCGCCGCGAGCGTGAAGCCAGTACAGGCAGGCACGCTTTTCTGGTCGGCGCAGGGATTCTCCTGAGCCGCATTATCGGCGTTATACGCCAGAGGGTCTTCGCCTATTATTTCGGGACTTCCCCGGCTGCCGACGCCTTTAACGCGGCCTTCAGGATTCCAAACTTCCTACAGAACATCTTTGGCGAAGGCGCTCTCTCGGCCTCCTTCATCCCTGTTTACGCCAAGTTGCTCGCGCGCGGTGAGAAAGAAGAGGCTTCGCGCGTGGCCGACGCGATTCTGACGCTGCTCGCGCTCACGACTTCGCTGATAGTGCTCGCGGGAGTTCTCACTACGCCCTATCTGATTAGCCTCATTGCGCCCGGCTTCGAGGGTGAAAAACGAGAGTGGACCATTCGACTGGTGAGAATCTTTTTTCCGGGCGCGGGGCTGCTCGTGATGTCCGCCTGGTGTCTCGGAGTCCTCAACAGCCATCGCCGCTTCTTTCTCTCTTACACCGCGCCGGTCGTCTGGAATATCGCCATCATCACGGCCCTCATCGGCTTCGGCCACCGCCTGGACCTCTACCCGCTGGCCGTCATGACGGCCTGGGGCTCAGTTATCGGAAGCGCGCTGCAATTCGGCGTTCAGCTTCCGACCGTTTTCCGTCTGGTCAAGCGGCTGCGCCCGGTCTTCGACATCGTCTCAGACAACGTGCGGACAGTTGTGCGCAACTTCCTCCCGGTCTTTGTCAGTCGCGGTGTGGTCCAAATCTCAGCCTTTGTGGACCAGGTGCTGGCGAGCCTGCTGCCGACCGGCGCGGTCGCGGCCATCAATTACGCGCAGAGCCTTTACACGCTTCCCGTGAGCCTCTTCGGGATGTCCATCTCGGCGGCTGAACTGCCTGCGATGGCGAGCGCGCTCGGAGACGAGGAGCAGGTTAACGAGCAGTTGCGCCATCGTCTCGAAGAGGGACTCAGGCGGATAGCCTTTTACATCGTGCCCTCCTCTATGGCCTTCCTCGCGCTCGGAGATGTCATCACGGCTGTCCTTTATCAAACAGGCAAGTTTAATCACAACGATGCCGTGTATGTCTGGGGCATTCTCGCAGGCTCTACGGTGGGCCTGCTGGCCTCCACGCTCGGCAGGCTTTACTCTTCGACCTACTACGCTCTACATGACACGCGCACGCCTCTCAAGTTCGCCGTCCTGCGCGTCTTCCTGACGACCGTGCTCGGCTACCTGTTTGCGATTCCGCTGCCTCCGTTGCTCGGCATAGACCAGAAATGGGGCGTCGCGGGGTTGACGGCTTCGGCTGGCATTGCCGGGTGGGTCGAGTTTATTTTGCTGCGGCGGACTTTGAACCGTAGGATTGGCCGGACGGGGCTGCCCTTTTCCTACATGGTCAGGCTCTGGATGAGCGCAGCCGCCGGAGCCGCCATCGGCTGGGGCTTCAAGCTCATCTTAGGCCCGCGCCATCCCTTTATCATCGCGCTCGTCGTCCTGGGTTCTTACGGGCTGGTCTACTACGCGATTACCTTGGCCCTCGGGCTGCCGGAGGCGCGCGCCGCCCTCGGTCAATTCACACGTCTTTTGAAGAAATTTAAATCCTAGTGCCGGGAATCAGACTGTCTTGCGTTGACCGCCCTAAAGAACCGGAAATGAGGGCCATAATCAGAGATTTTTTCTACCAAATTTATGGGAAACCTCGCTTAATTACTCCTTTCATTTGGGTAGAGAAAAACGAAAGGGTCAAAAAAGGGTTAAGCGGCAGGCACGCCCTGAGGGCTTGTCAGAAACCCTCGCCTTTCAGCCTTAAACATTGAAAAGAGATGAATTAGTCAGTCATCAAGGGAGGTAGAGAATCCAACCATGCATAAACTTCTATCCAGGTTAGCCTTTTGTCTCGGCGTTGCTTTAACGCTGAGCCTTGCCGGAAGCAGCGCTTACGCAGACATCATTCTGATTGGGCCGGGCGCTCCGCAGGGCGGCGTCGGCAAAGCGCCCGAATCCGTTCTGTCCATCCAGTCGCCCAAAAATACTCAGAACGCATTCGGCAGCGTGAGCTACGACGGGAGCAAGGATGTCATTTCGGGCGAGATCGCCAAACAGGGTGAGCACACCAAGACCGTCACGTTCGCCGAAGCCGGGTTGACGCGCGATAGCAGCGTGAGAATCTTCATGGACATCGAAGACCCGGACAACGACCTCATCCTCCATGAACTGGTCTTGACAGCCTACGATTCAAAAACGGGCGCGATTCTGTTCCAGGGGTCATTCACGCCTAACCCGTTGAGCGGTCAATATTTCGTCGAGCAGGCTGGCGGCCAGGGACATGGAGACTATACCTTCGGCCTGACGCCCGACCAGCAAGCTGCATTGATGGCCGCCTATGATGCAGACCCGAACCTGCGTCTCGGCCTCTTCGCGCGCACCTCGGACGACACAGGCTCGTTCACGAACTTCAAACTGGGTTCAGGCCCCGCAAATCCAACGGAAGTGCCCGAACCGGCCACGATGGTTCTGCTCGGCACGGGGCTGGCCGGAGTCGCCGCCGCCGCACGCAAGCGTCGGCAAGCCTCTAAAGAATAAGGCCAAGCGCTTCACAGTCGGCAGCACCTGATGCCTGCCTGAAGAGGCTGGATTCTCAAAAAGCAGGGCGGAGCAGATTTATCTTGCTCCGCCCTGCTTTTTTGTTTATTATCCGCTGCGCACAACAAGTATGGCAAAATAAAAGCAGTCGCTCTTCTGGAAATTGACGTTGATTGTCACTTTTATCCTGAAAAGAGCAGTACTCAAGTTCTTTGCCCCTAACGCCGCCAGCGTTGTGCGAGCCGTAGGCGGGTTATTTACCAAAGCTCAGGGAGGAATTTTCGAATGATACGCAGAATGCTTCTCATGATGGCAGCGGCCCTCATGTTCACGGCTTTCAATGCCGCTCAAACTTACGCCGATCCCATCACACTAACCCAGGGACAGAGCGTGACATACACCTTCACCTCGGCTCAGTATCCGGGAACATCCGGCATTGCGACCGTGACTCTAAACGGCGACCAGTTGACCGTCACCCTGTCGAACACTTCGACCAACGGCTCATATATTGCTGGCATTGGACTCAACACCAGCCCTAACCTCAACGTCTCAAGCACCAGTTTCAGCGGCGGTCTGAGCCAATTCAAATTCAGCTCGGGCGGCGGCGGACTCGGCAATATGGAAGCGATAGCCAGCAGCAAACAGGGCAAGACGACCGCTTTGGCCGGGTCTAACTCGGGGACAGTAGTCTTTACCCTGACCTCTGCTCCAACTTCGCTTACTATTGACCAGATTACGGTCCATTTCATCAGTCTTCCAGATGGCAACAGCATCAAGATCAACGGCGGTTCGGAAGTTCCCGAACCGACCACCATGCTGCTTTTGGGCACCGGACTGGCGGGCGTGGCCGCTGCTGCACGGAAAAGGCGAAAAGCGGCCAAAGAATAGCAAGGCTCTGCTCCTCCCCTGGCAGATAAATTAAGCCATGCGCTTAACAAGCCGGAATCGGGCGTTGAAAGCCCGATTCCGGCTTGATGTGTCCTGAGAGGACCTATTCTGTAAAGTCAAAAAAATATCTTCGTGGAATCTAAAAATTTCCTGAAGAAGCCGCCGGATTAGCCTTTTACTTAAAATACCGAAGAAAACGGACGGCGTGAGCGTAGCGGCAGGCAGGCGGGGGCGGACGGTAAAGCCACTGTTGGCCGCCTTTCTTTTTTAGGACATCAATTCTCAAGCTTCCAGAGAGAGCCGC
>DASWMI010000199.1:0-15147 GCA_036399835.1 Pyrinomonadaceae bacterium | reverse complement strand
CCACTGGCCCGAGATTTCCGTCCCCTCGTTGTTCATCTTGCCCTCGTAAGTCGCGCCGATGGCCTTCATCTCAAAACGCAGCGAGCCGTCCTTAAAGCTGATGGAGTCAATCGGCAAATCGTTTGCGCCCTGGTCCACGCTGTCCACAGTCCCTGTGTATTTGCCGTCAGGAGCTTTTGAGATTTTGAGGACGAGACGCAGCTTGACCGCGCCGACATCGAGCGTTCCCTGCCAGATGCCTTGCAGCCGCTGCTCAGCCGTATCGGCCTTAGCCTGTTGTCCTGCAAGCGCGCTCATGGCTAGGGACGTTCGGCTGCCGATCGAGAAAAGCATGACCAGTATGAGGCAGACGGGAGCGAGAAACTTGAACCGTGAGTGCATGTCGGTTATCTCCAGAGGGAAAGTTTTGTCAGGCTTCTAAAGGAACAGCAAATCATTTATACGCATCCGCCCCATGATGGGTTTTCAAGTAAGTTACAGTCAAGACGGAATGATTCTTTTAGCCTCCCATCCTTCCACAAAAGCTGTCGTTGAGCTGACCCTTGCCAATAAACATATAAAGCCACCCGTAAGACTTATCTCGAATCACGGGCGGCATTCTTTAGCTTTCAGGTTAAGAAGTTCGCCTTCTCACCGAACGAGAAAGACATCGTAAGCCCAGCGTCCGAGTTGTGTGCGATTCATGCCGTACACCTTCGCTCGATACCGGAACAGGTTGCCCTGCCGGTCAACCCTTCTCGATTCTTTATAGTCGAGAGAGATTGCTTCCACTCCAAGCTCCGGCAAGGAGTGCAACTCATCAAACTCGGAGAGGCCGTTGTGATTCGAGTCCCGCCATAATCGCAGGTTGTTGAAGATGGTATCGCGGCTGTCAATCATGGCGTCCGTGTGGCCGCCGTTCTCCTCTTTGTCGAACTCGGCCAGCGCGGCGAATCCATTGAGATTGGTTGATTGAGGCTGGAGCGTGAAGTTGCCGAACAGTTCTTGTCCATTATCAATTATCCCATTCGCGTTGCGGTCTAAAGCCAGCCAAACCTCATCCGATTCGGCAGCAGTCCAAGACAGATGTTCCGTCAGGCCATCGCTATCGAGGTCAAAAAAGACGCCTTGCGGGCCGTCCGTCAGGCTAAAGCCATCGCCGTTGATGTCTATGAGGATCGGACTGCCTCCTGTGAGCACGAAGTAATTGTAGTCGAAATTATTCTCGCACTCGCAGGTCTCGACGTTGAGCGTTTGACGCGAGGTGCATGTCTTCCGGCACTGAGGCGTGGGCGACGGCATGGGCGCTGGCGGGGGATAAGTAACATTTATTGAGCTTTGGTCACACGTTGTTGGAGATGTCGGTTGATTGTTTGCCGAGTCATTAACACCACAGCCGTCGTTCATAACCGTTGAGCCTGCCGTTTGTCCGTAACACGATGCACTTTCTCTCTGCATATCGCCGAAACCGAATGTGTGCCCAAGCTCATGCAAAGCCTGTTTTAAGAAAACCGTAGCGTATCCGGGCTGACTGGGGTCGTAGAAAAGAGTGCCATCTGGAAACCTTAGATTTGGATCAAAGGTGATAGTCGCAGCATTAAGCTGTCCCGGTAACAGGCCTCCGCCAGTAACATTGTCATATGAAGTATTCGCTGCTCCTCCACCTGATAATGTACCGTTTTGCAAAGTGAGTGTCGGAGCACCTGCCGGAGCAGGGCCTATTACAAATCGCACACCAGAATTATTGGAGGCATTGGCCGTATTCCACCTCTCCAAAGCCGTTTGAATTTGTTGTCTTTGCACGGCGTCGGTAATGTTTCCGAAATTGACATAGACCGTCGCATTTGACGCCCAACTAGGAACCACATTAGCATGCGGACAACCTGTGGATTGCGCGTGGCAAATTATCAGATTGATTGTCAATCCGCCGAAAAAGAAGATCAGCAAGGCTAGAGACCGGTAGGAAAAATCTCTTAGAGAGTGAGGGAGAACCATTATTTGTGACCTTTTTTAATTGTGGCAAGAGTTGTTAGCGTGGCGGAGTTCGTTGAGGAAAGAGTCGACATCATCGCCGTTCTCTAGCTCGCTAGGCAATGGCTCATTCGTGAGCTTAATTCTCTTATTGCCCTCTTTTATTTGGTAGCTTCCTTTACTATTAAGCTGCTTGTAGGCTCCCGTTGACGGGATGAATTGTAGGAATAGTAAATAGCGACCGCCCAGTTCAAGAGGTTTGAATGACCTGTCCAGAGCGTAAATAGTGCGCCCGTTAAGTGAAACTACCCCTCCGGGTCGAGCCAAAGTCAGCTCGCCCTTGACTTGGATTGCAGCCGCCACATTATTCTTAATAATCTCTTCTACTCTTACTTCATAATCAGTAAAAATGAACGTTTCATCTTCCGTTAGTTGGGCGGATTTACTCTTTACTGCTCCGACAACAATAGCGTCTGCCTGGCATGATAAGCTTTTGAGGAATTCGTAAAGACTAAAAGTAGGTGGAGATGGGGAAGAAGGTATGTTGGGAATACCTATTTCAACACCTACAGTGTCGTTTCCTGTGAGCGAACTGAGCTTCTTAGCCTTTCTGTATTCATACTGTTTCTTAAAAAGATTAGCGTGAACCCGCTGCTTTTCAGTCATTACCCCTTCTTGAACGGGCGTCGCCTCTTCCTGACTTGATGGCATTGAATTCTTTTGCGTCTGCTCCTGCAACGCGGCAGAAGAGACCACTACTGTAAGGGCAAGGGTTACAAGTAGCAGGACAGATTTTTTTTGGCTTTTCATCTGGAAATCTCCTTCTAGACAAATAGATTTGAATGTGAGGTTGACAAGAGCAAGACCCAGTAAGGAGCGAGGCTCTTGTTAACTGGGGAGCGCTATTAACAGTGGCTTTATACTGTCGTTTCCATGATGTGTCAAATGCTTATTCCGGCGAAAACGTTTTCCTGTCAGATGAGAAGCAGCGCATTCTGATTGCTACATTTTTTCTGCCTGCTCTGTTACTATACGTGCGCATTTCTTCCGCCTGCGCGCAAAGGTTAGCAGCCGAAGGCTTCCGCGACGCAAGTCACTTTCATTATCAGGAGAAAAAGAGCGTAATGGGACACGAGTTGAGGATGGAGCGCGAGTTGTCTCTGGACTTCCTGCGCGTGTGCGAGGCTGCGGCCATCGCGGCGGCGCGCACGATGGGCCAGGGCGACCGCAAGTATTCGGACCACGTGGCGGTCGAGGCGATGCGTGAAGTGATGGATACTGTGCCGATGCGCGGGCGTATCGTCATCGGCGAGGGCGAGCGCGATGAAGCGCCCATGCTCTACATAGGCGAAGAGATGGGGACGGGCTACAAAGCGCCTGAGGATGCGCGCGACGCTTACCCGGAGGTTGACATCGCCGTTGACCCGCTCGAAGGCACGAACCTCTGCGCGCTCGGCGCAAACAACGCTATCGCAGTGCTCGCGGCGGCTGAGCGCGGCGGCCTGCTCAACGCGCCGGACATCTACATGGACAAGATCGTCGTCGGTCCATCGTGTCGCGGCGTGGTTGATATAGACGCGCCCGTCAAAGACAATCTCAAGAACATAGCGCGGCGGCTTGGGCGCGATATAGATGACCTGACGGTGATCGTGCTCGAACGCTCGCGCCACAAAAAGCTGATTGATGAAGTGCGCGAGGCGGGCGCACGCATACGCCTGATTGGCGACGGCGATCTTTCGGCGGGCATCTCTGCGGCGGTCGCGGGCACGAACATACACGCGCTGATGGGCATCGGCGGCGCGCCCGAAGGCGTTCTCACGGCGGCGGCGATGAAGTGTTTGAACGGCGAGATTCAGACGCGGCTAGTCTTTGACCCTGAGCGGCTCGGCGTGGATAAGGATAAAGTGCCGCCGCAGGAGGAAGTGCTGGCTCGCCTGCGCGAGATGGGCATCAACGACCCGAACAAGATTTACGACACGGACGACCTCGCCCCGGGCAAAAAGGTCATCTTCGCGGCGACGGGCGTGACTGACGGCGCGCTGCTCAAGGGAGTACGCTTCTTCGGCACTGGCAAGCGTACACACTCGCTCGTCATGACGACAGAATCCAGGCACATACGCTTTGTAGATACGGTCCACGTAGAGGGCGGGCCGGATTCTGTGATTAGATTTTAGATTACAATGTTCGCTCCTGCCGAAAAATATGTCAGGCAATGCGGGCCGGTCGCAGAGGAATTTGCGCGCCGGGCGCTCCTGTTGTGGAGCTTGACGGTCGCGGGCGCGGCTCTCTTGGTCGCGGTGATGATGGCTGCGCCGCTGCTGCTGGCGAGCGGGCACGAATCAATGGCCGCGATGATTTACTCGGCCTTCGGCTACGTCTGTCATCAAATTTCGGAACGCTCTTTTCATCTGGAAGGGCACGCGCTGGCCGTCTGTGCGCGCTGTACGGGTATCTATGCGGGCTTCCTGCTCGGCACGCTGCTCTATCCGCTCGTGCGTCCTCTCAAGAATTTGGAGACGCCCGCGCGTCTCTGGCTCTTCGTTGCCATCATGCCGTTAGCGATTGACTGGACGCTCGGAGTGCTCAATATCTGGTCCAATACGCATCTCTCTCGTTTTATCACAGGCGCATTTTTTAGCGCGGTTTGCGCTTTCTTCGTCGTCCCCGGCCTGCTGGACCTCAGCCGCCAAAGCTGGCGCGGCATCTTCAGGCGAAGCGACAAGGAGAAGAGCCTGAGAGCCGCGCAGCCTTTATCGCCCGAGCATGACGAGCTGAGCGATTACGGCTCGCCTTCAAGCCGCATCTGAAAAAGCATAAGAGAAATCCTAAACGATTATTCTCAAGGTCCGGCCCTTTGACGTTTGCTTGACTGACCCCTTGACTGACTCAAAGAGATGAACAATAAACTACAACCTGCACTTATCGGCGGCGTCCTCCTCGGACTGCTTTCGGCCATTCCCTTTATCAACATCGCCAACTGCTGTTGTCTCTGGGTCTTGCTCGGCGGCGCGCTCGCCACCTATCTCTACATCAAGCGTTCACCCGTGGCCGTCAGCGTCGGAGAGGGCGCGCAGCTTGGCGCGATGGCGGGCCTCATCGGAGCGTTTATCAATCTCATCGTCGGCCTGCCGCTCAATCTGCTGGTCCGCAACCCCATGCTCGGCTTGATAACAGGCATGCTGGAAAGGCTCAACCCGGACCAGGCGGAGATTTTCCGCAGGCAGATGGAGATGCAATACAGCATGCCTCTTTCACAACAACTGCTGCTGGCGCTGCCCGGAGCCTTGTTCGGTTTTCTGATGGTCGTAGTCTTTGCCACCATTGGCGGGCTGATCGCCGTCCCGATTTTTGAAAAGCGTAAGGGCGGGCCGGACGCGCCGCCGCCGCCGCCGAGCTTTGGTGGACCAGCGGGCGGAAGCTACGGTGGAGGCGTTTAGGATTCTGAGCAGAGCGAGCAAGCATGATGAGCAAACCTACCGTCAGTGGATTCGCCAGCCTCTTCTTTATCCTGACTATCTCTCTGGTCCTCTCCGGCGCAGAGCTGATTGTGATGGCCTTTGACGGTCAGGGCGCTGGCAGCAGTGTGATGAGAAGACAGCAGGGCAGGACGCGTCGCGCCAGCGCAAAACGTTCGGGCGAGCAGGCCCGCCGTGCGCGCAGGAAGAGAAGCGGTCGTTCAAATAGCACGGCAGGCAGAAGCGGCACAGGGGCAGCCGCTCCCGCGACCATGCCGGACGCCGCAACTCCCCCGACCCCAGTCGAGGAAAGAAATACATCCGTACCCGCACAGCCTCCGCCTCCGCCAGCGCCGAGCGCGGAATCTGCCAGGCCCGCGCAGGAGGAGATGAGTCCTTCAGACCCCGCTATAGATGCGCCGGGGCGAGGGATTAAGCCGCCGCAGAAGGATGCCATCAAGCCGCCGCAGAATAAACCTCAGTCGAAGCCCTAGAAGTGGACCAGTAGAAGCGTGCCGGGTTGAAAATCAAGGCCGGTCTTTGGCCTCGTCTTAATTTCAAATCGAACCTCCGGGGAAGTCTGGGCGGCCTTTGAGAAAGAGATCTCTTAGGCTAAAATGTGCGTCGAATGTGGCGAGCAGCGCAGAGGCATCCTTAGCGCCCGGTGCTGCTCGTTCTGCTGATGGCGCGAGGGAGCTAACGGCTGTTTCATGCTCTCAAGCGCCGTTCGGTTGTTTAGGGTCAGCCTCTTTGCCGGTTTTGGAGCTTTCAGATTTTGACTTCAATGTTTCTCAGCATCTTCGCCGCTTTAGATACGCAGCCGACCAGAGAGGAAGCCTGGCGGATGATTGACGCCACCTTCCGCAAGTATTTCCACGACGGTATAGACAAGACCTACGGGAACATCAGCCCGCTCTACCAGCTAGACTCTTTCGATTACACGATTCTCATACTCTATTTCACGCTCCTCGGCATCCTCGCCATCTACGGCGCGTATCGCATCAAGCAGGTCGTGGACTTCTGGCGCTATCGCAAGATCAAGCCGCAAGCGAAGGGCCATTACAGCGAAGAGGATTTGCCGCGCATTACCGTACAGCTTCCGCTCTTTAACGAGATGTACGTCGTCGAACGTCTCCTCAAAGCTGTGACGGATATTGACTACCCGCGCGACCGTTTGGAGATACAGGTGCTTGACGATTCGACTGACGAGACCGTCAAGCTGGCCGAAGCGACCGTGCAGTATTACGCCAACCTGGGCTTCGACATCTGCTACGTCCATCGCACGGACCGCACGGGCTTTAAGGCTGGCGCGCTCGCCAACGGATTACAGACGGCGAAGGGAGAGCTGCTCGCCATCTTCGATGCCGACTTTGTGCCGAGGCCGGATTGCCTGCGTAAGCTGGTCCACTACTTTACGGACCCGCTTGTCGGCTGCGCGCAGATGCGTTGGTCGCACATCAACGGCTCTTACAATTTGCTGACGCGCGTTCAGACCATCATGCTCGACGGCCACTTCGTCGTCGAGCAGACGGTGAGAAACCGCACGGGCGGCTTCTTTAACTTTAACGGGACGGCTGGCATCTGGCGGCGTAAGACGATAGAGCTGAGTGGCGGCTGGCAGCACGATACGTTGACGGAAGACACGGACCTCTCTTTTCGCGCTCAGCTTATGGGCTGGCGCTTTATCTATCTGCTGGACGAGGACGCGCCCGCGGAGATACCCGTCGAGATAAATGCTTTTAAGGCGCAGCAGCGGCGCTGGGCCAAAGGCGTGATGCAGGTCGGCATCAAGCTCTATCGGCGCATCTGGCTCTCGCCGCTCCCCTTGCGCGTCAAGCTTGAGATGTTCTTTCGTCTGACGGGCAACATCAGCTATCCGCTGATGATCTTTATCAGCCTGCTCCAATTCCCGCTCCTGCTCGTGCGCTACCAGCAGGGCTTCTATCACCTCATGCTCTTTGACGTGCCCCTGCTCTTTTTCTCGACCATCTCGGTCATACTCTTTTACGGCACGGGCATCTGGTATCTGGATAAGCGCCGCGCGCCGCGTCTGCTTCACCTGCCGCTCGTCATGTCGCTCGGTATAGGTCTGGCCTTCTCGAATGCGCGCGCCGTCATAGAGGCGCTGGTCGGGCTGAAATCAGAGTTTGTCCGCACGCCCAAGTATCAGGTCGAGACGAGCGCAGACGAGACCTGGAAGAACAAGAAATATAAGCGCAAGCGCGGGCTGCTGCCTTTGCTGGAGCTGAGCTTCGCTGGCTACTTCCTGCTCGCCATGCTCTACGCCCTGCGTATGCACATGTGGGGCACGATACCTTTCCTCTTCCTTTTCTTCTTCGGCTATTTCTACATGGGCGCGATGAGCATGCTGCAAACCGCCAGCGGTAAGCGCCTGCAATCGCTCTGGCGGCCTCTCGCGCTCAATCGCCGCGTCTGAAAAAATTTTGAGAGCCTCAAATTTCGTCTGAAAAAACGAAAGCCGGAATCTTTTCAAGCGCCGCTTTTGAGGCGCTTGAAAACTCCGGCTGTTGTCTAAACTTTTAGCTCTCCCTGACGTATATTCTGCCGCTCCCGTTGAGCGCGGCCTTCAGGCTCAATCGTTTTTTGCATCCTCCTGAGGCCCGACGCGCTGACGCGGGGCTACTGAGTGCCGCGTCTCTTCCGGCATATCCTGTTCGACAGAGAGTTATCAAAATGAAACTACTTCGTCACGCATCGCCGCTCATTCTCGCGCTCTTGCTCGCCTTTGCTCCCTTCTTCCCGCACGCGTCCGTGAGGGCTGAAACCGATTTTTATGACGAGGCGGGCGTGCGCCTGCTTAATCAGCCGTTGAGCGAGTATCGCGCGCGGCGGCAGAGGCTGATGGACCAGCTCAAGGACGGCGTGGTTGTTATCCTCGGCAATGTCGAAGAGAGCGCGGGCGTAGAGGCGCGCTACAAGCAGAACAACTGGATGGCTTACCTGACCGGCGTGCGCACACCCGGCGCGGCCCTCCTGCTCGTCCCGCAGGGTCTGGCTTCACAGCAGGGCGCGCGCGAGTTCGTCTTTATCCCGCCGCGCGATCTTCAGGCGGAGCGCTGGACCGGCGTACAGCTTGCTCCCGGACCGGAAGCTGCCAGGACCTTTGGCGTCGAGCGAGTGCTTCCGGCCAAAAATGCGCTGGCCGATTTGTGGCCCACGCTCAAAGAGGCCGCGGCTCTTCCGGCCTTCAAAACCGTCGAAGGCAAGAGCACTATGAAGCTCTACACGCTGGCGCCGCGCAATGTGCGCAACGGCTACGTGCGCGAGTTTCAATTTGTCGAGCGCGCGAAGCAGGAGCTGCCCGGCGTCGAAGTCTTGTCGGTTGCTCCGGCTCTGGCGGAGCTGCGCAAGGCGAAATCTGCTGCCGAAGTCGCGCTCTTGCAGAAGGCGATTGACATCACGGGCGAAGCGCAGCGCGACATCGCGCGCAGCCTCCGTCCGGGCATGTACGAGTATGAAGTGCAGGCTATTTTGGAAGCGGCCTTCACGCGCAACGGCGCGGAGCGTCCGGGCTTTCCTTCCATCGTCGGCAGCGGCATCTACTCGACCATCCTCCACTACGAAGAGAATCACAAGCGGATTGACGCGGGCGATCTGGTGGTCTGCGACATCGGCGCGGAATATTCGCAGTACACCGCAGACATCACGCGCACCTTTCCGGCCAGCGGAAAATTCACAACGCGACAGCGCGAGATTTACCAGCTTGTACTGGACACGCAGGCGGCAGCCGCCGCTTCTTTCAAACCCGGGATGACGATGGCGGACCTTCATCGCTTCGCCGTCGAGTATCTGCAAAAGAGTCCGCTGCGCGCGCGTGACACGGACGGCAAGGAATACACTATGGACCACTTCTTTATTCACGGGCTGGGCCATTACCTGGGGATGGACGTGCACGACGTGGGCGATTATTCCAAACCCATGAAGGCTGGTGAAGTCTTTACCATAGAGCCTGGCATCTACATCCAGACGGAAAAGCTCGGCGTCCGCATCGAAGACGATTATCTCATCACTGCGGAAAACACCGTCCGCAAGCTCTCGGAGAAAATCCCTTCAGCGCCTGATGAGATTGAGAGAATCATGAAGCAGAAAAGATGAAGGATGAACAGCGCGGGATGAATGAAAAGAGTTAAGCGATTGAGACGTTGGCCGGGCAAAGACGTGTCGCATCATTGAATCAATGAGGCAATGTCTCAATCGCTTCTACTTTATCCGGCGAGCTTATTCTTCATTGTTTCTGCTCTCTCTTGCTTTCCCCACGGTTCTGCTCTAATATCCCGGCTTCCGGGCTGATGTTCTTCCCAGGGTTTCCATTAACAGTTTAGCTCCTCATTGATAACTCGGCTCCACGCGCGCTCAGGCGTTCGGGCTTCAAAGCCATACTTTTATCTTTAGCCACAAGAGGAAAACATGCTTAACAAATCTGTTCCCACGTTTACCAGACTATTGATGCTGGTCGTCTGCGCGTGTGCCTTCGGCCTCAACGCGTCGGCGCAATCGCAGGCGACGACGGGCGACATCGAAGGGCGCGTGCTGGACCCGCAGGAGGCCGCCGTACCCAATGCCACAGTGACGGCGACGAATCAGGCGACGGGTCTCGAAAAGAGCGCGACGGCTGACAGCGAAGGCAACTATCGCATCATCCTTCTGCCGCCGGGCCAGTACACGGTGCGCGCGACGGGACAGGGCTTCGCGCAGACAGAACTACGCGACGTGACCGTCACCGTCGGCGGCAAGACTCCGCTCGAAGTCAAGCTCTCTGTCGGCGGCGCGTCCGCCTCCGTCACGGTAACGGACGAAGCTCCCGTGGTCGAGACCTCTCGGACCTCCGTCTCGACCACGATTAACGAGCGCGCCATACAGAACCTGCCGGTCAACGGGCGCAACTACCTGGACTTTGCGACGCTCACGCCCGGCGTGGTACGCGACCCTACGCGCCAGGGCGATCTCTCCGTCGGCGGGCAGAAGGGCACGCTCAACAACCTGCAAGTTGACGGCGTGGACAATAACAATACCTTTTTCGGACAGGCCTTCGGTCGAACGGGCGTGCGCCCGCCTTATCAATTCTCGGAAGAGTCCGTGCAGGAATTTCAGGTCAACCAGAACGGCTTTTCAGCGGAGTTCGGGCGCTCCGGCGGCGCTGTCATCAACGTCGTCACCAAGTCGGGGACGAACGATTTTCACGGCGGACTTTTTGAATACTTCCGCGATGAATCGTTGAACGCCAACTCGCCCAGCTTGAAAGCGACGCAAGCTCTGCGCGGGCAGCCGAACAAGCGCGTGCCGCAGCAGATTAACCAGTTCGGCGGTCGGCTCGGTGGACCAATCGTGAGAAACCGCGCCTTCTTCTTTTTCACTTACGACGGCCAGCGGCAGAACCTCTCGAACCCGATTGATGCGCCCAACCTCTTTAGCGCACCCGCGACTGTGCAAAGCGCCCTGGTCCCGAAGATAGCCACGTACCCGATTGGCCGCGACCAGGATGTCTTGATGCTCAAGGGCGACATCAGCATCAACCATAACAACCAACTCTCGCTGCGTTACAACCGGCAGAATTTCACAGGCGTCAACAACGAGAGCACAGGCCCGCAGAGCGTAGAGGAGCACACCGGCAACAGCCTCGCCACGACCAACACTTTTTCCGGGACGCTCGTTTCGACCCTGACGCGCAAGCTGGTCAACGAATTTCGCTTTCAGCTTGCGCGCGACGCAGAGCCGGGCGAGGCCAATAGCGACCTGCCCGAAGCTCGCATCGGGACGGTCGTCTCCGGCACGACGACCACCTTCCTCAACATCGGTCGCAACAACTTCAGCCCGCGCGAGACGACTGTCCGACGCTCGCAGATTGTTGACAACCTTCTCTACGTGACGGGCCGTCACAGCTTCAAGACGGGCCTTGATTTCAACTTTGACCGCATTCTCAATTTCTTCCCGGGCTTCTTCAACGGCCAATACACCTTCAACAACTACAACGATTTTCGAGACAACAAGCCCTCTGCCTACCAGCAGGCTTTCGCCGGGACGAACACTTCGGGCGCGACCACCGAGCCTGACCTGCACGATTACGCTTTTTATGCGCAGGACGATTGGCGCGTCACGCCCCAACTGACTCTCAACCTCGGGTTGCGCTACGACCTACAGATTCTCGCGCAGCCGCCCGTGCGCAACCAGACGCTTTTTGCCAGAGGGCTGGACACGAGCACGCAGCCTTCGGACACGAACAACTTCGCGCCGCGAGCCGGGTTCAGCTACGCTCTCGACGACAAATCGGTCATCCGCGGCGGCTACGGACTCTTCTACGCGCGCACGACCGGCATCATGCTCGGCACGGCCCATTCTCAGAACGCCGTCAACGTCATCAATATCAGCTTGAACCAAACGCAACTGACCAACGCCGGTCTGGTCTACCCCAACATCCTGACCGCGCCGCCCACCGGCGCGCAGGCTTCAACGCCGAGCGTCTATCTCTTCGCGGAAGATTACGCGGAGCCTTATGTACAGCAGGGCCGCCTCGGCTACGAGCGCGAGATTATGAAGAGCACGAGCCTCTCCATCACCTACATGTTCTTTCGCGGCGTGCACCTCTCAAGAACACGCGACATCAATCTGCTAGCGCCCGTGCCGACAACCTTCACAGACCCCGCGAGCAATCAGAGCTTTCAGGTCGAGCGTTTCCCCGGCAGGGTTTATACGGATTTCGGGCGCATCAATCTGTTTGAGAGCACGGCTAACTCGCGCTACAACGCTCTGGCCTTCCAGGTCTCGCGCCGCTTCGTCAGGAACTGGCAGTTTCTCGCCTCTTACACTTTCTCAAAGGCCAAGGATGACCGACCGGACCAGACTTCTGTCGTTCCGGGCAACGCCGGCGACGATGCCAAGGTCGTCTTTAACCAGCTTGACATACGACAGGATTGGGGCACGGCTGATGTGGACATCCCGCACCGTTTTGTCTTCAGCTCGGTACGCGAGTTCGGAGAATTTACCAGGACCAATAACAAGTTTCTCAAGTGGCTCTTGAGCGACTACACCCTCTCCAGCATCTCGCAGATAAATTCCGGCGCGCCTTACACTGCGACCGTCGGCGCGGACCTAAATAACGACGGCAACAGGTTTAACGACCGCGCGCCCGGCACCGTCAGAAACCAGTTTCGCACACGCGCCTTTATGCAGAGCGACCTGCGCATTACGCGTCTTATCAGGCTCGGAGAAAGGATGCGCCTGCGTCTGATTGGCGAGGGCTTTAATCTCTGGAATCGGTCCAATATCGCGACGGCCAACATCAACTTCTATTCGGGCTTTAACAGCTCGCGCGTCTTTACCATCCCGACGGGCGCGCTCGCTTTCGGGCTGCCGCGCACCTTCGCCCCCTCGCGCGAATTCCAACTGGCAATCAAGTTCGACTTTTAGCAGGCTCGACCCTTAAACCCTCGCGCTTGATGGCTAAAAAAAGTAAGCGGGACGCTCCTGAAAAGCGTCCCGCTTACTTTTTCTTTTCTGCTCTCTGGTAAAAGCCCTCTCTCTACGGGCTGCCTTATCAGGGCGTCTTGCGAGAGCCTGTTGTCGTCTGCGCGGGTTGGGCGGTCGCGTTGCCTGTACGTGTGACGGGCGATTTCGGCGCGGCGGGCGCGGGCTTGTTGCCGCCCTGTGGTCCGGCGACGCGCCCCGAGCGTGTTAGCGCAATGCGCTTTTCGCCTTTGGGGCTGTCGGCGACCGTCACGCGAATCGAGCGGAAAGAGCCGTCCTTGACCTTGTTCGTAGGGTTATAGCTGATGACGAATTGCGTGCGTAGGTCTCTGGTAATTTCCTTGGCAATCCCGGGCAGCTCGGAAACCGAACTCGGATAAAAGGCACGCCCGCCCGTCTCTTTGGCGAGCCGCTCAAGAAAGTTCATGGCCTTCTCACGCGGGCTTTTGCGAATCAGGCTGCCCTCCCGGTCCAGGTCGTTGACAAAGCCTATCACGTAAATCTGCACATCGGCCTCGCGCAAACGCGCAAAGAGCTGCTCCTGCGTGTAAAAGCTGTTGCGGTTCTCGCCGTCCGTGACCAGAATCAGCGCGCGCCGCCGCCTGTCGTCCTCGTTCCCCTTCTTGTACTGCGCGATGCGGTCGGCCGAAAGATAGACTGCATCAATAATGTCCGTCTGCCCGCCCTCTACATAGAGACTATCGAGCGCATCCGAGAGCGCCGTCTTGTCCGCCGTGAAATCCTGCACGGTTTCGATCTTGTCCTGGTCCACAAAGCGCACGAGGAAAGTTTCATCGCCCTCTTTGTTGCTGTCGATGATAATCTTGCCAGCCTCTATAACCTTATCTATCTGAGGACGGAGCGAGCCTGAAGTGTCAATCGCCAGCCCGTAGCTGACGGGCACTTCTTCTTTCGAGAAGAACTCCACGGGCTGGACCACTCCGTCTTCCAGCACGCGAAACTCCTCCTGCCGGACATCATTAATCGGACGGTTGAGGCGGTCTATGACGCGCACATTGAGGCTCACCAGGTTGGTATCAATCGTGATTCTCTCATCATCGCTGACTTCCTGGCCTTCAGGGTTGGGGGTCGGCGTCGGGCTGGGTCGCCAGGATGGAGGAGGCGGCGGCGGCTCGCCGAGCGTCGGCGCTTCGTTCTGTTTTCGGGTGGGCGACGGCGAAGGCGAAGGCTGTTGCTGCTGCTGTGCGCGACGCGGGCGGCCATCCTGCTGCTGCGGCTGCCGTGTCGTCTGGCTAAGAGCGGAAATGACCAGAAGAAAAAGGACCAGCGCGCCAAACAGCACCTTGGCGAGGGCGCGCGGGCCTGTCTTTGTCTGCGAGCGAACATTTCTCATAACGTATTCCTGAAAAGCTTGGGTTGGAGGCTGGTGAATAGCTCTCAGCTCGCCTCCAATCTCTCGATTCTGACCTCTGATTTTATACTAAAAGCGCCCCGCGCCCCGACCGAGTGAGAAGGGAGAGCGGAGCGCTCTGTGGCGCTCAATCTTAAGCCACTTTCATCAGGCTTCGGCGCGGCTGGGGCAAAATGGGCGCTCTTGTTTTAAAGCGTGCGCCCGTGCACATTATACCAGATGCCTGACAGCCCCTGCTCGTTGCCGCGCCCCCTTGAGCCTACAGGCTTTTAGCGCGGATTCGTGAGGGCGTAATAGCCCTCTTTGTTACGCACGAAGAGCCGCGGCAGCCCGCGCGGCGGCGCGACCTTGACCTTGATCTTGTGCCATTTGCCGTCGTTCGTAAAATTGCTCGGCTTGTAGCCAATCGAGTATTGATGCCGCAGCTCAAGCGCGATGCTCTCAAAGATGTCGTCCATCTCGGCGGCGGTTCTAGGGAAAAAGGATTTGCCGCCCGAGACGGACGATAGCTCGTCGAGCACGGCCTGGCCTTCCATCCCTAGAGAGCTTCCCGCGTCGCTTCCGCCGAGGATGCCTATGGAATAGAGCACCACATCGGATTCCTTGAGCAGTCGGCGCAGCTCCGTGAAGGTGTAGCGAGAGTTGTTGTCCTGCCCGTCGCTGATGAGCAGGACGGCGCGCTTCGGATGAGCGCCGCGCGTGACCTTCTCGACGCCCAGATAGCAGGCATCGTAGAGCGCTGTGTTCGAGCGCGGCTCTACGAAAGTGAGCTTGTCGAGAACTGCGTTGCCGTCGCGCGTCTTATCCAGCAGAAGCTGCGCGCGAGAGTTAAAGCCGATTAAAAAATATTCGTCCGAATCGTGGCTCGTCTGTATAAAACGCGAGAGC
>DASWMI010000198.1:0-58178 GCA_036399835.1 Pyrinomonadaceae bacterium | reverse complement strand
CGATACACGTCCGTCGAAACCAGGAGCGGTTTGCGGTCCTGGTTCTTGGCGAGCCAGCGCGCAATCTTGCCCGTTGAAGTGGTCTTGCCTGAGCCTTGCAGCCCGACAATCATCACGACGTTCGGGACGGTCTTAGTAAAGACCAGCCGCGAAGACGTGCCGCCGAGCAGCTCGACCAGCTCGTCATAGACGATTTTGACGACCTGCTCCGAGGGCTTCAACTCTTGCCAGACATGCTGGCCTTCGGCCTTCTCCTTAACCGAAGCGATAAAATCCTTGGCGACCTTATAGTTGACATCCGCCTCCAAAAGAGCCAGGCGAATCTCGCGCAGCGCGGCCTCAACGTGCTGCGGCGTCAGCACTCCCTCGCCGCGCAGGTTCTTCAACGTGCGCTTCAGCTTGTCGGATAAAGACTCGAACATATCACACCCGCGCTATAGGCAGACTTCCGCGCTGGAGACGGAAACGAAGATGATACTTGTGCCCGCAAACTGTGTCAAGGCAACGAGAAACAGGGATGAGAGGAGAAGGGATTGGGGATCAAGAAGAAGGACCAGCTTGCCGTGTCTGCTCGCTTGAGAGACAAAAGCTTTTCAGCTCCGCGCGCCGACTTCAAGCGCCGCGCAGGCTTCACGCGCTGCCGTGTTCCGGCTTTTCTTTTCATACGTCATCACTTGCGGCCTTCAAACTCTGGCGTGCGCTCTGCGCTCTTTGCCGAAAATCCAGGCGACGAAGATTGAGATGATGTAGAGGACGAGCATAGGGGCGGCGAAAAGAAGCATGTTCGGGATGTCATTGGTCGGCGAGATGATGGCCGCCGCAACGAGTATCGTAATCAGCGAGGCTTTCCAGATGCGCACGAGGTAGCTGGCCGAGACGAGACCTATGCGTGCGAGGACGTAGGTCACGGCTGGCATCTGGAAGACCAGCCCCATCCCTAGCATGACGAGGATGATGAAATCGAAGTAGTCGTCGGCCTTGAGCATGAGCCGGAAATCCTGGCCCAGCCCGAGCAGGTACTTGGCCGCCGGGGGAAAGATGACGTAATAAGCGAACATCGCGCCGAGCACAAAGGAGATGGAGGACATCAAGATGAAGGGCCAGGCATAGGCGCGCTCGTGCTTGTAGAGTCCGGGCGAGACAAAGCCCCAGATTTGCCAGAGCAGGAAGGGCACAGACAAACAGAGCGCCGCGTAGAGCGAGACTTTCACGTAGAGCGAGAAAGGCTCAAGCGCCGTCGTCACGATGAGCTTGTCGTTGATGCCGGGCAGGGCTTCGGGTTTGGCCGAGGGGTCAAAGGGCAAACGCACGCCCTTCGGGATGACAGTGCCTCCCGCATAGAGAGCTTCGTCCGTGAAGAGGCCCGTCTGGCCCTGGCTGTCTCTGGCGAGTTTCGCCTGAACGGTTGTTCCGGGCGGAATCACGCTCGCTCCGAGCTTGGTCGTCTCGGCAAAGACATAGCGGCCCACGTCGCCCTCTTTTAAAGAGCTGAGCGGCGCAATCTGCTCGCTCCCTGTGAGGCCGCCGAGCTTGACTTCGCGGCGCTGTGCTTCGGCCATCGCCTGCTGCACGGGGACGGCGAGAAAGTTGTAGATGCGGTCGGAGGCAAACCAGCAGAGCATGGCTGCCAGAAAGACGAAGATAAAGGAGCGTATGAGGCGTTTGCGCAGCTCGCCCAGATGCTCAAGGATGGGCATCTGTTTCAGCTCATCCTCAGGCCTCTCTTTGGAACGTGTGGCTAAGATGGTTGACATGCTCGATGAAGACCTGCGCGCTCTATAACCAATCTCGCTTGCGCGTCGGCTCTGAAGCAGTGCTGGCTGCAATCAGCTCGGGCTGTCCAGGCGTAGAGTCGGAATTAACGGGCGTGACGGACGGCGGCGGGACAGTGGCCGGAGCAGGCGCGTCATGCTGCTCGACGGGTGTCTCCGGCTGTTCATTGCCAAAGGTGGAATGATTGGCAGCGAAGGCGCGCTCGCGTGCCACGGTCGGGCTAATCGTGTTCTCTCCGAGAAAGGTCGAGCGCAACGACTCGGCCTCCGTTTCCAACTCGGCCAGCGAAGCCTCCCTCTCCCATGTCTGCCTGAACTCATTCGAGGTGCGCTTAAAATCAACCAGGCTCTTGCCAATCGAGCGGCTCAGTTGCGGCAATTTGCGCGGCCCGAAGATAATCAGCGCCACCACCAGAATGACCAGCAGCTCCGTGCCGCCAAGAGAATCTAAGATAAAAAGCAACACCTTCTAATAACCTGCTTCCTGCGATTACAACTAGCCCGGTGAATCATCACCCGGCCTTCGCCGACAAATCCCCCGCGCCCTTCAATCAACACACTTGTCTTGAGGATTTAAAACCCTTCGAGGAGTCAAACAAAATCTTACGCGTCGCTTCTCCGATGCGTCAAGCAGACGGTGCTCCGAGAGAGCATGAGAGATAAAAGCGGACGCGAGATGAGTTTAGTTAGAAGACTAAACTCTTCATCTCAACTTGCGTCGCCGTTATACTCCGGCGGGTAATATATCACTTCGACTGGTCCGGTGATGCCCTTCGTATAAAAAGAGACGGAGCGGTCGCGGTGTTCTTTGACGGGGCGGCCTTCGCGGCGCGCGGCCTCTTCGAGTTCTTCAAGCGTCTCGACGCGCAGGCCGAGGTGTGGCGGATGCTTCGAGCCTGGTCCGAGCAGGGCTATCCCGAAGCCGCGCGGGTCGCGTAGCATGGCCCAGTCTTCGTAGAGGTGTTCGAGGCGAAAGCCTATCCGCTCGTATTCCTGCGCGTCGCGCCTTATGTCCTCGGATTCGAGCGCGAGGTGGTCCACCACGCCCGTAAACCTGGCTGCCTGCTGTTGGTCCATCGAATTTACTCTCCCGTTTGATACACAAGTCTCTCAACTTCGCATGGTCAATCCTGATTGTAGCGCCGCTCAGGGCAGAATAAAAATATCTAGAGGGCCGCGCTTCGAGCGTGCAGGTCCGGATGGGCTGGCCGACGCTTTGAACTTTGCTGCTTTTCATTTACCTTAAATCCAACGGGCAAGATTCAAACAAAGCGAGTAGAGAAACAAAGCACCATAGAGTTTGGAGGGCTGATGAGCATTCAGAGTTTGCGTATCGTGTCGCTGCTTCCTTCGGCCACAGAGATCGTGTGCGCGCTCGGACTCGTGGACCAACTGGTCGGCGTCACGCACGAGTGCGACTATCCGCCCACCGTCGCAGGCAAGCCGCGCCTGACCGCCAGCCGTATCTCGCACGAGACGATGACGAGCGCTGAGATAGACCATGCCGTGCGCACGAAGCTGGACGGGCACGGCTCGATTTACGAACTGGACCAGGAGCGCCTGCGCGAGTTGAAACCGGATTTGATTCTGACGCAGGAGCTATGCGAAGTCTGCGCGGTGAGCTACAAGATTGTGCTGGCGGCGGCGCGGATGTTTGAAACGGAGGTGCGCGTCGTCTCGCTTGAGCCGAACACGATTGAGGACATCCTTGCCAGCATACGCACCGTCGGCCAGTTGACCGGAAGAGAAGCGGAGGCGGTCGAGCTGGTCCAGCAGTTGACAGCGCGACTGGACCGCGTGGCGGCAGGGACGGCTGAGATCGAGCGCCGCCCGCGAACCTTAATGCTCGAATGGCTGGAGCCTCCTTACGCGCCCGGCCACTGGGTCCCCGAACAGGTCGCCATTGCCGGAGGCGATTCCAGCTTTGGTCTAGCGGGCCAGCCTTCCTTGATAACGACAGCCGCAGAGATTCGAGCCTACGCGCCCGAAGTCGTCATCATGATTCCCTGCGGTTATTACAAGGAGGACACCCTGCGGCAGCTCCCGCAATCGTGTCTGCCGGAAGGCTGGCGCGCGCTGCCCGCCGTGCAGAGCGGGGAAGTCTGGGCCGTAGACGCGACCAGCTATTTCAGCCGCCCGGGACCGCGCGTCGCACGCGGCGTGGAAATCCTCGCACGCATTCTCCATCCTGAAATCTTTGGTCCACCCGAAAAAGATGAAGCCGTGCGTGTGCCCGCAGAGTTGATGAAGAGATAGCTAAAGATATGGTCCGCATCAAAAAGTCTTTACAAAACGACAGTCCGCAGAAAGCAACAGCAAGATCGAGCGCCCTGCTGCACGGCTTCGCTGAAGCGGCTGAGGCTATCGCGGCAACCACGAAGAAGCTTGAGAAGGCCGCTTTGCTCGGCGCTTACTTGCATAGTCTGGGTGACAAAGACCTGGCTCGCGCGGCGCGTTATTTCGCCGGTCATCAATTCGCTTTGAATGATGCGCGGACGACGAACGTCGGCGCGAGCGTGCTGCGCGATGCCTTGAGCGAAGCGACCGGGATAGAGGTCGAAGAGCTGCGCCCGCGTTATGTGCGCCTGGGGGATTCCGGCGAGGTCGCCTACGAAGCTGTCAAAGAGACAAAGGGTGAGCTGGTTGAGCCTCAACTGACGCTCTCGGAAACGGAATCGCTGATTGCACACTTGAGCGAGCTGCGCGGCACGAAGAATAAGAAGGCGCTGCTCGTATCCGTGCTCAAGCGCGCAGCCGCGCTCGAAGCCAAGTATCTGGTCAAGCTGCTTTCGGGCGACCTGCGCATAGGCTTGAAGGAGGGGCTGGTTGAAGATGCGCTCGCGCGCGCTTTCAATCAGCCGCTGGTCCAGATTGCGCAGGCCAACATGCTCATGGGCGACATCGGCGAAACGGCTCTCAGGGCGCGCCGTGGCGAACTGCAAAACATCGCCATGCGTCTCTTTCATCCGATTAAATTCATGCTCGCCACGCCCGCCTCTGACCTTTCCGATATTGCGCGCACGATGCCCGCAGAGTTTTTCGTCGAGGATAAGTTTGACGGGATACGCGGGCAGGCGCACACGCAGGGCGGGCGCGTCGCGCTCTACTCGCGCACGATGGACGAGATAACGCACCGCTTCCCTGAGCTAATCGCGCCGCTCGAAAATCTTCCGAGTGATGCCATCCTCGACGGCGAGATCGTCCCGGCCCGCGGACGCGAGATTCTTCCCTTTCAGGAATTACAAAAGCGACTGGGCCGCAAGTCCGTCGGCCCTGAGCTGCTCGCGGAAGTGCCCGTCGTCTTTATCGCATACGACCTGCTCTATGCGGAGGGGCGCGTGCTGATTGACGAGCCGCTTCTTGAGCGCCGGCGTATCATCGAGCGGCTGGTCCAGAAAGACGGCGTCGTGCGATTGTCCGAAGCAAAGCGCCTAGATGATGTCGGGCTGCTCGATGAAGAGTTTGAAGCGGCGCGCGTGCGCGGCAACGAAGGGCTGATGATTAAAGACCCGCGCTCTTCATACAAGCCAGGCAGGCGCGGGCGCGAGTGGCTCAAGCTCAAGCGCGCCATCGCCACGCTGGATGTCGTCGTGACGGCGGTCGAGGTCGGTCACGGCAAGCGCAGGAATCTACTCTCGGATTACACCTTCGCCGTGCGCCGCTCCGAAACGGACGCCGAGCTGCTCAACGTCGGCAAGGCTTATTCGGGTCTCACGGATGCGGAGCTAACGGAGCTGACCGAATGGTTTCGCGCGCACACCCTGCAAGAGTTCGCGCACGGGCGCGTCCGCCTCGTCGAGCCGCAGATTATCCTCGAAGTGACCTTCGACCGCGTGCAGGAATCCAAAAGACATAGGAGCGGCTACGCCCTGCGCTTCCCACGCATCCTGCGCCTGCGCGAAGACAAAATGGTCGCAGAGATAGACACACTCGAAACCGTGCGCAGGCTGGCGGCAGGCAACGCCGCGAGCGAAGAATAATAATTTGCCTGAGAGAATCTTAATTGTGAGGTGAGCACAGCCCCTGCCCCGTTGTTGTTGACTGTTTCCGAAGCTCCTTGAGAGAGCCCGACAACCTTCGGCCTATGCTTCTCATCTTCTTTCTTTCGCGGGCTTCATTTGTCATTCGCCACGGTGTCAAATATCATCTCTGGCTGCGAGCCTCCGAGTGCTCCAGCCTCTCGTTTAGAAAGTTGATCTCTTATGAATTTTCGCCAAGCTTTTCTCGCCGCGCTCGCCGGCCTTCTGGTTTTTGCGACCATCATCCCGGCGCAGACGCCGCGTCGCACGCAGCAGTCCGGCAGACGCAACGCGCCCGCCGCCAAGCCCGCAGCCAAACCCGGCCCGTCTGGTCCAGCCGCGCCGACAGCCTCCGCCACGCCACTGCCGACGGGCGCTCTGGCCGTCGTCAACGGGCAGCCCGTCATGCCTTCGGAGATAGAAACGCAGGTGCGCGCAATTATCGAAAGTGACCCGGACCCGGCCGTGCGTGCTTTCTATGAGAATACGGCGCAGGTCATTGCGGAGGCGCGGCGACGCGCTCTGGATGCGCGGACCAATTCGCTGCTCGTCGAGGCGGAGGCGCGCAGGCGAAAGATATCCGTCGCAGAGTTTCTCGAAGAGGAAATCAACAGCCGTGTGCCTCCACCGAGCGAGGCCGAGATCAGGGCTGCTTATGAAGCCAACCGCGCGCAAATGGGCGGGGCGGACCTTGAAAGCGTCCGGCCTCAACTGGTCGGCTTCCTGCGCGGCCAGAGAAGCGAGCAGCTTTATGAGAATCTGGCGACGCGGCTGCGCATGTCTCACGTCGTCTCGAAGGGCGCTGACGTGGGCGCGCAGAATCTACAGCCCTCGACCGTGCTCGTGACGGTCGCGGACCGCACCTTTACCGCAGGGATGCTCAACGAGCGCATGAAGTCTTATGTCTATAAGCTGCAACGCAAGGTCTACGAGGCGCAGAAGCGTGCGCTCGATTTAAAGATTAACGACCTCCTCCTCATCTCCGAATCGCAGCGGCGCAATGTTCCGCCGGAGACTATTATCCGCGAAGAGATTACAAACAAGATGCGTGCGCCGACCGACGCGGAGGTCTCGAAGTTTTATGAAGAGAACAAGGCGCGCATTAGCGGCGACTTTAACACCGTGCGCAGCCAGGTTGCCGCATACCTCCAAGACCGCGAGCAGGAACGCGTCGAGCGCGCTCTTTCTGCCAGGCTGCGTGCGGGCGCGCAGATACGCGTGCTGCTGGCGGAGCCTGTGCCGCCCGTGCAGGCCATCAGCGTTGATGATGACCCTGCGCGCGGCGATGCCAATGCTCCGGTCACAATCGTAGAGTTCACGGACTTTCAATGTCCCGCGTGCGGCGCGATGTATCCGGTTATCGAAGAGGCGCTCAAGCCTTACGGCAATCGCGTCCGCTTTGTCGTCAGAGATTTTCCGCTGCCGATGCACGCCAACGCCCCGAAGGCCGCCGAAGCCGCCAATGCCGCCAAAGCTCAGGGCAAATTTTTCGAGTACGCGGCGCTGCTCTTTACGCATCAGGATGCGCTCGACGCGGCATCGCTCAAAAAGTACGCGTCGGATTTAGGACTGGACCGGGCGCGTTTTGATGCGGAGCTGGACAGCAGAAAATATGCCGCCGAAGTCCAACACGACGTGGAAGACGGCGAGCTTTACGGCGTAGAGTCCACCCCGACCATCTTCGTCAACGGCGTTCGCCTCTACGATATGAATACGGAAACCCTGCGCGCTATGATTGACCGCGCGCTCGCACAGCGCGGACAAACCGGACCAGCCGGACCATGAGTGAATCTCCCATGATGCTTTCGGCGCGCTTTGATGTGGCGCTCTCGTTTGCTTCCAGGCTGCACGCCGCGCAGTTGCGCAAGGGCACGCCCATTCCCTATGTCGCGCATCTGCTGGCCGTCTCGAGCCTTGTGCTCGAACACGGAGGGAGCGAGGATGAAGCCATCGCGGCGCTGCTTCATGATGCGATAGAGGATCAGGGAGGCGCGGCCACGCGCGAGATTATCAGGCGTCTCTTTGGCGAGCAGGTGGTCTCAATCGTTGACGGCTGCACGGACGCCGAGACCATCCCGAAACCGCCCTGGCGAGAGCGCAAGGAGGCTTATGTGGCCCACATTCGCCACGCGCCCGCGTCCGTCCGGCTGGTCTCGATGGCGGACAAGCTACACAACGCGCGCAGCATCCTGGCGGACCTGCGTGTGCTCGGCGACCAGCTCTGGACCAGATTTTCAGGAGGCCGCGCAGGCACGCTCTGGTACTATCGCGCGCTCGTCGAAGCCTACAGCGCCAATGGCTCGCACCCGCTCGTCGAAGAACTGGACCGCGTGGTCAGCGAGATAGAGCGGCTGGCTGCCGCTGCGAGAAGCTCTTCAGCCTTGACTGTGGAATCTTCAAAGAGGACCGCGGAAGCCTGAGCCTGGGGCGGCGGAATAAACGTTTATGCGACGCCCGCTCTTCCACGCAGCCTGTAAGTATATTCATCGCTAAACTCGCCCTTGAAAAAGTCTGCGCGCTGGCGTAGTCCGGTTCTTTCAAAAGAGAGCCGCTCAAGGAGCATCCAGGACGCGGTATTGCGCGTGTCCACTTCGGCCAGTATCTCCGCCACTGCGTGCTCTGCAAAGAGGCTTTCGATAACACGCTGGCAGCTTTCCGTGGCAATCCCCTGTCGCCAGAATTCCGGTGACAACTCGTATGCGAGGAGCGCTGTCCGGTCCTGCCTGATGGTGGCCTGGACCGTCCCCACATACCTCGCCTGAGCTTTGAGGCGTATGGCCCAGTTGAGCCACACTTCATCTGCGGCATTGGACCTGCGAGCTTCAAGCCGTTCGTATCTGGCCTGCAAAGCGGCAAGGGAAAGCGGCGCATCTTGCGGGATAAAGGAATAGATACGCGTATCCGAGAGGGCCTGGAATAGATGCCTGGCGTGCTCTCTGCGGAGAGGCTCAAGGACGAGCCTCTCAGTCTCAAGATTGGTTTCCACTTGAGGTCCAGCCATCTCAGCTTCCCTGTGAGACGCGGTTGATTTATACGGCTTTTGACCCGGATGATTTACGCGGCGTCGGCCTGTTCAGATAATAGTTCCAGAGGAGACGCGCGGCGACGGCGCGCCAGGGCCGCCAGGCGACTGCCAGAGCCTCAAGCTGGTCCGGCGCAGGGCGCGCGGGCAGATGCTTTATCTCCTCGACGGCGATAGCCAGCGCGAGGTCTCCGGCGGGCCATGCGTCCGGCCTGCCGAGCGCCCTCAGTAGATAAATGTCTGCGGTCCAGTGGCCGATTCCCTTGACCTTCATTAACTCCGATTTAACAACGCCGTCATCCATCTTTTCCAAAGCGGCGAGATCGAGTTGACCGCTCGCCAGAGACTGGGCCAGATGTCTGCCGTAAACAATCTTCTGTCGGCTAAAACCTATGGCCTTGAGCAGGGCATCATCAAGCTTTAGGAAACGCTCAGGGGTGAGCGGCGAGGCGACGGCCAGGAGCTTTGCAAAAGCTGCTGCGGCGGATGCGAGCGAGACCTGCTGCTCAAGGATGGTCTGGATGAGAGTAGGGAAGCCAGGCTCGCGCTCCCACATCGGCGGGACGCCGAGCGTCTCGAATATGCGCGCCAGCTCCGCATCCCTTTGAGCAAGATATTGCAGACCTTCGGCCAGAGAAGCTCCATTCAAACGGAGCCGTGCAGGTTGAAGAATTGAGGCGGCTCTATTCATCCAAAAACGTTTATAGAGATGAGCTGTCGGCTGCAGCTACTCGGCAAAGTTCATCCTCATTCCAAGCCCTGCGCCGACAGCCCTTTCGTAAACGATGACGGCGGCTGCCGCATCCTGTAGGGCCATCCCCGTGCTGTCAAAGATGACTATCTCTTCTTCAGAGCTGCGGCCACTCTTTTTCCCGGCGACGATCTCGCCAAGCTCCGCGTGCGTATCCGTTTTCGCCATCAAGCCTCTTTCGATGGCATGATGCAAGTCTCCTATCGTTGCGGACTGGTCCAGAATATCAGTCACCACTTTATTCGAGGAGAGGAGCAGCGGGTCCAGTTCCTGCTTCTCCTCGCTGTCCGCCCCGACGCCCGCGACGAAGGTTCCCGGCGCGACATACTCCTGCTTCAAAAAATATTCTCTCGACGGCGTGCAGGTGACGCAGATGTCGCTCTGCCCGACGGCGCTCCTCAGCTCATCAACCGCCTCTATCTCTATCCCTAGCTGCTCCGAGAGTTCCAGAGCAAACCGACGGGCCTGTGACTGGTCCACGTCATAAGCAAAGACTCTTTTAATCGGTCTCACCCTTGAGACGGCCTGAAGCGAGATGCGGCCCTGGTTGCCGCAACCGCAGATGGTGATGATGCTCGAAGCCTCGCGGGAAAGATACCTGGCGGCGACGGCGGTGGCTGCGCCCGTGCGCCTGATCGTTATCTCAATCGAATCCATAAGGGCCAGCGGCGACCCGTTCTCTCCATCACAGAGCAGGATGATGCCCTGAATATTTGGCAGACCGAAACGCCTCCGGTTGTCAAAGAAATTCCCGTTGGCCTTCATGACGAAGTAGGACTTCGAGAGCTTGAGCAAACCTGCCTTGAGATGAAAGCCGCCGCCGTCAGCGTGTATGCCGAGCACGCCCGGCCTCTCGGCAGAGCCTTCGCCATACAACCTGAAAGCCTCTTCAACCGCAGCGATACATTCATCCAGGCTCAAGAGTCCGGCTACATCCGCGCGCTTGAGAAGAAGAGTACCGTCAGTTTTCATTATTCATCCCCCGAAGGCGCACAGCCAGTCATTTCTTGACGACCGTGCTGATTCCTCTTCGCGCATCCCTGATTAAAGACAGGAGAGAAGCCAAGAGGCTCAGCGAGAGCAACGCGGTGACAATCATCGCGCACACGCCGAGCACTTTTGAGTTATATCCTAACAGGTTGTGCTCTCCAATGTGTCCGGCGAAGCTGCTCCCGTGTGCCCATGTCTGATACTGGTCCATCGGAGTTTCAAGAAAGGTATGCGAGAGCGTGGCGAAGAGAAAGAGCAGAGACGCACCGAAGACTCTATACCAGGGCCTTGACCTGATAAGCAGGACCGATAAGAAAAGCGGATACACGAGCAGGCTGAAGGTGAAAGGCGTGACCTGCGCAAGGAAAGGCCAACCGCTGTGATCCGCGCGCAGCACATGGTCCACATGATGGATGACGGCCAGGGCTGCCGCCGACAATAACAACTTCTCACTTAAATCAGGCTTCATCATGCCGCATCAGTCTTTGAGCCTTATCAGAACAACCTGACCCTTAATCAAGAAGACTAACCCGCGTCATCTAATCCGACGCGGCGGAGCAGGTCTGTAAAGCGCGGGTCTGCGCGCAGGGCGTCAAGGCGCGGGTCAACCTTGAGCCAGACGAGGGCTTCGGAGCGGCTCTCGTAAGCGCGCTCAAGGCAATCGAAGGCGTGGTCCAGATCGCCGAGCGCCGTGTGAAGGACTGTAAAGTCGTAGGGCGAGACGTGTTTTTGTCGGGAGAGGTCCGTCAGCTCTTTGAGTATGCTGTGCGTTTCTTCGGGCTGGCCCGCGAGGGCATAGGCGTAGCCGAGCGAGGCGCGTATCACGGGCGTGTCGTCCTGCGCGGCGACGAGTTTGTATTCGTTGATGGCAGAGGCCAGGTCGCCTTTCTGTTCGCAGGCCCAGGCGAGAAAGAAGCGTCCCCAGATAAAGTGCGGGTCCATCTCTATGGCTTTGCGAAACTGCTCTATGGCCTTGTCGTATTCGCGCCCGATAAAGAAGGAGAGGCCGAGGTCCGTGTTGATTTCGAGCGAGAGCGGGTCAAGCTCCTGCGCCTGTTGCAGCTCGCGTGTGGATTCTTCCAGTCGGCCCATGAGCGCCAAGTACCAGCCGTACCAGTGATGCGCCGAGGCGTAGCCGTGATTAAGCTCTATGGCGCGGCGATATTCTCTTTCCGCTCCGGTCCAGTCCCAATCGTAGAAAGCCTGGACCAGACCGAGCGAGGCGTGCGCCTCGGCGAGCGTGTCGTCAAGCTCAAGCGCCTTCATGGCGGCGGCGCGTGCCCTCGGCATGGCTTCGCGCGGCGGCAGGTGTGCGGCTGAAAGACCGTAGTAGGCTTCGGCGAGTCCGGCGTAGGCGAGCGCATAGCCCGGGTCAAGCTCTATCGCGCGGTTGAAATATTCGATACCGCGCTTGAGACCGTCTTTGGTCATCTTGCCGAGATAGAAGCGGCCCTTGAGATAGAGCTGGTAGGCTTCCGGGTTATCAGTGTGGCGCTTGGCGAGCAGGCGCTTTTCCGCGCCCGTCAGCTTGATCCTCAGCTTCTCTGAAATCTCTTTGGAAATCTCCGCCTCGACTTCAAAAATATCCGCGGACTTACGCCTGTACTGCTCGCCCCAGAGCTGCGAGCCGTCGGCGACGTTGACCAGCTCGGCCTTGATGATGAGATTATCCCCGACGAGCAGGACTCTGCCGGTCGTCACGGCGCTGGCCTGTAGCTCGCGGCCCGCCTCGCACGGGTCAACGTCGCGGCCCTTGTAGCGAAAGACTGTGCTACGGGCCATGACGCGCAGTTGCCCGAGCTGCGAGAGCGTGTTGATGATGCTCTCCGTGATGCCGTCGGAGAGATATTCCATATTGGGGTCGCCGCTGACGTTGACGAGCGGCATGACGGCCAGCGTTTTCTCTGTCAAGAGAGGCTTGTATGCGGGCGCGGAAGCAAGCGCCTGGTCCAGCTTTGAAGGGCGCGCGGGATTGCCCAGCTCCATTGTGTAGAGATTAAAGAGATGGGCCACGACGCCGTGTTTGACCATCGTTTCGCCGAGGTCATCGAGCTGTTCTTCGCGCTCGCCGAATTCGCGCAGGATGTTGACCATCTGCTTCGAGAGCAGGATGTGTCCCACATCTCCGGCATCCATCACGCGCTGCGCAAAGTTGATGCCCTCGCCATAGACATCCTGCTCGCCAGCGATGTTCGGATAACGAAAGACCAACCCGCTGTGTATCCCCATGCGGAGCTTAATCTGTTCGTGGTCTTTGATAATGCGCGCAATCTGCAAGGCGCAGCGCAGAGGCGCTTCCGGGTTGCCGAAGAAGACGAGCGCCATCCCGTCGCCGCTTGAGCGCGGGACGATCTGGCCTCTGGCTTCAGCGCGACGATAGCTCTCAGTCTCGCGGACGATGCCGTTGAGCTGCCTGATAATCTCCGGCTGCTCTCTGGACCAGTGTTTTGAAAAGCCCACGAGGTCCATAAAGAGCACATGGGCGATCTCGCCCGTAGTCTCTTCGTCAGGCTCAAGGAATCTGGTCTCGGCAGCCGCCGTGTAACTTCTGGTCGCGGCATCCGTCGCCAGCGGCTGCGCGGGCTGTTCCGGCGAGGTCGCGGCGGGCATGACGGGCGCTGCTTTGTCGGGCGTCGTCCGGTGCATCTGCTCCTCGAAATCAACGCGCCGCTTTAGCCCTCGCAGCTCCTCAAGCAGCTCCGCGATAGACGTATAACGGGCCTCGCGTTCTTTCGCCAGCGAGCGCGCAATCATCTGCTCAAGCTCCGGCGGGGCGGCGGGCAGCAGCGACTTGAGCGGCAGCGGCTCGCGCTCAAGAATCGAGACGATGACATCGCTCGGCGTCGGCCCTCCAAAAGGCTGGCGGCCAGCGACCATCTCGTAGAGCACGACGCCGAGGCTAAAGATGTCCGTCCGCTGGTCCACGCGCAGACCGCGCGCCTGTTCGGGCGACATGTAGGTGATCGTGCCGATGACCAGGCCGGGCATGGTTTCGGCGACCGTTTCCGCGTCGCGCCGGAGTCCGCGCGGCTCTGATAGCTTGGCGAGTCCGAAATCCAGCACCTTCACGTAGCCGTCGGCGCGCAGCATGATATTTTCCGGCTTGATGTCTCGATGAATGATGCCTTCGGCGTGGGCCGCCGCCAGCGCCCCGGCAACCTGTATGGCGATGTCCAGGGCTTCATCGAGCGGCAGGCGCGAATGGACCAGCCGGTCTCTGAGCGTCTGGCCGTTGATGAATTCGGTGGCGATAAAATATGTGCCCTGCTCTTCGCCAATCTCGAAGATGGTGAGGATGTTCGGATGATTGAGCGCGGAGGTGGCGCGGGCCTCCTGTTGAAAGCGGCGGACGCGCTCAGTATCCTGCGTGAACTGCGCTGGCAGCAGCTTGAGGGCCACGGCGCGCTCAAGCTGCGTATCCTGCGCCAGATAGACTTCCCCCATCCCGCCTGCGCCGAGCGGCGAACGGATTTGATAACGGCCAAAACTTGTGCCGGGAGCGATAGTCATCAAGAGAAAAGATGAAGTGTGAAGGATGAAGGATGAAGGAAAAGCACGTGCCCTTGATTCATCTTGACTGTCTGGTCTCCTCTTAAATGTCTGGCTGAATTTCGCCTCGCGCCGTGGCGAGCGATTCAGGTTTGCGTGATACACGTTGAGTTTAGTTAAATAGTCGTATCAATTCAATCTCGGATGAAATGATAGCTGAACTGCGCACGCATCTTGTGCATGCGAGGATAGCGAGCGCAGAGTCGGGGCTGATGTGAGCGGACATTTGCGTGTATGCTGAAAAGCGTCTTGATGGACGGTGGATTCCGGCTGATTCTCCGCGACTCCGTATTAGTTTTGAAACAGCTTCTCGTTATCTTCGACTCGTCATGCGCTAGGAGAGCGCAGCGGCGAGAAAAGCCCGTCATGAAAACAAGAGGACACTGAATGGTTATCTCACTCAAGCCCGAAAATCTGAAGCGTTATAAAGACATCGCGATGCTCTTTATGAAGTACGGGCGTTCCGATCTGGTCAAGCAGAGCGGGCTGGAAGGCGCGCTCGATGAAGCGATGCAGCCCACAGGCCCGGAAGCCGTCCCGAAGGCTGAAGAGCTGGCCGACGATCTGGAGAAGATGGGGCCGACCTACATCAAAATGGGCCAGCTCCTCTCGACACGCGCGGACCTTCTGCCACCCGCCTACCTGGAAGCTTTGACGCGCCTTCAGGATAAGATAGAGCCTTTCTCTTTCAACGAAGTCGAGCGCATCGTCACGGCGGAGTTGGGCGTGCGCATCTCCAAAGCCTTCGAGAATTTTGAGGCGACGCCGATGGCCGCAGCCTCTCTAGGGCAGGTCCATCGCGCGCGTCTGCGCGACGGGCGCGAGGTGGTGGTCAAGGTCCAGCGGCCCAACATACGCGATCAGATCGCGCAGGATTTGAGTGCGCTCGAAGAGATTGCGACCTTTCTCGATACGCATACGGAGATGGGTAAGCGTTATGACTTTGGAAATATGCTGGACCAGATGCGCAAGAGCCTGCTCAATGAGCTTGACTATCGCCGCGAAGCCAACAACCTCAAGACCTTCAGAGCGAATCTGAGCCAGTTTGACATGATCGTCATCCCGGAGCCGATAGATGATTACACAACCTCGCTGGTCCTCACGATGGAGTACATACACGGCAACAAGATTACGGACATCAGTCCGGTCGTGCTGGTCGAGATGGACGGGCGCGCCCTAGCCACGCAGCTCTTCTCGGCCTACCTCAAGCAAATCCTCGTTGACGGCTTCTTTCACGCAGACCCGCATCCCGGAAATATTTTTCTCACGGATGACCGCCTGATAGGGATGCTCGATGTCGGGATGGTCGGGCGGCTCATGTCCAGCCAGCAGGACAACCTGCTCCGCTTGCTGCTGGCCATCAGCGAAGGCCGCGGCGAAGAGGCGGCGGATGTCTCCATACGCATGGGCGAGCGCAAGTCTAATTTTGACGAGGCGCAGTTCAGGCGGCGCGTCGCGGACCTGGTGATGCAGCACTCAGGCTCTTCGCTGACGCAGATTGATTCCGGCGCGGTCGTGCTTGAGATTACGAAGATTGCCGCCGACAGTTGGTTCAGGCTTCCGGCGGAGTTCACTCTGGTTGCCAAAGCCCTGCTCAACCTGGACCAGGTCGTCTACACGCTGGAGCCGAGTTTCGACCCCAACGCCGTCATCCGCAATCGCGCGTCCGAGATGATGCAGCAGCGCCTCTTAAAGAGCCTCGCGCCCGGCAATGTCTTCACCAGCTTGATGGACCTCAAGGAGTCGCTGGAAAAGATACCCGACAGGGTTAATAAAATTCTCGATGTCATCAGCCGGAACGAGCTGAAGATTAACGTGGACGCCTTTGACGAGAAGATACTACTCGAAGGCTTGCAGAAGATTGCCAACCGGATCACGATGGGACTCGTGCTGGCCGCGCTCGTCGTCGCCGCTGCGCTGCTGATGCGCGTCGAGACGAATTTCAGACTCCTGGGTTATCCGGGCCTCCCCATGCTCTTCTTTCTCGCCGCAGCCGGAGGCGGCTTCGCGCTCGTCATCAGCATAGCGATGTCTGACCGGAAGGCTAAGAAGAAGAAATAAGCAGACGTGAGGTAGAGAGGAATCAGGCTCACAGAGTTCGACCCTGAAGGGGCGCGTATCTCCAGTTTGAATTACGCGCCCCTTCAGGGTCGAATCATGTTATCTGTTTTTGAATCTTCAGGGTGTCCTGAATAATGTCGCCTCTGCCTGACGCCGCCTGGTGAGACCCGGCAGCACGCGCCCTCCGGCCTTATTCCATTTCTGAAACTCCCCGGCAGCGGCATCAAACTGTTTCTCGTTAACCAGGCGCAGCAGCGTGGATTTCCTGAGATTGCCTATCCCCAGGTTGAAAGTAAAGCTCACGAGAGCTGCAAACTGGTTATCAGTAATCGGCACTGTGACAGCCGCTTCAACATCGCGGCAGGTATCCATCAGGTCTGCGCGCAGCAAGGCTTCGGCCTGCGAGAGCGTAATCCCGCCGGGGTAGAGCGCACGCGCCTTGGCTTTGTTCTGCGCGCCTCTGAGAAACTCGCCGCCGACCACGATGGCGTGTCCCCAGCCAATGGTCCAGATGCCAACCGGGTCTATGTAAGCATCCAGGTTGACGGTTGAAGGGTCGCCGTCCACGAGACCCTCAAAGCTCTTGATGAGGTCGAGTCCCGCTTGATTAATCTCTCGCATCCAGGCATCTCCTTTTTGCTTCAGCAATAATATTCAACTCTAAAATCTTTCGGATTATATACTCATTCCAACTGGTCCAGAACTTATTTTTGCGCCGCGCCGCGCTTCAAGCTAAGTGTCCAAATGCAAGCCGCCAGGCGAATCAAAAATTCAACCCGAGCGAGAGAAAGCAGGATGAAAAAATCGTTATCGGGCAACTCGCGGAAATCCCTTGCCGGATAGCCTGCTCAGATGGCTTGCCAGCCCCATGCTCAGCCACAGACTCAGGCCGGACGGCTCTTTATCATCACCCCGGGGCCCCATTTTGTGGCCGGGGGTTTCCGGCAAAACCCAATCTTTTCAACCGTTTGCGTGCCTCAAGAATTCCTCAAGTGAGATGTTTTACAATTTTTTCAGTTTGGCGCGAAAGGTTGCTCGCGGCAGCCGTTCGAGGCCGGGGTAATTTCAAGGGCGTCGGGAATTTAAGAGTTGATGAGAAGTCTTGAAAATCACGCGCACGGGCTTTATCTGCGGGAAACTCGGGAAGCGAGCGACCGCACGCGCGGTCACTTGAGCCTCACGGCCTCTTCACCGCTTTCGAGAGAGCCGGTTTGCGCCGCAGTTGAAATGGCCGGACGCTCGCCCGAACGCATCCTCATGCGCTTTGCCGAACTCGGTCAAGACCGGGGGATTGGAACAATGCAATTAATCCTCGACAAACTCATGCTCCCCTCTGAGCCGCGCCTATCGCGTGCGCGCCTGCTCAGTCTTTTGCATGGCAGCCTGACCTCCTGCACCTCGACCATCATCAATGGTCGCGCGGGGACAGGCAAGACTATGCTCTCTTCTGATTTTGCTCGTCGCTGCGGGCGTCGCGTCGCCTGGTACAAGGTGGACGCCTCGGACGGCGACCCGCGAATCTTTTTTCAGTATCTGATTGAGAGCGTGCGCCGCGAGCGGCCAGGGTTTGGCGAGCAGACGTTTGCCCCCCTGATGGAATCCGCGACCATCGAAGACATGCCCGTGCTGGCCGAAGGCTTTGTCTACGAGCTGCTCGAACACGGTGGCGACCCGCTCCTGATTATCATAGACGACCTGCATCTGGTCTATGACGAAGAATGGGTCGTGCCTTTCTTTCGCAGGCTGTTGCCGCTCTTACCCGCAGACGCGCACATGCTTATTACAGGGCGCAGCATGCCGCCCGCGCCGCTCTGGCGTATGCGCTCCAAACAGATGCTCTGCGTCATAGAAGAGCCGACGCTGGCCTTCACGCAAGGGGAGGCCGTCAAGCTCTTTGAGACCTACGGTCTTTCGGAAGCGCATGCCCTCGTCGCGCTGCAACATTCGCGTGGCCGCGCCTCGACCCTGGATAAGTTCGGGTACGTCCTCAGCTCTTCGGGTAAAGCCGTCTCCGACAGCTTCGTGACGACCGAGCGCAGACTGCGCAACTCGCCTAGAAGACAGTTGCAGAGCCGTTCGTTATAAGTAGGCGCGCCAGCCGCGTAAACCGCGGGAATTGATTCAAGGGCCGACTCGATTCTCATGAGTCAACGATTAAATGAATCAATAAGCTGACCCTTTATCATTCATCGCTCTCTGGCGCCGCCCTGGTTCGTCCCTTTCTTTCTCAGTGCCTCGCATCATCCTCGCGATTAATTGACGGCGCGGGGGAAGCGCCGGGTGGACAAATTTTAGCTCGCGTGTAATTTGACTGTGTTAAGCTTACAGCCCGATTCCCCGACTCCCGCGAGGCACAGCCCAATGGAACATGGCTCCGGTCAAGAGATTGCCAGCCAGTCTCCTTTGACGACCAACGTCGCGCAAAGGGCTGCGCCGCCAACCTTCTTTCTGCGCACCAAGCTGTTGCCGCCGCGCCCTGCTCCGGCGCTGCTCTCAAGACCGCGCCTGACCGAGCGGCTGCTGGCAAACCTGGTCCACCCGGTGACGCTCGTCACAGCCAACGCAGGCTCCGGCAAGACCACCCTGGTCGCGGATTTTGTACGCTCGCACGCGCGCCAGTTCGTCTGGTATCAACTGGACCACACGGACGCAGACCCCTTCGTCTTTCTGGGCTACATCACGCACGGCATCAAGCAGGCTGTCCCGGGCTTCGGCGATGTCACGCTCTCGTATCTCTACGAATCCTCGGGCGAATTGGTCCAGGCTCCCGAGCGCGCCGTTGACGTGCTGCTCAACGAGGTTTTGGAGCGTGTGGACCAGCAGTTTATTCTGGTGCTCGACGATTATCATCACCTCGGCGAAGAGACGCCCGTCCACTCGGTCGTTGACCGCCTGCTGGCATACCTGCCCGATGTCATGCACGTCATCATCATCTCGCGCGACGTGCCGCCGCTCGCGCTGGCGCGTCTGCGCTCGCAAGCCTCTCTCGCCATCATTGACCGCAACGAGCTGCTCTTTACAGACGAAGAGACGCAGCAGCTTTTCCGTCAGGTCTTCGATCTCGAATTAACGCCCGAGCAACTGGCCGAATACCGCGAGCGGACGCACGGCTGGATTACGGCGCTGCAACTCGTCAGGCAGGTGGCGCAGCGGCAGGCGCTCGCGCGCAGCAACGATGGCAGCAGCCTGAATCTGGTCGAAGTCCTGCGCCAGTCCGAGCGTGAAATCTTCGACTATTTCGCCGAAGAGGTCTTCGCAGATGAGCTGGAAGAGGTGCAAAAGTTTCTGCTGCGCATCTCTTTGCTGGACCGCGTGGAGCTGGAAACCTGCGGGCGGCTCTATGCTGAGATGGCCTGCTCGTCCGTCTTGCCCGCGCTGGTCCGGCGCAATGTCTTTATCACAGTGGCTTCGGACGAGCGCGGCGAAGAGTATCGCCTGCACCCGCTCTTCCAGAGCTTTCTGCGCCGACGGCTGAGGACGGAAATCGGCAGCAGCGGGCTTTCGGTAGAGCACGCGAGGCTGGCGGATTATTTCATCGAGCGCGGGCAGTGGGAGCAGGCCATGCGCCATCTGCTGGCGGCGGAAGAGTTCGAGCGCGCGGCCCGGCTGATTGCAGACAAGGGGCGAGCCTGGATTACCAGCGGCGCGCTCGTCTCGCTGGCTTCTTCAGCCGAAAGTATTCCTGCGGAGGCGCTCGAAGCTTACCCGCGAGCGTTGGTCTGGCGGGCTGAAGTCGCACGCTTGCGCGGAGAGTTTGAGACGGCGCACGCCTGGTTTCGCCGCGCCGCGACGCTCCTTCACGAGCAGGGCGACCAGGAAGGCGAAGCCGAGGCGCTCCATTCTCTCGCCACGATTGAGCGTCGGCGCGGCGCTTATGAAAAAGCCTTCGCCTATCTTGACCGCGCACTGGAACTGACGGATGAAGGCTCGCTCGTGCGTATCAAGTGCGGCAATACGCGCGGGCTGTGCCTCGTCGCAACGGGACAGTGCGCCGCCTCCGAGCTTGAATTTCGCAACGCCTTGCAACTGGCCGAAGACCGGCAGGACGAGCAGTACGTCCGCATCATTACGCACAACCTGGGGCTGCCCGCGATGGTCCGAGGGGATTTCGGCGAGGCGCTGCGCTGGCTGCGCCGGATGATTCATTCAAGCCACACGGGCGCTCCGATGCCGCAGGAGACCTGGGCTTATCTGAACATCGCGCGCTGCCATCTTTATCGCGGCGAGATTGAGCTGTGCGAGCAGCATCTGGAACGCGCCCTGGAATGCTGCCAGCTTTTCAACCTCGTCGCGCAGCGCGCAGAGACTTTCGAGACCTACGGGAATCTTTACCGCGAACGCGGAGACGTGGCGCGGGCCAAAGAATTTTACGAGCGGGCCGCGCGCTCTTATGAAGACGCGGGGATTAATAATCTCTCGCACTACGAATTGCTCGAAGAGCAGGCGCTGCTAGAGCTTCAGGTCGGAAACCTGGCCGGGGCGCGCTCCGTCATTGACAAGCTCATCAACACGCGCTCGTCCGACAGCAACGAGATAGGTCTTAACACGGCGAGGCTGACGCGTGGCCGCATCCTGCTCGCGCAATCGGACCAGCCGGGCGCGCGCGCGGAGCTTGAACCCGCCCTTCAATACTTTCGTGCGCAGGGTCTTTATTACTATGAAGTGCAGGCTTGCATGGCGCTGGCCGAGTGCGAGCTGGCCTCCGGGCGCGACGGCGGAGAGATGCTGGACTACCTGAGCCGCGCTCTGGACCTGGCCGCGCGCTACGATTACGAATACTGGTTGCAGCGAGAGGTCGCCTATCATCCTCAACTGTTCGCCGCGCCGGAAGCCGCAGAGCTATTGCCGCCAGATGTGCGCGAGCAGTTGGCCGCGACTCCGGCTGAAGAGACGCGTGCGCTGGTCCAGAGCGCGACGCCCGCCGCGATAGCGGTTGATGCCATCGCCAAGCCGGTCGTTGACCTGACTCTCAATATGCTCGGACCTGTGGAGATTTTCCGAGACCCTGCGCGACCCTTCGCCGCCGATGCCTGGACCACCAAACGCGCACGCGATATTCTCTGCTTTATAGCATCCAGGCGTCATCGTCGCGCATCTAAAGATTCGATCATTGATACCTTCTGGGGCGAGGCCGATTTCGAGGCCGTCGAAAAGAATTTTCACCCGACCGTTTCGCACATACGCAAGGCCCTCAACAGCAAACAGCCGCTCAAACAGAATTTTCTGCTCTACCGCGACGGCGATTACATACTCAATCCTGAATTCTCTTACAGGATAGACACCGAAGAGTTCGACCGCCTGCTGGCCGAGGGCGAGGCGGCGCGCCGCGCCAGAGATTTTGACCGCTGCATAGCCTCTTACGAAGAGGCCATCGCGCTTTATCGCGGCGATTTTATGCAGGGCAGCTACGACGAATGGGTCGAGGAGCAGCGCTCCTACTATCGCGAGCAGCACCTGCGTATGCTGGAGGCGCTGGCGGCGGTCGCGCAAAAGACTGAAGACTGGCCGCGCGCGCTCCAACTGGCCCAGCAAATCCTCCGCGACGATGCCTTTCGAGAGGATATACACTGCATTATCATGCGCGCCCACGCCGCGCTCGGCAATCGCGTCGCCGTCAAGGAGCAGTATGAGACTTTGCGCAAGCTGCTGCGCAAAGAACTGGGCGTCGAGCCTGCCTCCGAGACGCAGAAGGTTTACCGCGAGCTGGTAAAATAGTATGGTCTAACAAGGGTAGTTTCGCCCGAAGCTACGAAGGTCAGTAGTATTTGATAGACAAATGCAAGATATATGCAACGATTGAAAAGCAGTCTTATGTTAGATTTCAAGATTGAGCCGCAAGCTCTGACCTCGCAAGTATGTCCCGTCCCGACGCGGGAAGTGCCTGCCGTTAGGACATCGCATTTAATCCATAGATTCGCATTTCGACTTCCTGAAAGAATGACCAGAATTACCCGAAGATTGTCCCAGTTTGTCGCGCTGGCCCTTATCCTCCTGCTCGGTGTCGGTCCCGTCATGGCGGGAATCACGATTTCCGGCGCTGACGGCATCATGATTTCGGGCGCGGATGGGGTTAATTATCACAATACTTCCGGCATCATGGCATCGGGCGCTGACGGTTATCTGGCCTTTGGTCCAAACGGTATCATGGCCTCCGGCGCGGATGGCATCATGGCTTCCGGGGCCGATGGAATTATGGCCTCAGGGGCCGACGGGATTATGGCTTCGGGCGCGGATGGCATCATGGCCTCCGGCGCGGACGGTGTGACTTACACAGGCTCGAACGGCATCATGGCTTCTGGCGCGGATGGGATTATGATCTCCGGCGCAGACGGCATCATGGCTTCCGGCGCAGACGGCATCATGATTTCAGGTGCTGACGGCACGAAGTATTCCGCCGATTCCATCATCATCAACCAGGCGAACGGCATCAAGACCAGCGGTGCGGATACAGTCCGCGTGGTCGGGGCCAACGGCATTATGGCCTCCGGCGCAGACGGCATCATGGCATCTGGCGCTGACGGGATTATGGCATCGGGTGCGGACGGCATCATGATTTCGGGTGCGGACAGCGTCACTGTCTTCGCCCCGAACGGAGATGTCTTTAACATCTCTCCGAACGGTATTACTATCACGGGCGCGGATACGCTGACGGTCAGTAATCCGGCGGGCATCGCCATCTCCGGCGCAGATTCCATTGTCAGGACAGGACTCGGCCAGTACACGGCGCTCTACGGTCAGACGATGAGCCAGTCCGGTTTGCAGAGCGTTGACCCTGAGCTGGCGCTTCAGCTCGACCGCATGACCGATGACAGCAACGTTAACGCCATCGTCGTCTTTCACCGCTATCCTTCGGAATCCGACATCGCGGACCTCCAACGCATAGGCGTTCTCGCGGGCACCCTCTACAGCGTGCTCCCGATGGTCACGCTGACTGCGACCAGACATCAACTCTTCGCTATCTCGCATCTTTCCTCTGTCCGCTCCATCTACGGCAATCGCACGCTCCAGATGAATATGGACCAGCGGCTCGCCGTCAACGGCGTAGACCGCGCGCGCAGGGATGCGGACCTCGTGCGCAACAACAGCGGACAGCCCGTCACGGGCCGCGGCGTGACGGTCGCCGTGCTCGACACGGGTCTGGACGGGACACATGACGATCTCGCGGGGCGCGTCGTGCAGAACGTCAAGCTGGCCGACACGCAGAGCGCTGGCGCAGGCTTTACGCCGCCCGCCGCCATCGAGAACGTGCCGAATACGGACCAGGCCTACGGGCATGGCACTTTCGTCGCGGGCGTCATCGCGGGCAGCGGCGCGCGTTCCGGCAGCAAGTATAACGGGGTCGCGCCGGGCGCACGCGTGGTTGGCCTCAGCGCCGGCGACCTGACGCTCTCTTTCGTCCTCTCAGGCTTTGATTACCTGTTGAGCCATGCACGGCAGCAGAACGTCCGCGTCGTTAATTGCAGCTTCTCTGCCAACTCTGTCTTTGACCTCAACGACCCCGTTAACGTCGCCACCAAGATGTTGACGGATAGCGGCGTGAGCGTAGTCTTCTCTGCGGGCAACACGGGCGACGGGCTGCACACGCTCAATCCTTACGCGGTCGCGCCGTGGGTTATCAGCGTCGGTGGGACGGACGAGCGCGGGCGGCTGGCAAAGTGGTCTTCGCGCGGCGATTTCGGTAGCTCGCTCTTTCGTCCGACGCTGGTCGCACCGGGCGTCAATGTTATCAGCCTGCGTTCGAGCGGAGTTAGCCTGACGGGAACGACTGGCGCTGCCGGAGCTGACACGCAACTGCTCAACTCATCCGAATTGCCTTATTACACGACGGCCAGCGGGACCAGCTTTTCCGCGCCGCAGGTGGCCGGTAGCATAGCTCTCATGCTCGAAGCCAACCCGAGCCTCGCGCCAGCTCAAATCAAGGACATACTACAACGCACGGCGACCCCGCTCCCCTCTTATTATCAGCATGAGGTCGGAGCCGGAATGCTCAATGCGCACGCAGCCGTGCTCGAAGCCGCTTTCGCGCAAAGGCGTATGGGGACATGGCGCGCCTCGCTCGATAGAGGGCAGGTACGCTTCGTCAGCGATCCCTGGCAGGAGTTCAAGGGCACTGTCAATCCGGGGCTTAATTACGAGCTGAACGCCGCCGTGCCTGAGCATGCTCTGTTCGCTTCGGTCCAGGTCGCCTGGCCGCTCCTTAGTCTTAACGACCTGACGCTCTCCGTCTACGACCCGAACAAGAAGAGGCAGGACGGCGGCGACACCGTCAGCCTGCCGGGTTTGACGGGCAAGCGCGAGCGCGTGATGGTCAAGCTGCCCGCCAGCGGTTCCTGGAATATCACTGTTTCCAATATGCTCGGCGCTGTCGGGACGCCGCAGAATTTCAACGGCGTGCTTGAGATTACGCGCGCAGAGTATGCGCCGCTCAAAGACCTCGGCGGTCTCGGCCAGACCAGGCGCGCGGACATTTACCAGGCGCTGCGTATGTTCTTCATGTTCCCGCAGGGCAACAATTTCCGTCCTGATGCGGGCGTCTCGCGCGGCGACCTGGCGGCGACGCTGGTGATGGCAGGGCGCGTTCCGCAGTACATGCCGAGCCAGCCGAGCTATACGGATGTGCGCGACCGCTCAATGATGAATTTCGTCGAGAGCGTGCAGGCTGCACCAAACGGGCCGCTCTTTACGGACGCGGCGGCGGGCGGCCAATTCCGTCCCAATAATCAGGTTGACAGAGTGACGGCGGCTGTCGTGCTAGTGCGTGCGGCGGGGCTTGAGGCAGAGGCGCAGGGCGACGGGCAGCCAAAGCTGCTGGCGCTGACGGATTTGGCTGGCATCCCTACGGATAAACGCGGCTACGTCGCGGTTGCTCTCTCGCGCGGGCTGCTCTCGGCGGACGGCGGGGCCTTCCGCCCACAGGGCGCTTTGACGCGCTCGGACCTCGCGCACGCGATGGTCCTGATGACCAATTCCGGCGCGCGATAAGCCGGAACGCAAACGGTTTCAAGGATTTAGAGAGGTTCAGCGAGGGCACGGCGAGACATCTGCGGGCCGTGCCTTCCTCTTTTTAAACTGGCCGGAACGGAAATTCTTCGGAAAATTTTTTCAGTAATCGAAATTTTTTTTCAAAAAAAGCTCTTTTTTTTTCCTCACCTCAAGTTTTTCTCAACCACCCTTTGTCATTATATCTTCAGTTTAGGCGGAGAAAATTTGGGGTTGGCATTGGCAGGCCACGCGGGGCGCGTGAATTGAAAATTTTGGTCTGTTGACGGATTCGAGGAGCAAAGGATTTTTGCTCTCAAGAGATGTCATGTTGGCGCTTTGTCGGGGAGCGACCTCCATGGCTGCCGTCAGTTTCGGAGGGCCGTCCGCTGGCAGACGCAGGCGGCTCTCCGAAACTGACAAAAGCAATCTCGCCGGACCAAAAAGTTAAAAGGCGCACGCGTTCGGAAGGGTTAGCTCAATCATAACCTTGCTTCTTGGGGGAGAGCTGGTTGTGATTACAAGTCCGGCCAGGTGAGTGGTTGGGGGACGACTCACCTGGCCGGAACTTTTTTCGAGATGCGATTCAGGAGGTCATCAACTGCCTGATCTGCTCCTGCTCTTCATCCGTGAGAAAGGTGAAGCAGAGGCTAAAGCCTATGTTCGGATGATAAAAGGCGACCTCGCCGCGCAAGGGGAGCGAGCCGCCTTCGGGCAGCTTAATCTCGAAGCTGACAATCTCGCCGACTTCCACCGTCCCGTGCGTATCTATAAAGCACCCGCCCAGTCCTATATCGCTGATGCGCCCCTGGTATCTGCCGGAGAGTCCTTCCCAGTTGGCCTCCAGGCTTTTCTCCACGCGCTCGTCGGTTCTTCGCTCATTCTCCATGCGCGTTATCATAACGCTTTCAAACGCTTTCGGTAAACGCCGCCGTGAAAAACAGATTGACACGCAGACCCGTGCTTTGATACACAAACGGCTTCGCAAGTCACTCGCTTCAAAGCAATCCGTTTGCGAGCCACAGGCTCTTAGGCAGCACTTCGTCAAAACCCGTATCCCTTATCCACTCGAATGGAGAAATCAAGATGAGAAAAGTTCTAAACGGTTTTCTGCTACTCATTCCGCTGTTGCTGGCAGCGCCCTGCCTGGCCCAAGACGCGCAGGGGATTAAGCCGCCTCAAAAGGGAGGAGGAACGTCAGGGACAAAACGTAATGCGGGCGGCATGTACAGGGGAGTTAAGACGGACCCTCAAACCATCCTCGAAGCCAGAGAGAGGCAGGTCTGGGAGGCTATCAAAAAGAAGGACATGGAAGCGTTTGGAAAATTCCTGGCCGAAGATCAACTGGAAGTCAGCGGAGATAAAATCAATACCAAAGCACAAACGATTGAGGAACTGCGCGGCCTGACTTTCAGCGACCTTGTGCTCAGCGATTTTAAGGTGGCGATGATTGATAAAGATGCTGCGATGGTCATCTACAAGGTCACAGGAAAAGTGGTCGCGGGCGGGCAGACCATACAGGTCAACGAAAGAGCCACGACGATCTGGACCATGCGTGGCGGCAAATGGCTCGCGGTCTTTCATCAGGGCACGCCGATTGAGCCATAGGCGGGCCAGTCAGAGAAGGCAAGACGGCTCTCAACCCTGAAAAGGCAGAGAAGAAGAAGTTAGCCGGGGATAAGCCAGCAACGCTCGCTCAAGCTAGGCGACTACTGCTGCTTGACCCCGGCTAATATTTTTCGCCGCTCTCAGAATTTAAGAGAACTGTTTGAAGCTTGTCTCTCTCTCTGTGAAGTTCGTCTGATATTGGACCACAGGTTAGCTGGCCTTGCTCTTTTTCGCGCGCCCCTTTTTCGCGGCAGCTCTTTTCTTCGCGCTCTGTTTCCTGGCCGAGCCTTTTTTTGATGAGCCTTTCGCTGAAGACGAAGCTTTCGCGGCAGCCGACTTTTTCGCGCCGCCCTTTCTCGTTTCGCCCACCTCTTCAAGCAGTCCCGCGAAATCAAAGCCGAACAGCTCTTTAATCTTAAAGTTGAGCGTGGGCATGATAAAGCTCTTGCCGACCGTTGACAGCTCGTCCAAGAGGCTGTCGGCGAAGGCTGCGATCTGTGATTGAGCGTGGCCGTGAGCATCCGTGTTCTTGTGCGCGTAGCCGAGCGTATAGCCGAGCGCGAAGCCAGCCGAGAGCGCGCCGATGCTCCAGACCAGCGGCTCCTGCTGAAACTGTTCGCGGTAATCCAGGACACCCGTGACAGTCTCCTTGACAGACTCGTACTGCTCCGTGACGCTCTCTTTAATCTCATCAACCGTCTGCGAGATGGATTCGCGCGTCTCTTCGAGCCGCCGCTGAAGCTCCGCCTTCGATGGCTCTTCCGCATCCGTCGTGGTCGATTCCTTCTCCGTTTTGCTCATTGCCCGCTCCTTCGGATATTTTCGAGTCGTGATGTGAGAGACGATTGAACGACTCGTGCCTTCTGCTTCTACGATAAATCCGGCAGCGAGTCAATCGGACGCAGGACCGGCCCGCCGCGTCTCTTTCTCTGATGCTCATCGCTCAGCCGCTCGGATTTTTCATCTTTATTTAAATCTCATCCTGAAGGGTACGCAAACTGGTCCAGTTTCTCGCGTCTCTCGAATATCGCCATTGGCGTTTCTCAAAGGTGCAAAATTCCAAACGGGGTCAGAAGTTTCCTCATTGGCGATGATCCCGGTCAAAGCTGGACCAGTAAAAAAGCTCTGGTCCGGCTCGCATCGAGGCGACAAGGCCGAAGTTAAGAAACCCTCGCCTCACACATCAACCCGGCGGAACCAGTCCGCTTAACTAAAGCCCGCCAGGGCTACAGGAGAGACAACCATGACAACCTCATCTGTCAAACGCGCACTCTGCGTTTTGCTCGGATTATTGCTCACCATTTCGCTCATTTGCGTGTCGGCAGCCGGACAGCGCAGGTCGAAATCAAAGCGCCAGAAGGCCAGAAGGGCCATGATGGCAGTCACCGGAGAGACTCCAACCAACCTCGAACAGTACACGTGCAACGACACGGAGACGTTGTTCATGAGATTCGATTACACGAGGAACATGCCGGATAACGGTTTCCTGGGAAATCAATACACGACGATTGTTTTTCCCAGAGGCGGAGAGAGAACCACTGCTAAGGCCGTGCAGTGGTACAACGGAAGAACAACGACGAACAATGGCGGCGGGATGCTCTGGGGCTATCAGGCCCAGGACGGAAGCTTCCTCTGTCCATCGGTCTTCGTCTCGACCGATAAGAGAACGGTCATATTTTCTGCTTGCAGAAATTTGCCGGACCGAACCTGCCGACAGTAAAAGGCCAGTACCCTCTCTAAAAACGGGCGGTGTGGCCTGAGGCTGCGCCGCCCGTCTTCGTCAAGCTTTCTTTATCTAACGCGGCGGGATGAGCGTGCGCACGCTCGTCTTAGGATTTGGCGGCGGCATGTAGGCTTTGGCGATGCGATAGCCTAAGAGGAGCGCGAGCGCGATGGCGAAAGCAATCGGGAGGCGCGTGTCAGACTTGACCAGCATGTAGAAATGCAGCACGCCGAGCGCGCCCGCCACGTAGACGGCCTTGTGCAAACGGTTCCAGCGCCTGCCGCCGAGACGCTTGACCATCCCGTTGGTCGAAGTCACGGCTAGCGGGATGAGGATGAAGAAGCACGCCATCCCGACCGCGATGAAGGGCCGCGCGAGCGTGTCCAGCACGATACTCTTCAAGTTAAAGAAACGGTCAAACCAGACATAGGTTAGAAAGTGCAGCAGGGCGTAGAAGAAAGCGTAGAGGCCGACCATCCTTCTAAACTTACCGAGCCAGTTCCAGCCGCTCAACTTTCTCAGCGGCGTGACCACCAGCGAGAGCAGCAGAAAGATGAGCGTCAGCATACCTGTCGTGCGCGTCACGAATTCGAGCGGGTTTGCGCCGAGCCTGTGACGTAGAGCGTCCCAGCCAAGCAGCGTGAGCGGCACGAGGCTGTTGACGAAGAGCAAGAGCTTGAAAAATTTTGTGTCCTGCACTTTGATCATCTCTGGTTTTAGAAGTTGGCCCTCAAATCCATCCCTTCGTAAAGATGCGCGACCTGCTCTGCGTAGCCGTTGAAGATGAGGGTCTCGCGCATCCCAAACTCGCCTATGCGCCGCTCGCGTGCCTGGCTCCAGCGCGGGTGATTGACCCGCGGGTTAACGTTCGAGTAGAAGCCGTATTCGCTCGCCGCTTCCTTGTTCCAGGTGGTCGGCGGCTGCGTTGCGACGAGCTTAATCTTGACGATTGACTTGATGCTCTTAAAGCCGTATTTCCAGGGCACGACCAAACGCACGGGAGCGCCGTCCTGCGGCGGCAGCTTTTCTCCATAGAGGCCCGAGGCGAGAAGCGTCAAAGGGTGCATCGCCTCGTCAAGCCGCAAGCCTTCGACATAGGGCCATTCGAGCACGCCCCGCTTTTGGTTGGGCATCCGCTGTGGATCATAAAGAGTCTCGAAGGCGACATAGCTCGCCTGCGAATTAGGCTCAACCTGGTCCAGCAGCGCCTTGAGCGGATAGCCTACCCAGGGAATAACCATGGACCAACCCTCTACACAGCGAAAGCGATAGATGCGCTCTTCCTGCGGCGCGAGCCTCGTCAGGTCATCAAGATCGAAGACCTTCGGCTTGTTGACGAGACCTTCGACCGAGACGGTCCAGGGGCGCGTCACAAATCCCTGGGCTTCGACGGCGACATCGCGCTTGTCTGTCGAGAATTCGTAAAAATTATTGTAGTTGGTGATGTCTTCAAAAGATGTCACCTTCTCGTCAACCGTAAAGCCCTGCTCTTTGGCCGTCCGAGGCGCTGGCTGGACCACTGCCTCAATCTTCTCGCCTGCCCTGACCTGTGGCGGCGGCGGGTTGAGCGCGCGATAGAGCGCACCCGTCCCAACGGTGGTCGCGGCCAACGCCGCGCCGCGCATAAAGAGTCTGCGATTGAGATAGAGATTCCTGTCCGTAATCTCGCTCGATTTAATGTCGTCCGGCTTTTTAATCAGCATCACGTTTTAAGCTCAGGCTTCGATTCTCTCTTGATAAATACGCCGCGCAGGTCCGTTTCGGTTTTGCCTGCCTGCTGTCTTAATTAGCCGAAAGATTTCCATCAGTGTAACGAATATCGCTCACGAGGCCAATTACAGCGAGGTCAAGGTGCGGTTCGTCTTACTCATTAAGATGCAAACTGCTGTAGTATTCGTCTGCTCTCGGCGCTCTGCGACTCGAATATCCAGAACATCAAGACGCATGAAAAAGGCTCATCAAACGGTAGAGAATCCCGTTGAGATTGAAGCGATAGCGAAAAGGGGCAAGAGGCTGCGGCTCATCAAGTGGGCCATCATTCTGATTGTCGCGGGGAGTATTGCGCTCAGCCCGGTGCCTCAAGGCATCGAGCGGCGGTCCTGGGGTTTGCTGGCAATCTTCGCGGCGACGATTCTGGGGATGGTGCTGCGTCCAATCGAGGGCGGGGCGATGGTCCTGCTCGGCGTGACGGCGCTGGCGCTCGCGGGCGTGATGCCCGTTAACGAAGCCCTGGCCGGGTACGCAGACCCGATTGTGTGGCTCGTGCTGGCGGCCTTCTTTATCTCGCGCGGGATGATTAAGACGGGATTGGGACGGCGTATAGCGTTTCTCTTTATCCGCGCCATCGGACACAGCACGCTCGGGCTTGGTTACGCGCTGGTCCTGACGGATGCTTTGCTGGCCTCGGTCGTCCCTTCAAACGGCGCGCGCAACGGCGGCATACTTTTCCCCATCGCCAAGAGCATCTCGGAAGCTTACAACTCTGCGCCTGGACCAACCGAAAGACGACTCGGCGCATTCCTCCTGGTTCTGCTTTATCAATGCGATGTCATCATCTGCGCGATCTTCCTGACGGGTCAGGCTTCCAACGTCCTGATTGCCAAGTTTGCCAAAGCGGTGGCTCAGATTGACCTCAGCTATAGCCGCTGGCTCGTGGGCGCAATCGTGCCCGGCCTCGTGTCTCTGATAGTCGTGCCGCTGCTTTTGTATCGCCTCTTCCCGCCGGAGATTAAGCGCACGCCGGAAGCCGCCGAGCTGGCTTCCAGAGAGCTGCTTGAGATGGGTCCGATGTCTCGGCACGAGAAGATGATGCTGGCCGTCTTCGTGCTCATCGCGGTGCTCTGGATGATGCCTGCCTTTGGCGGGATTAATCTCTCTGTGATAACAGTGCTCAGTAGTCTGCATTACGCTGTGGTCGCGCTGGTTGGCATCTGCGTGCTTTTCCTGAGCGGCGTGCTGGATTGGGAAGACCTCATCTCCGAGCGCAGGGCCTGGGATGTGTTTATCTGGTATGGCGGGCTGGTGCGTATGGCCGAGGCGCTCGGTGAGACGGGCATTACTAAACGCTTCGCGGAGACGGCGGCCAACCTGACCGTCGGCTGGAAGTGGTGGGCCGCGCTCGCCGTCCTGCTCCTCATATACTTTTACGCGCACTACGCTTTTGCCAGCATCACCGCGCACGCGAGCGCCATGTATACGCCCTTCCTCGTCGTCATCATCGCAGCCGGAGCGCCGCCCATCCTGGCCGCCCTCATGCTCGCCTACTTCTCAAACCTGGACGCTTCGCTGACGCACTACGGGACGACGCCCGCGCCCATCTATTTCGGCGCAGGCTATGTCAGGCAGCGCAGATGGTGGCTGCTGGGCTTCCTTGTCTCCGTGCCGAACATCTTAATCTGGACGGCGTGTGGCCTCGGCTGGTGGAAGCTTTTGGGTTGGTGGTGATTCGACTTTGGACCAGTCGAGCGAAATTCATTTGATGAGACGCAAGAGGTGAAGGGCACGCGTGCTCGCCCAGCTTCTGTTAAGATGTTGGAAAGACTGTGGAGCGTGAGATGAAAAATTCAAGATTGATGAGAGCCGTGCTACTCCTGCCGCTCGTCCTTGCGTTGACAGCGCCGTTGGGAGTCGGCCAGAGGAGAAAAATGAAGAGACTTCCAAAGCAGACGAAGCAGAGCGCACTGGCCCACGGCACATGGGGCGGCCTGCATCTCAGGATGGAAGTGACGGACAAAGGGGCGAGGCTCGAATACGACTGCGCGCATGGCTCTATTAATCAAAAGATCGTGGTTGATGCGGGCGGTCATTTCGAGGTCGGCGGCGTTTACGTGCCGGAGCGCGGCGGACCCATACGCCAGGACCAGGAGACGAGCGAACAGCCCGTCGTCTATATCGGCACGGTGCGCGGCCAGAGCATGACTGTGAGGGTTAAATTCGCCGGTGAAGATGAAGAGGGTGAAACCTTCACGCTCACACATGGCTCGGAAGGGCAGCTTATGAAGTGTCGTTAGTCATCCCTTGCGTCGCGTGAATTGAAGCCGAAGGAGAAGTAGACTAAGCTCAGTCTGAACGAACCTGTGGGCAGCGGGTCTTTGTAGACCGCTGCGGTCCTCCTCAAGAGGGGTAGAGTCTTGAATCATTCGGCCACTGAAAAGTTCCGCGACGAGTGCGGCGTCTTTGGTATTTACGGTCACGCGGAGGCTGCGCGCATGGCCTACCTGGGCCTCTACGCCTTGCAGCATCGCGGGCAGGAATCTTGCGGCATCGTTAGCTCGAACGGCTCTGAGCTGCGCTCGGAGCGCGCGATGGGCCTCGTCTCGGATGTCTTCGACCAGACGCGTCTGGACAGTCTGCCGGGCGCGAGCGCCATCGGGCATGTGCGCTACTCTACCGCCGGAGAGGTCTCCATACGCGAAGCGCAGCCCTTCCTCGTCGCCTGCCAGCACGGGCAGATAGCCATCTGTCATAACGGAAATCTCCCCTTCGCCTCCGAAGCGCGCAAGAGGCTCGAACGCGAAGGCGCGATCTTCTCATCAACTTCGGACACTGAAGTCGTGCTGCACGACATCGCTCGCTCGCGCGCAGAGTCTGTCGCCGAAGCCATCCCTACAGTCCTGCGTGAAGTGGAAGGCGCTTTCTCCATGCTCTTCCTGATGCCGGACTCGCTGATTGCCATACGCGACCCGCGGGGCTTTCGCCCGCTCGCCCTGGGACGCCTCAAGGATGCCTGGGTGATAGCCTCGGAGACCTGCGCCTTCGACCTCATTGACGCGCGCTACGTGCGCGACGTTGAGCCGGGCGAGATGCTTGTTATCAATCGCGAAGGTCTTCATTCCTCGCATCCGCTACACGCGCAAGAGCACTCCATGTGTATCTTCGAGCATGTCTACTTTGCGCGGCCCGATTCCTTAATCTTCGGCCAGTCCGTCAACCGCTCGCGCCACAAGATGGGGAGGCGTCTGGCCGTAGAGCAACCTGCGGAGGCCGACATCGTGGTGCCTGTGCCCGATTCGGGTGTCGCGGCGGCCATCGGCTACGCTGCCGAGAGCGGCATCAGTTATCGCCAGGGCCTCGTGCGTAATCATTATGTCCACCGCACCTTCATAGAGCCTAAACAGTCCATACGCTCTTTCGGCGTGCGCATCAAACTCAACCCCGTGCGTCACCTCATAGAAGGCCGCCGCATCGTCCTCATTGACGATTCCATCGTGCGCGGCACGACCTCCAAAAAGATTGTCCGCATGGTGCGCGAAGCCGGGGCGAGCGAAGTCCACATGCGCATCAGTTGCCCGCCGACCATCGGACCATGTTATTACGGCGTGGACACGCCCGACAAAGCGGACCTCATCGCCGCGCAGATGTCTACGGAAGAGATTTGCCGTTTTATAGAGGCCGACTCGCTCGGCTATCTCTCCCTGGAAGGCATGCTCGAAGCCACAGGCATCCCACAGGACTCGGCCTGCGTCGCCTGCTGGACAGCCCGCTACCCGACACGCATCACACGCGAGGCCAAAACACAATACGCGCGCGAGCACGAGCCTGTGCCTTCCGGAGACGATTAGAAGTTCTCAACTCTCTCTCCAACGGGAGGAGACTTTATGACAAAAAAGAGCGTGCTAAAAAAGCATACTGTGAAGGCTAACATGCAGGTTTTGGAACTAACCAAAGCCGGCAGCTCGATGAGTTTCAAGATATTCGCGAACGAAGAAAAGATTGGAACAATCATCACCGGTCGCGGCTCGCTAACGTGGTATGGAAGAAATAGAAGACGCGGCAAAACATTCTCATGGTCTGAATTTGCAGAATAGATGGACCGCTATAGTTATAGTTGATGAGTTTGGACCGGACGTGCCCGTGGGAGGAGAATTTGAGTGGCTCAAGGTAGAGGCAAAGGGTGCGGGTGCATGCTCGCCGTCGTGTTCATCGTGCTGGTCGCGGCGGGCCTCGTCGGTTACAAGTTTTTTCTGCCCTGGTGGCAGCACAGACCGCCCCCGCCTTCGGGCGGCGAGCTTCAGGTCCACGTGCTCGATGTTGGACCGGTTGACGGCGATGCGATCTTGATTATCTCGCCGACGGGCAAGAGCCTGTTGATTGATGCGGGCGATGCCGGCAAGGAGAAGGTCGTGCTCGATGCCTTGAACCGTTATGGCGTCAAACAGCTTGATTATTTTATCGTGACGCACGCGCACAAGGACCACGTCGGCGGCGCGGCTGGAGTCCTCAAGACGGTCAAGGCACTGACGGTGCTCCACAACGAGTCGCCGCCGGAGGCCGAGCCGGAAGAGGCGGCTAATAAAAATCAGGGAGCTAAGGATCAAGCGAAGGGCGCGAAGAAGGGTGCTCCGAAGCCTGTCGTCAGAAAGCCCGCGGGCAAGCCTGTCGAGCTGCCGACCGTCAAGGCTTATAACGAATTCAAGGGCGCTGCGGAGCAGAACGGCGCGGAGTTTAAAAGGGCCGAGCCTGGACAGAAGTATGACCTCGGCGGCGGCGCGTTTCTGACCATACTCGCCCCGCAGCCGCCCTTCTTCACCAGAGAACAGATGCGCGCCGGAGGCAATGAACCCAATGCCAACTCCATCGTCGCGCGTCTGGATTACGGCGATTTCAACATGCTGCTCGCAGGCGACGCCGAAGCGCAGACCGAAGAGAGGCTCATCAGCAAGAGCGCGGACCTGCTTACGAGCAGGGTTCTCAAGGTCGCGCATCACGGCTCGAAGTATGCGACCTCGGAAGAGTTCGTCAGGCGCGTCAAGCCTGAAGTCGCAATCATCTCGGATGGCGAGTACAATCGCTACGGCCACCCGGCGCAGACCGTGCTGGACCGTTTGAAGGCTGCGAACATCAGGCTCTATCGCACGGACTTGCAGGGCGAGATTACGATTATCACGACGGGCAAGCTCAAGGACGGCAAGCTCTACGAGATTAAAACGGCGAAGGAAACAAAGTCGGATGTCTGGACGGGCCGCGAGGCGCAGAAGGACGATTCCTCTCGCTCGGGCTTTATCGCCTACGGCGACTTTGGACCACCGCCGAGAGAGAAAAAGAAGTGATGAATCATGAGCGATGAGATAAAGCATGCCTCTCGTCACTTATCACTTATCGCTCATCTCTTATCATTCATCACTCGATACTTGCTCTTATGAAGATAGCTTACAGGGACGCGGGCGTTGATATTGACGCGGCGAATATCGCGAAGGAAAAGATTAGTCGGCTGGCGCGCGCGACCTTTAACGCAAGAACGCTCTCCGAGATTGGCAGCTTTGGCGGGATGTTCGACGGCGCTTTCCCCAACTTCAGCCAGCCCGTCCTCGTCGCTTCGGCGGACGGCGTCGGCACAAAGCTCAAGATAGCTTTTCTGACCGATACGCATCATACGGTCGGGCGCGATCTGGTCAACCACTGCGTCAACGATATTCTGGTCCAGGGCGCGCGCCCCCTCTTCTTCCTCGATTACATCGCGACCGGAAAGCTCGCGCCCGAGGTCGTGGCAGCGCTGGTCGAAGGCATCGCCTCCGGCTGCCGCGAAAATTCCTGCGTCCTGCTCGGGGGCGAGACAGCCGAGATGCCTGGCTTTTACGCGGAAGGCGAGTATGACGTGGCGGGTTTTATCGTCGGCATTGTTGACCGCGAACAAGTGATTGACGGCCAACGCATCCGCGCGGGCGATGCCGTCCTCGCGCTCCCTTCAGTCGGCCTGCACACCAACGGCTACTCTCTGGCCCGCAAGCTCCTGCTGGAAATTGCCGGCTACGAAGTCGGCACGCATCTCAAAGTGCTGGACCAGACGGTCGGCGAGGCTCTGCTTGCGCCTCACGCGAGCTATCTGCACGCGCTCGCGGGGCTGCTCGATACGGGACGCATCAAGGGGCTGGCCCACATCACCGGAGGCGGCTTGACCGAGAACATCCCGCGCATCCTGCCCGAAAAAACAGCCGTCATTATCGCACGCGAGACCTGGCCCGTGCTCCCCATCTTCCGGCTCATGCAGGAGATCGGCAGCGTGGACGATGCGGAGATGTACCGCACCTTCAACATGGGCGTCGGGATGGTCATCATCTGTGCACAGGAAGATAAAGAAGAGATTACGGCTCACGTACGCGAGCAAGCCATGGAGTGCTTCGAGATCGGGCGCGTGGATGAAGGCAATCGAGAGGTCCTGATTGTTTGAGTTACTCTTTCATGCTCGTCAGAGAATCCGGGTTCATCGTTTCAGCTTCAACATTTTCACATCAAGATGTCTCTCTTCCGCATAGCCATTTTAATCTCAGGACGCGGGTCGAACATGCTGGCGCTCGCTGATGCCGTGCAGGACGGGCGTATTCCAGGCGCTGAGATTGCGCTGGTCCTGAGCGACGAGCGGCGAGCGGCTGGGCTGTTGCGCGCAGAGGAGCGCGGCATCGAAACTCTCTTGATTGAAAGACGCGGGCGCACGCGCGAGGAGCGCGAGCGTGAGATGATCGCTGCCATCAGCGAGCGACGGGTCGAACTGGTCTGCCTGGCGGGTTATATGCGCCTGCTCTCCCGTTGTTTCATAGAGGCTTTTCGCGGGCGTATACTCAATATTCATCCGAGCCTGCTGCCAGCCTTCCCCGGCCTTGACGCGCAGCGGCAGGCGCTTGAGCATGGGGTCAAGTGGACCGGCTGCACAGTGCATTTTGTGGACGAGACGCTGGACGGTGGACCAATCATAGAGCAACAGCCGGTCGCCGTTGATGAAGACGATACGGAAGAGACGCTCGCCGCGCGTATTCTTCTTGAAGAGCATCGCCTTTACGCGAAGGCTGTCGCGCGCGTCGTGCGCGGCGATTACGAATTTGACGGGCGACGTATCAGGAGTAAGAAAATCAAGCAGCCGGTATGAGAAGGCGAGCTGCAAAAGTTTTGAGCCTTCGCTTTTCAAAAACCGGATTCAAAGATTGATGATGACGATTGACGAACAACTCGCTTACCTGCGCAAAGGGACGGTCGAGATTATTCGAGAAGAAGACCTGCGCGCGAAGCTGGAAAAGTCTGCGCGAACGGGCACGCCGCTCCGCATCAAGCTCGGCGCTGACCCGACCGCGCCCGATATACATCTGGGCCATACGGTCGTCATACGCAAGCTGCGCGCGTTTCAGGAACTGGGCCACACGGTCATCTTCCTGATTGGCGATTTCACAGGACTCATCGGCGACCCCTCCGGCAAATCCGCAACACGCCCGCAGCTCTCGCGTGAAGAGATCGCGCTTAACGCCGAAACCTATAAAGCACAGATCTTCAAGCTGCTCGATGCGGAAAAGACCGTCATTGATTTTAACTCGCGCTGGATGGACCAGCTCGGCTCCGACGGCTTTATACGCCTCGCCTCGCACGTCACCGTCAAGCAGATTCTTGAGCGCGACGATTTTGAAAAGCGGCTTGAGGAAGAACGCCCCATCGCGCTCCACGAGCTGCTCTACCCGCTGGTCCAGGGCTACGATTCCGTGGCTCTCAGGGCGGATGTCGAGCTGGGCGGGACGGACCAGAAGTTTAACCTGATGGTCGGCAGAAACCTCCAAAGAGAGTACGGGCAGGAGGCGCAGGTCTGCATGATTACGCCGCTCCTGGAAGGGACCGACGGCGTGCAGAAGATGTCCAAGTCTTTGGGCAACTACATCGGCATCAGCGACCCGCCGCAGGAGATGTTCGGCAAGTTGATGTCCATCTCGGATGAGCTGATGTGGCGCTACTACGAATTGCTGACGGACCTCCGCGTGGAAGAGATAGCGTCTCTGCGCTCGGCTGCCGAGCGAGGCGAGCGCAACCCGCGCGACCTCAAGGCCGAGCTGGCGCAGTTTATCATCAAGGATTTTTATTCGGCTGAGGCTGCGCGCTCGGCTGAAGCGGAGTTCAATCGTATCTTTCGCAGCAAGCAAGCGCCGGAAGAGGTCGAGGAGCGTGCTCTGGAATCCGGTCTCTGGAAGCTGCCGCGACTACTGCTTGAAATCTCGCTTGCCTCTTCGATGGGCGAGGCGCGAAGGCTGGTCGAGCAGGGCGGCGTTTATGTTGAAGGCGAACGACGCGCGCAGACCGATTACGAGGTCAGCATCGGCGCGGGCCATTCCGTGCTCATACAGGTCGGCAAGCGCCGCTTCTTGCGCGTCCGCGGAATCTGAGAGCGCACGGCTTTTGGTCCAACGGTCAAACCTATTTTTCAAAGAAGGAGAGCCTCATGTCAGACGAAAACAAAGCTTTGATTCGCCGCTGGTTTGAAGAGGTCTGGAACAAGGGACGCGCCGATGCCATTGACGAGATGTTTGCCGAAGACGGCATCGCTTACGGGCTGGCGGACGAGACCGGCAATCCTTTGAAAGGCCCCTCCGGCTTCAAACCCTTCTTTCAAAAGTTTCGCGGAGCTTTCCCTGAGATCGTGGTCACGGTCGAAGACGCGATTACGGAAGGCGACAAGGTTGCGGCGCGCTGCACAGTGCGCGGCACGCACTTGGGAGACACGCTCGGCTTCAAGGCTACCGAGCAGCCGATTGAGCTGACCGGCATCTGCCTGGCCCGCCTGCGCGACGGCCAGATTGTCGAAGCCTGGAATAGCTTTGACTTTATGAGCATGTTCCAGCAGCTCAACGTGCTTCATCTCTCTTTTGGTCCAAACTCGGCTGCGGAGCAGAGCGACGTGGACCAGAACATTGCTCAGCAAGAAGATAAGCCGATGGAAGATAAGCCTAGACATTAGTTGATTCCGAAGAGCTTGAGGGTTGGCGTATGTCTGCTGCTGCTGTGGAGACTGACGATACTCTGGTGATTGAGACGCCGGAGCGCGTGCCGCTCCATTTTGCGCTGGCCTCCATCGGCAATCGCTTCCTGGCCTGCGCGATTGACCACGCCTTACAGATTCTGGCCCTGATATTGGTTGTCATCTGCTTTGCGCTCATTGCCCGGGCAGCGGACTTCGACCCCAGCCTCGCGGATGCGCCCAAGTGGGTCATCGCGGTCCTGATTATCGTCATCTTTCTCATTCAGTCATTCTACTTCGCCTTTTTCGAGTGGCGCTGGAACGGGCAGACGCCCGGCAAATACTGGCTCAAACTTCGCGTCATACGCGAGGACGGGCGGCCCATCACTTTCTGGGAAGCATCCGTGCGCAACCTCCTGCGACTTTTCGACATGATGCCCGCGCCCTTTTACTCCATCGGTCTGATCTCAGTCTTTATCAACGAGCGCGACCTGAGAGTCGGCGATATGGTCGCGGGCACGGTCGTCGTCCGCGAGCGCGAGACCGAAGCCCCTACCTTCGACCAGGTCTTCGCCTCGCCCGTCAGCGACAGCGCGCTCAGACGCTCCTTCAAACCCGTCCCCTTCACAGCCGAGCTTAGCCCGCTCTCGGAAAATGAGATTCAGGTGGTCGAGAATTTCTTGCGCCGTCGTTGGGATTTGCCTGACGTGCCGCGACAGTGGATGGCCTGGCGCGTCGCCATCCCTCTTATGTATAAGCTGAGGCCGGATTACGACCTCGCAAACTTCACCTACGAAGGCTTTCTGGAAGAGCTGCTCCACCGCTATCGCGCGCAACACAGGTTTATAGATTAGTTGCCTGCGCCCTGAAATTGACCAGCACACGTGCCTCTGATAATCTTGTCTGTTTCGGATACCGGAAGAATTTTCTACTATCGAAAGGTGAACCAGGATGATCTCTCGTGATGTTTTTATTCTCGGCGGAAAGCGCACGCCGATGGGCGAGTATGTCGGGATGCTCAAGGATATTTCGGCGATTGAGCTGGGCGCTCTGGCAGCTCGCGCCGCGCTCGAAGCGACGGGTGTCGCGGGCGAAGAGATAGACCACACGATTATCGGTAATGCTCTACAGACTTCCGGCGATGCCATCTACGGCGCGCGCCACGTCGCGCTCAAGGCCGGTGTACCCTTCGACCGTCCGGCGCTCACGGTCAACCGTCTCTGCGGCAGCGGTATCCAGTCCATCATCAGCGGCGCGCAGATGATCCAGCTCGACGAAGCGCGCACCGCCCTCGTCGGCGGGATGGAATCCATGTCGCAAGCGCCGCACGTGATACGCGGCGCGCGCTCCGGCTTTGCGCTCGGTCAGGGCCAACTCGAAGACAGTCTGATGGTCGCGCTCCTGGATACTTACTGCAACACGCCCATGGCCGGGACGGCTGAGAACCTGGCGCGCAAGTTTGAAATATCTCGTCAAGAGCAGGACGCCTACGCCTTGCGCTCGCAGCAGGAAGCGGCGCGCGCCAAAGCCGCGGGCATCTTTGCAGAAGAGATCGTCCCGGTCGAGATAAGGACGCGCAAAGCGACTCAGCTCTTCGAGACGGACGACCACATGCGCCCTGAGACGACTCTTGAGGGATTAGCCAAACTGCGTCCGGCTTTCAGCAAGGACGGCTTTGTGACGGCGGGGAATGCTTCCGGCATTGTTGACGGCGCGGCCTGCCTGGTCATCGCCGGCGAGGATTACGTCAAGGCAAAAGACGCCCGGCCTCTGGGCCGCATAGTGAGCTGGGCCTACGCTGGAGTCGAGCCTGAGTTGATGGGAATAGGGCCCGTCCCTGCCGCGCGCAAGGCACTGGAAAAGGCCGGGCTGAAGCTGGACCAGATTGATCTCATAGAGGTTAACGAAGCGTTCGCAGCGCAATATCTGGCCGTCGAAAAAGAGCTTGGGCTTGACCGCTCGCGGACCAACGTCAACGGCGGAGCCATCGCGCTCGGCCACCCGCTGGCCGCTTCCGGGACGCGTCTCGTCCTGACCCTCCTCAATGAGTTGCAACGCCGCCAGGGACGCTACGGTCTTGCCACAGCCTGCATCGGCGGCGGCCAGGGCATCGCCATCATCTGCGAGAGAGTCTAAAAGCAGTGACAGGTGACAGGTGACAAGTGACAAGGACGGATAGTGCTTTTTCATCTTGTCACCTGTCACCGTTTACCCGTTTCTGTTTTTCCTGATTTTCATACAAAATCCAAAATCTTGTGTAAGTCTGGTTTGGCGTGTGCGCTCGGTTGTGGAGCTAATTGTTGCTAAATACTGTTCTTAGGCAGCAGAGCGCGCTCGGCCTGAGACCCGGCACAAGGCTTGCAAAATATTATAAGGTCACGAAACTGCTCTTTACGGAAACAGTGGTCGGCAGCCAGGGTCGGATTAAGTTTTCCGTAAGTGCTTGCATTCGCTGCTCCCGGCATGATAGAAGCTAACTTTCAACGCGGTATCACTGGTCACAGTCATTCCTCTTGAATTTACGCAGTACAAAACAAAAATGGTTTTCGATAAATTTATGTTCAATCTCCGTGCGCGCCTACGCGGTACGCACCGGGGTTGCGCTCGCAACATGTCCCAGATAGCCCTGAAGGAGTTCCCCAGCATGCAAAGATTCTTACAGCTTTCTCTCGTCGCCCTCCTGCTGGTCGCGATGAGCGCGCTCACTGTCGTAGCGCAATCAACCGTCACGGGCGCCCTCGGCGGTTCTGTGATGAACCAGAACAAAGAGGTCGTGCCCGGCGCTTCCGTCACCGTGCGGAACATCGGGACGAACCAGGAAGAGACGGCCACCACGGATGATGCTGGCCGTTTTCGGATCGTCAATCTTCAGCCCGGCACATACACCCTGACGGTCAGCGCTTCAGGCTTCAGTCCTTTCACACAGGAAAAGATTGTCGTCGAAGTCGGACAGGTGACTTCGATTGACGTGCCGCTTTCGATTGGCCCTGTTTCTGGGACGGTCGAGGTCTCAAGCGAGGCTCCCGTCATCAACACGGAGCGCCAGGACTTTTCCCAGAATATTAACCAGACTTCGATTAATGAGCTTCCGATCAACGGACGTCGCTGGTCCAACTTCGCGCTGCTCACGCCCGGCACAGTCCCTGACGGCAACTTCGGGCTGATTAGTTTTCGCGGCATCTCCGGCCTCTTGAACAACAGCACGGTTGACGGCGGCGATAACAACCAGGCCTTCTTCTCCGAAGAGAGAGGCCGCACGCGCATCAGCTACGTTGTCAGCCAGGCTTCGATCCGAGAGTTTCAGGTCAACACCTCGAACTACTCTGCCGAGTACGGGCGCGCGGCGGGCGGCGTGGTCAACGCCGTGACCAAGAGCGGGACCAACGATTTTCATGGGCAGTTCTTCTACTACCAGCGCAACAACAGATTTGGCGCGCGCAATCCGCTGGCCTTCCAATCGGTCCTGCTGCCGAACGGGACGACCGACCGCATAGGCATCAAGCCCGAAGATGTCCGCCACCAGTTCGGCGGCAACATCGGCGGCCCGATTGTCAAAGACAAGCTCTTCTTCTTCTTCAACTATGACGAGCAGAAGCGCAACTTCCCCGGCCTCGGCATCTTCAGCAATCCGGCTTATCTCTCGACCATCAACCGGACCAACCTCAAGGCTGCCGATAGAGGACTGACCGACGCTCAGATTGATGCGACGGTCGCCTTTCTCAACAGCCTGACGGGTACTGTAGAGCGTCGCGGCGACCAGCGCATCATCCTGCCGAAGTTCGACTGGCACATTAACGAAGACCACACCTTTACGGCGACCTACAACCGTTTGCGCTGGGCCTCGCCCGCAGGCGTTCAGACGCAGGCCACCAACACGCGTGGCCGCGCCAGCTTCGGCAATGACTTTGTCGAGGTTGATTCGCTCAACCTGCGACTGGCCTCGACCTTCTCGCAACAGCTCGTCAACGAATTCCGCTTCCAGTGGGGACGCGATTTCGAGACGCAGTTTAGCCAGCCGCCCCTGCCGGGCGAACCGACCACGGCTGGCGGCGGCAGATCGCCGGACGTCTTCCTGACGGGCGGTCTTGAGTTCGGCAAGCCGACCTTCCTTGAGCGCGCAGCTTTCCCGGACGAGAAACGCTGGCAGTTTGCAGACACCGTTTCGCTCTCCTACGGCAACCACACGTTCAAGTGGGGCGGCGATGTCAACTACGTGACGGACTTGCAGATTAACCTGCGCAACGAGGCTGGCGCATACTCCTACAACAATATCAACGACTTTATCGTTGATTACGTCAACTTCACTTCGGGCGGCGCGCTGAGAACGGCCAACAAGCAGTGCTCGACCACGACGCGCATCGCCGGCAAGTGCTACACGAGCAACTACAATCAGGGATTTGGTCCAACCAGCTTCCAGTTCCCGACCACCGACCTGGCTTTCTTTGTTCAGGACGACTGGCGTATGACGCCGCGCCTGACCGTTAACCTGGGTCTGCGTTACGAGTACCAGCGTTTGCCTGAGCCTTTCCTCTTCAACCCGGGATTGGCGCAGACGGGCAACATCCCCGACGACAAAAACAACTTCGGCCCGCGCTTCGGTTTCGCTTACGACCTGAGCGGTAATGGCAAGACCAGCATTCGCGGTGGTTACGGCATCTACTACGGACGCATCGTCAACTCGACGCTGCTCAACGCGCTGACCAACACTGGCAACGCCGGCTCACAATCGCAGGTCTCTCTGGCGGCGACCGTCGCCGCCGCGCCTGTCTTCCCGAACGTGCTGACGAGCGCGCCCGCGGGCACAACGGCGGTCCAGTTCTTTGCTCCCAACGCCGCCAACCCGCAGATTCACCAGGCCGACCTGATTGTCGAGCACGAGATTGCGCGTAACACCGTCGTCTCGGCCTCTTATCTTTTCAGCAACGGTCGCAGGCTGCCCTACTTTGTGGATACCAACCTGAACGCTCCGAATACGACGCGCACCTTCAATGTGGTGGACGGGCCGTTTGCCGGACAGCAGGTTCAGATTCCGTATTTCACGGGCGCGAGGCCGAACACGGCCTTTGGCGCGATTACGGAGATTCGCAGCAGCGTGTTCTCCAAGTACAATGCGCTGGTCCTACAGGCCAACCGTCGTCTGACCAACGGCCTACAGTTCCAGGTCAACTACACGCTCTCGAAGGCGACGGATAACGGGCAAGGCTCGGTCACGTTTACCAACACCAACGACCCGTTCAATGCCTTCGACCAGGCCAGGGAGAACAGCCTTTCAAACTTTGATCGTCGGCACAAGTTCACAGCCAGCGCCGTTTACAACACGGACTTCTTCGATCAGGGCGGGAGCGACATCGGTCGCGCCATTTTTGATGGCTGGACCATCGCGCCGATCTTTACTGCTCACTCCGGGGCGCGCTACACGGGAACTATCTCCGGCGCAGCGAACACGACGGCTTTCGGAGCAAACACGGCTGGCGGTCTCAACGGCTCGAACGGCTCAACTCGTTTCCCGCTCCTGCCGCGCAACTACTTCAAACAGCCGAACATCATCAACACAGACCTTCGTCTCTCTCGTCGCTTCAATTTCAATGAAACGATGAACATTGAATTTCTGGTTGAGTTCTTCAACCTCTTCAACCGCACGCAGGTCTCCAGCATAGATAACGCGATGTACACGGTGAGCGGCTCGAACCTGACCTTCAGGCCAACGTTCGGGACTGTCACCGAAGCCAGCGCGACGCTCTACCGCGAGCGCCAGGTCCAGTTCGCCCTGCGTTTCGAGTTCTAATCAAAACGCACGGGGTTATTCAACGGCGTGTGCGGCTCTTCAAGAGGAGAGCCGCACACGCTTTTCTTTTGATTTTTTTGGTTGTCCTAAGATGGGGCACGCGCCCGCGTTGATGTACGGAAACGCACATACGCAAAAGCTTCCGGCCAACTGCTTGAGAAATTCCTACTCCCTTCTATTTACCTCTTGTTAAATAGTTTCCCGCGTCGAAAGCCGGACCGCCCGCTGCTGGCATATCGCTTGCCCAAAGAGCTGTGCACGAGCGCATGTGTCTGCCGACATCGCGGGCATATCTGTTTCGTCAAAATAGAGAGATTGGAAGAGGAGGCTTAAAGTTATGGGTTTTCCAAACAAAGATGAGGTTGAAGGCAAATGGGATCAGGCCAAAGGCGCAGTTAAAGAGAATGTCGGTCGGGCGACTGACAATCAAGACTTAGAGACAGAGGGGCAGGCCGACCGCGCAGGCGGCAATATTCAGGAAGGCTTCGGCACAGCCCGCCGCAAGGTCGGCGACGCTATCGAAGATGTGGGCGACGCTATCAAGGAATAGCTCAAAGCCGTCAATCATAAATCGTCAATGAGTGAAGCGTGAATGGATAAAAGCATTTTCCATTCACGCTTCGCTCGTTTAAGCGCTAAGTTTTGTGACTTGAGACTTCAAGACCCCTGACTTGAGAGTAAAGACTTCGGACTCTCAGACTCCAAGACTTCGGACTTGTCAAACTACTCCTGCCTGATGTGTTCTGCTCCGAGGTCGTTGAGCAGTTGTTCGAGCTTGTCTGCATCCTCATCCGATTTGGCTTCGACGCCGAGCAGGATGCCGCCTTCGCGCAGACCCGAATCATAGACCCTGGCGCGATGCTCTGGAATGCCCGCGCCGACCAGCGCGCCGACCAGTCCGCCCGTCGCAGCGCCAGCGCCAGCGCCCGCCAGCGCCGCCACAATCGGTCCGGCGATGACCAGCCCGAGACCTGGAATGGCTATCGAAGTGCCAACCGCGACGAGCGCCGCCAGCGTTGCGCCGACCGCGCCGCCGACTGCACCGCCGATGCCCGCGCCGTCAGCCGCGTGCGTCCGTGTCTCGATGGCAAACTCTTTGCTCCTCGTCGCATCCGACATGAGCACGCTGATGTCTTCGCGCGTGTAACCCCGCTTGATAATCGCATCAACGGCTGCCTCCGCCGCGACGCGCGTTTTGAAAAGTCCTGTTACCAATTTGGCTTTTGCCATAACCATCTCACTCCTTTGATTCTCGATTTACCAGACAGCGAGGGAAAGACACTCCAACACACAAATGATTTGGCAAACCTCATGCCGACCAAACCGCCCTCTTGATAGAAGGCCCGCGAAAAGCGCGGAACTGAAGAATCAGGTGGAGATAGCCGCATCCGTCAAACCTTTATCGCAGCGCCTGCCGCTCGCACTCACATTTGAGACGTATCAAAGCGGAACGAAGAATGGTCTCTCTCCTGATGCTGATTAGAACACTAAGAACAGATGCTTCGAGCAAGACAGGTGCGTGCAGAGTATTGTAATGTAGGCATACTTTAACAGGCAGGGAGAAGTTAATGATTAAAGCTGTCATCTTCGATATTGATGGGACGCTCGTAGACTCTGTTGATCTTCATGCGCAGGCGTGGAAAGAGGCATTCAAACATTTCGGCAAGGAGATTCCTTACGAGCAGGTGCGCAAGCAGATAGGCAAGGGCGGCGACCAGTTGATGCCGGTCTTTTTTTCCAGAGAAGAGTTGGACCAGTTTGGCGAAGAGATGGAAGCGTATCGCGGCGAGCTTTACAAGCGCGATTTTCTGCCGCGCGTGCGCGCCTTTCCGCAGGTGCGCGAGTTGTTCGAGCGTCTCAAGGCTGACGGACTAAAGCTCGCGCTCGCTTCTTCGGCCAAGGCCGATGAGCTGGCGACCTATAAAAATTTGGCGCGGATAGAAGACCTCGTTGCAGAAGAGACTTCCGCGGATGATGTGGATAAATCCAAGCCGCACCCGGACATCTTCAAGGCCGCGCTGGACCAACTGGGCGAGATGCAACCACTCGAAGCCATCGCCGTCGGTGATACGCCTTATGATGCGGAGGCCGCGGGCAAATTGAGACTGCGCACGATGGGTGTGCTGTGCGGAGGCTTCCCGGAAGAAGAGCTTCGCGCCGCCGGATGCTTTGCCATCTACCGCGACCCGGCTGACCTGCTCGAACGCTACGACGAATCCATACTGGGCCGCGCTGCTCGCACCGAAGCGCAAAGCAAGTAAGGCAAAAGTAAAAGGTCTAAGTCCAAACCAAAAGTCAGAAGGGCCGGAGCAAAAATAAGGTCGGGCGGCAAAGATTTTCGCTTTTGGCAGATGGCGCTTGGTCCTCCGCTTTTGCCCCGGACCTTTTTACTTTCTTAGCTGTGAGAATCCTGCATCTCAGTTCGGCAAAGGCATTCGGCGGAGGCGAGCGGCATCTGGCCGATCTCGTCAACTCGCTCGTCGCGCGCGGCCACGAGCTTTACGCCGCGCTTCCCCCTCATTCACCGCTCCGCGCACATCTCTCCGCGCTGCCCGCAAAAAATATCTTCGACCTTACATTGCGCAACGCGCTCGATTTGAAAGGCGCGTTTGAGCTGTCGGGCCTCGTGCGGAGGCTTCGCCCGGAGATTGTGCACGCGCACATGGCCCGCGATTATCCTCCGGCTGCCTTTGCCACGCGGCTCAACAAGCATTCGCGCCTCATCATCACGCGCCACGTACTCTTCCCACTTAACCGTCTGCACGCGGCGACGCTCTCTCATGCTGCGCGTGTCATCGCCGTTTCCCGGGCCGTCGCGCGCTCGCTCTCCGGGCAGAAGATTTTCCCTGCCGAAAAGATTGCCGTCGTCCCGAACGGGATTGACACCAGCCGTTTCGAGCAAGCCGCGCCGGAGTTTGAGCTTGAAGAGTTGCGTCGCAGCCTGAACCTGGAGCCGGGAAGATTGCTGGTCGGAACTGTCGGAGAGATTAAGCGGCTCAAGGGTCTTGAAGAATTCTTGCGCGCCGCTGCCATAGTGGTCCGGAAACTTCCAAACGTAGACTTTATCCTCGCAGGCTCTGACCTCTCGCCAAAGGGCGAGCACCTCGCGGCCACCAGACGCCTGATAGATGAACTCAAGCTCGGCTCTCATGTTCATCTGACGGGCTGGCTCGAAGATGTCGCGCCGCTTCTCTCTACGCTGGACCTCTTTGTCTCTGCCTCGCACACGGAATCTTTCGGTCTCTCGATGGTCGAGGCGATGGCGAGCGGCCTGACGGTCGTCGCCACAGAGACCGAAGGCGCACGCGAGATTATCGAAGCGGGCCGGACCGGATTGCTCGTCCCCGTCTGTGACGAGCAGGCGCTGGCCCGCGCCATCCTCGCCCTGCTCGAAGATGCTGCGGAGCGCAAACGTCTGGGCGCTGCGGCAAGGGCAGCCGCGCGCGAGCGTTTTAGCCTGGAACGGATGGTCGCCGCGACCGAGCGGATTTATCTCGAAGCTATATCGAACGGATGAGAGTTGGGCGGCTGGTCTGTGGTCTGGCGCGGGCTGATAATCTGGTCCACGCTGAGCCACAATCCCCAGCTAAAGCGAAAGAAGAGCAGCGGGAGGATGATCGCCAGCGCGAAGAGGATGAGATAGAGCGAATCGCTCGCCGCGGAAAAGAAGAACAAGCAAAAGAGATAAACGAAAAGGATGGCGGCCTCGGTCGCCATCACGTTGATGTAGATTGAGCCGACGAAATAACCCTGCTCGCGCTCGAAGACCAGCCCGCAAGCAGAGCATTGCTTGTGCAGCTTGAAGAGAGACTGGTAGAGATGGCCGCGACCGCAGGCCGGACACCTCAGCCTCAGCCCTCGCATCAAGATACGCCTCGCCTGGTCCAACTTAATCATCGCCGGATAAACCGCGCATCCGTCTCGCAACCATTGAATCGTTAATCATTCAACGCTACGGCGCTCGGCCTCAAATTTCAGAGCCTGTCTATCTTCGCCGCGAGGATAAAATCGCTTTCGGTCAGCCCGTCAATCTTGTGCGTCCAGATTTTAATCTCCGCATAGCCCCATCCGAAACAGATGTCAGGATGATGGCCCTGCTCTTCCGCGAGATTCCCGACGCGGCCTACGAAATCCTGCGCCTCGCGGAAATTCTTAAAAGAATATCTCTTTTGCAGATGATGCTCTGCAAGGGCTTGCCATCCCTCAAGCTCGCTCAACAGGCGGCTGATTTCATCGCCGCGCAAAGGCGGCACTCCGCCCCTGCATGGGACACACACGCGGCTGGCTAAATCTCCCATCGCTCCTTCGGCTTCCTCTTTTCAGCCTTAATCTTTCTCTACAGCCTTATTCTACACTCACTCCGGCGTGCAAGGCATCCTCGGATTCAAAAGATAATCATTGGGCGAGGCAGGAAAGCGGCTGTCATTTTTTTGTGTCGGGCTTCCTTCGTTACTGTCAAAATGACGGTAAAGCGTTGCATCTATCGGACTAAGTAGTGCATCATAGCGAGTGTTCATTCCTTCTCTCGCGCATCAAAGGTGATGCGCCCCGTGCCTCTTAGCTGGCGGCGGCGTTTGGAGATAGTTCGAGAGCAGGCTGTTGCAAACTTGAAGAAGCCGCTCTTGAGAGCATCGAACGTCAGCCTTCGCTGTCACCGTTCCAACGAAGTCCACTTGATGCGAGCTTCTCTTTAGACTCTCCCGCAGAGAGGGAGAGAGATAAGTCTACATGGCTATCAAACTTGACGCCGGCGAATCGCGTGAGCAGCGGCGCTCGCCATCGGCGAGACTTTCACAGAATCGAGATTTAACTTTTACTGTAAGGGAGAATATGATTGGCTAAAGAAGATTTGATTCCGGCAGAGGGCTTGGTGATAGACAAGCTGCCCAATGCTTTTTTCAAGGTCCGCCTGGAAGGCACGGAGCATGTCGTGCTCGCGCAGATTTCAGGCAAGATGCGCAAGAATTTTATACGCATTCTTCCGGGCGACCGCGTTAGCATAGAGATGTCCCCCTATGATTTGTCGAGAGGCCGTATCACTTACAGGTACAAGTAAGAGTCCTCGCGAGCCTCTAAACAGAACCTGCGGGTCGCGAGTTAAAAGTCAGGAATGCGGATGGGTCGCGTCAACGTTTGCATCGCTCTTAAAGCTAGAGGGGACACTATGAGTCAAGTTACTGTCAACAAAAATAAGTTGGAGAAGATTAACTGGATAACCGCCAGCTTTATGATCCTCTTTCACGTCGGCGCTCTGGCTGCGCTCTTTATGTGGAATTGGTGGGCCATCGGGCTGACACTCTTCTTCAGTTGGGTCGCGGGCAGCCTCGGCGTAGGGATGGGCTATCACAGGCTCTTGACGCACCGCGGGTATCGAACGCCGAAGCTGGTTGAATATTTTCTGACTATCTGCGCGACGCTCACGCTCGAAGGCGGGCCGATTGCGTGGGTCGTCACGCATCGCCTGCATCATCAACATTCGGACGTGCCGGGCATAGACCCGCACACGCCGCGCGACGGACGCTGGTGGGCGCACATGGGCTGGATTCTGAGAGGCACCGCGCAGCAGCATGAAACGGAAGTCCTTGAGCGTTACGCGCCGGACCTGATGAAAGACCGCTTTCACGTCTGGCTTGACACATACTACTGGTTGCCTTTGACCATCCTCGGCATCACGCTGCTCGCCGTCGGCGGCTGGCCCTTCATGATGTGGTGCATCTTCTTTCGCGTCACAGTGGGGCTGCACGCGACCTGGTTCGTTAACTCCGTAACGCACGTCTGGGGCAGACGCCGCTTTGAGACCGAAGATGATTCGACCAACAACTGGTGGGTCGCACTGCTGACCTTCGGCGAAGGCTGGCACAACAACCATCACGCGCACCCGAGGGCCGCGCGCCACGGCCTCGCCTGGTATGAGATTGATGTCAACTGGTGGGGGATACGCACGCTCCAACTGCTCGGCCTGGCAAAATCAATCAAGCTGGCGAGCCTGCCCGCGCGCCAAAGAGAACCCGTCCAACTGCCAAACACTGCGTCGCTGGTCCAGATGCAATCCCCAACTCCTGAAGAACAAGGATGAAGGCCGCGAGCGATGAAGGATGAAGTGGACTGAGCGAATTGCTCTATAAAAGCTTAGCTCAATCCACTTTCTACTTCATCGCTCGCCTCTCATCCATCATCTCATCCCTGATTCCTGCTCTTGCCTATAAACTCACAAGCGGATAGTCTTAGGGAAAGCTCGTCAATGGTAGATCGCGGAAGCGTGAGTCAGAGAGGCTGCGCCGTGTGCGCGTCCGGCTTGCGGTTCGCGGTTGACGATTCACGTCGAAGGAGTACGTTCCGCTGTGGCTGTGATACATCCCTTCCGCGCTCTGCGCCCGCCTGCCGAGAGGGCCGCAGAGGTCGCTAGCGTCCCTTATGATGTCGTCAATACGAAAGAGGCTCGCGCTCTGGCAGAGGGCAGTCCTTTCAGCTTTCTTCATGTCTCGCGTCCGGAGATTGATCTGCCGGATGGCACCGACATCTACAGCGATGCCGTCTATGCCAAGGCGCAGGAAAATTTCAACCGCCTCGTCAAAGAGTGTCCTCTGATTGAAGAAGAGACGCCGAGCCTCTATCTCTATCGTCAGGTGATGGGCCAGCATGAGCAGGTGGGCCTCGTCGCCTGCTGCTCCATTGACGAGTACGACGATAACCGTATACGCAAGCACGAGCGCACGAGGCGCGACAAGGAGGACGACCGCACGCGTCATATCCTGACGCTGCGTGCGCAGACCGGCCCTGTCTTCTTAACCTATCGCCAGCACAGAGACATAGACGAGATGGTCATGGGGACGACCATGAGCGAGGCGCTTTATGATTTCACTGCGCCGGACGGTATACGTCACACGGTCTGGCACATCGCGGACCCCGTGCGGTTCGTCCAGATATTTCGAGAAGTGGACCTGCTCTACATCGCGGACGGGCATCATCGCGCCGCCAGCGCCAGCCGCTCGCGCGCAGAACTAAGGTCAAACAGCTTCGCGCACACGGGCGATGAGGAGTACAACTTTTTTCTCGCCGTGCTCTTTCCAGCGGACCAGTTGCAGATACTCCCCTACAACCGCATCGTCCGCGACCTCAATCATCTTTCGCCGGAAGAATTTTTCGAGGCGGTCGGCGAGCATTTCGAGTTTCACAGGGAGGCCAGACCCGCTCCGCCCTCGCCCGGACATTTCAGCATGTACTTGGGCGGGCGCTGGCACGGCCTGACCTTGAAAGAAGGCAACGCGCGCTCCTCTGATCCAATCGCTGCACTCGATGTCAGCGTGCTTCAGGATTATCTGCTCGACCCTATCCTGGGGGTTAAGGATGTGCGGACAGACAAGCGTATAGATTTCGTCGGCGGGATTCGCGGAACCGAAGAGCTTGAGAGGCTGGTTAACGAGGGCCATGCGGCGGTCGCCTTTTCGATGTACCCGACCACGGTCGAAGACCTCCTGCGCGTCTCGGATGCCGGCGGCATCATGCCGCCCAAATCAACCTGGTTCGAGCCGAAGCTACGCGACGGCCTGTTGATTCACACGATTTAATAAGTCTGAGAGTCCGAGAGTCTCAGAGTCTGAGAGTCAGAAAACCGGCCTTTGACTCCGGACTCTCAGACTCTCAGACTCTCAGACTCTTGATTTAGGACTTGAATGATGCGTGTTTTGATAGCTGATAAATTTGAGCAGTCCGGGCAGGAGGCGCTCGCGGCTCTTGGTTGCGAGGTCTTGTGCGAGCCTGATTTGAAGGACGAGGCGCTGGTCCAGGCCATCAGGGAGGGGAAGCCTGATGTGCTGGTCGTGCGCTCGACCAAAGTGAGCGAGGCGATGCTTGATGCAGGCGCGCTCAAGTTAGTGGTCCGCGCGGGCGCGGGCTATAACACGATTGACGTGGCCGCCGCTTCAAGGCGCGGTATCTACGTCTCAAACTGTCCCGGCAAGAATTCCATCGCCGTCGCCGAGCTGGCCTTCGCGTTGATTCTCGCGCTCGACCGTCGCATCGCGGACAACGTGACCACGCTCAGGCAGGGCCAGTGGAATAAAAAGGAGTTCTCGAAAGCGCGCGGGCTTTATGGTCGCACGCTCGGACTCGTCGGCGTCGGGCAGATCGGACAGGAGATGATTCCGCGCGCCGCAGCCTTCGGGATGCCTGTCGTCGCCTGGAGTCGCAGCCTCACGCCGGAGCGCGCCGAAGCATTGGGCGTTGAGTACAAAGAGAGCCTGCTGGATGTCGCACGCGCCGCAGACATCGTGAGCGTGCATCTGGCCTTAAAGCCGGAAACGCGCGGACTTATCAAGGCAGATTTTTTTCAAGCCATGCGCCTTGGCGCATACTTCATCAACACTTCGCGCGGCGAGGTTCTGGACCAGCCAGCCCTGCTCGGTGCCATGCGCGAGCGCGGGATTCGTGCGGGCCTGGACGTTTACGCCGCAGAGCCTTCGTCCGCGACGGGCGAATTCACGGACGAGATTGCACGCGAGCCGAACCTTTACGGCACGCACCACATCGGCGCTTCGACGGACCAGGCACAGGAAGCCATCGCCGCTGAGACTGTGCGCATCGTCCAATCATTCAAGGAGACGGGGAAAGTGCCGAACGTCGTCAACCTGGCCGAGCGCACACCCGCCACGCATCGCCTTGTCGTGCGCCACCGCGACAGGCCAGGCGTGCTCGCCACAGTGCTCGACGCGATCAAGACAGCCAACATCAACGTGCAGGAGATGGAGAACATTATCTTTGAAGGCTCTGAGGCGGCGGTCGCGCGTATCAATCTCGAAAGCGAGCCGCCGCGCGAAACGCTCGCGAGATTGCGCGCAGAAAATTCCGACATTATCGAGGTGGATGTTTTAAATCTACAGTAGCCTGGCTTTCCTCGTGTGGGCTTGCTTTTTATGGACCGGTGGCTGCTGAAGGACTAGATGACTGCTTTATGAAAACCACACTCATCACGGGCGCATCGAGCGGGATTGGTGAAGCCTTTGCGCGGAGGCTGGCGGCTGAGGGCGATAATCTGCTGCTCGTCGCGCGCACCGAAAACAGGCTGGCGGCGCTCTGTAATGAGCTGGGCCGCGCGCATAATATTAATGCTCAGTATGTGGCGATGGATTTGGGCGGGGCGGGCGCGGGCCGAAAGCTTTTTGAAGAAGCGCGTGGACGTGGGCTTGAGGTCGAGCTTTTGATTAACAACGCGGGCTTCGGCTCGATGGGCGAGTTTATGGCCGAAGAGATCGAGCGGCAGTTGCAGATGATTGACCTCAACATCAAGGCGCTCGTCGAGCTGACCTATCTCTTTCTTGGACCAATGCGCGAGCGTAAGAGCGGCGCGATCATCAATGTCGCTTCGACCGCGGCCTTTCAGCCAGTCCCTTTTATGGCGACCTACGCCGCCACTAAAGCCTTCGTGCTCTCTTTCTCCGAAGCATTGTGGGAAGAGAATCGCGCGGCTGGCGTTCACGTCATGGCCTTGTGCCCGGGCGTGACGGAGACCAACTTTTTTAACGCCGCCGGAATCGAGAGGCCCGGGATGCGCGCCGTCCAGACACCGGAAGAAGTGGTCCAGACGGCGCTCAGCGGTCTCAAGCGGCGCAAGAGTCACATCATTTCCGGCTGGGCCAACTTCCTGATGATTGAAGCCGAGCGGCTCGTCCCGCGCGCTCTTGTCCTGCGCGCCGCTGGCGCAGCCATCCGTCCGAAATACGGAAACAAGGATGGGAAACAGTAAGCATTAAGAGATTATTTCAAAACCTGAAGATGAGCCACCGCAGACACAGAGGCACAGAGTAGATGAATTAAGATTTTATAAAACTCTGCTACACATCTTTCTTATTTATTTGTTCTCTGTGTCTCTGCGCCTGCGGTGGCTGGTTTTGACATCTGTTCTAAGCAGTAAAGCGCAAGCAGTTTTTTTACTGCTCACCGAATTGAGGAGCTAAAAAGATGACGGAAAGAATCTATAACTTCAGCGCCGGTCCGGCTGTCCTGCCCGTGCCTGTGCTGGAAGAGGCGCAGCGCGAATTGTTGGCGCTCAAGGGTGTCGGCATGTCCATCCTGGAGATAAGCCATCGCTCCAAGGCTTTCGACGAGATTATCGGTCGAGCCGAAGCGGATTTGCGCGAGTTGCTGAATATTCCCTCCAACTATCGCGTCCTCTTCTTGCAGGGCGGCGCGAGCCTACAGTTCTCCATGATTCCCATCAACTTTCTGGCTGAAGGGCAGAGCGCCGATTACATCATCACCGGAAGCTGGGGCAAGAAGGCTCTCAAGGAGGCGAAAAAAGAGGGCGCGGTCAACGTCGCCGCAAGCATGGACGATGGCAACTTTACGCGCGTTCCCGGACCAGACGAGCTAAAGCTTGATCCGAGTGCGGCCTACCTGCATTTCACGACCAACGAGACGATACAGGGCGTCGAGTGGAAGCATGAGCCTGAAGCGGGCGATGTCCCGCTCGTCGCAGATGCTTCGTCGGATATTCTCTCGCGGCCCGTGGCTGTTGAAAAGTACGCGCTCATTTACGCGGGCGCGCAGAAGAACATGGGGCCGAGCGGCGTAACCCTCGTCATCCTGCGAGACGACCTGCTGGCGCGTATTCCCGAAGGGCTGCACACGATGCTGGACTATCGCACGCACGTTGAAAACAAGTCGCTCTATAACACGCCCAACACCTTCGGCATTTATATCATCGGTCTCGTCTGCCAGTGGCTCAAGCAGAAGGGCGGGCTTGAAGCCATGCTGCGCGAGAACGAGTTGAAGGCCGGGATTCTCTACGAAGCGATTGACGCGACCGGATTTTATCGCGGTCACGCCGACGCAGACGCGCGCTCTTTGATGAACGTCACGTTCCGTTTACCGACGGAAGAGCTGGAAAAGCGGTTTGCTCAGGAGGCGACCGCAGCCGGGATGGACGGACTCAAGGGCCACCGCTCGGTCGGCGGGATACGCGCCTCTATCTACAATGCTTTCCCGCGCGAAGGCGTAGAGGCGCTCGTCTCTTTTATGAAAGAGTTTGAGAGAAAGAACGGTTAGCCCTGTTTGCGTTTGGCAGTTGAGCTTGAACCCCGGCAAATTGTCTCGAATCCCGGCGCGAAAATTTTATGAGAACGTTTCGAGCACTTCCTGCACTCGCTCTCTTGAGCCTCACGCTTGTCCTCGCACAATCGTCCACCGCCGCTTGGCAGGATGATTCGCCCGCGCTGCCTGCCGAAAAGCATCTTGGCGGGATGAGGCAGTTGACCTTCGGCGGCGAGAATGCCGAAGCCTATTTCTCCGGCGACGGCAAGCAACTAATCTTTCAATCGAGGCGAGACGGGCGCGAGTGCGACCAGATTTACACAATGCGCGCCGATGGCTCTGACCTACGCATGGTCTCAAACGGCAAGGGGCGGACGACCTGCTCTTACTTCTTCCCGTATCATCGGCGCATTCTCTATTCTTCAACCTTTATGGGCGCGGCTGAGTGCCCCGCGAGGCCGGACTTTTCTCGCGGCTATGTCTGGGCCATCTATCCCTCTTATGATATTTTCACGGCGCGCACGGATGGCTCTGACTTAAAGCGTCTGACAGACGCTCCCGGCTACGATGCGGAGGCGACCATCTCGACAGACGGGCGCAGAATTGTTTTTACTTCGACGCGCGACGGCGACCTGGACATCTACACGATGGGGGCGGACGGCAAAAATGTTCGACGCCTGACCAGAGAGCTTGGCTATGACGGCGGACCTTTTTTCTCGAAGGACGGTAAACAGATCGTCTATCGCGCCTATCATCCGAAAACGGCGGCGGAGATTGCGCGCTATAAACAGCGTCTGGCCGAGAACCTGATCGAGCCGAACATCTTTGAAATCTGGGTCATGAACGCCGACGGCACAAACAAGAGGCAGGTTACACACCTGGGCGCGGCCAGCTTCGCGCCCTACTTTTTTCCGGACGGCAAGCGCATCATCTTCGCCTCGAACATTAACGACCCGAAGGGCCGCAATTTCGATCTCTACATGATTAAGACAGACGGCGAGGGACTGGAGCGCATCACATACAGCGAGAGTTTTGACGGCTTCCCGATGTTCTCGCCCGACGGCAAAAAGCTCGTCTTCGCCTCGAACCGTCACGCCAAAACGCGCGGCGATACCAATGTCTTCATCGCTGATTGGAAAGATTAAAGGCGAGGGATGGAGAATATCGGATAGGAGTTAACAAGCAGCCGAAGACCAACCGTCGAGCATTATCTAATCCCGACCCTGATTCCTTAAAATCTCATTCAGCATCCAGCTAAAAGTTATGCGTCAAAAATTTTTACATCTTCTTCTGGTCCTCTTTCTGGCGGCGAGTGTCTTCGCACAGCAGCAACAGCAGTTGGGTGTGGACCAGTACGCGCCGAGCGCCGAGCGTTTGCGCGCGCATGTCTTGATGCTCGCCTCGGATGAATTTGAAGGGCGCAGGACGGGTACTCGGGGGGCTGACGCGGCGGCCAATTATATCGCGCGTGAGTTTGCGCGGCTCGGGTTAAAGCCGGGCGGCGAAGTACACAGGCTCGCACCCGCGCCCGGCATAATGCGTTTTATGCAGAGCTTCCCCATCGTCACGAGCGCGAACGGAAGAACAGTCGTCAGCGTTGACGAGAGCAGGGCCTTTGCGTTGACGCTCAACGAAGACGGTTATGGGCCGAGCGATCATTCCTCCTTCTACGCCAAACGCGTGCCCGTGCTCTTTTTCTGGACCGGCACACACGAGGATTATCACAAACCCTCGGACACATCCGACAGGATCAACTACACGGACGAAGCGCGCATCCTCTCATTTATCGCCCAGGTCCTGCGCTCGATTGACGCGAGCGAGAAGCGGCCCACCTACGCCATCGCCAAAAGCGACAACACGAGGGGCGCTGTAGCCTTCCGCGTCTACCTAGGCACGATTCCGAGTTACGCGGATTCCGGCGACGGCCTCTTGCTCGACGGCGTGCGCGAAGATTCGCCCGCAGCCAGAGCCGGACTCAAGGCGGGTGACCGGATTGTCAGGCTGGCCGGGCGCGAAGTGCGCAATGTTTACGATTACACCTACGCGCTCGCAGAGATGAAAGCCGGAGAGGAATATGAAATGGAAGCTGTGCGCGGCGCTGAGAAACTCAAGCTCAAGATTATCCCTGCGCAAAGAAAACAGTAAAGCTCTCGTCAATCTTCAATCATCAATAGAAAACCTTTTAT
>DASWMI010000197.1:0-12697 GCA_036399835.1 Pyrinomonadaceae bacterium | reverse complement strand
ATGCAACCTGAAGGGCTTCGAGCATGCATTCTCCCAGTAGCTCGCCCCTGTGCAGCCACCCGCCGTAGGTGATGCCCGGATGACTGACGACGCGTCTTTCGTTTCCCTTATCAACCGCCGCCGGTAAGACTCCCGCCAGCCTGTTGTGCTGGTCCATAAGGAGCAGGGAAGCATCCCTAAAGCGATTACCGTGATAAGAGAGAAAGCGGCGCGTGTGCAGAAAGGTTGACATCGGAGCCTGCGAGATGAACTCATCCCACATCTCTGCATCGGTTTCCGTATAGCGTAAGACCTGCATCGAATCTTAAAGTTTCCTCGCCGCGAATCAGTAATAGGGGAGTACCATCGTCCATCTACCGGCTTCCGAGTCCCAGTCAAAGTTGTCTTGCAGCGTGGAAGGATTGACCCAGTGTGGGATGTCGAACCTGAAGAGAGCCATGTCGCCCAGTTCGTGATACGGCTCAAGATTGACAACGCCGTCCGCGGTCTCGAAACACGCGCCGCCCGCGCTGTAATCCAGTCCGCGCGCGGAGAGCGAGACGATTAAGCCTATCTTTTGAGGAACGAGAGGATGCCTGTGTCTGCCGAAAATACCGCCGCCGAGTGGATACTGTATCACTTGCGGGTGCAAGGTCGCGCCGTCCTCAAAACCTTCCAGTCGAGCGGAGTTTCCGGTCAGCGTATTTTGAAATTCGCAGAGCGGAGCGAAATACTTGAAGAGCTGCGCGGACAGCTCAGGCGGCAGCCTTGAGATACGGTTGAAGTTGTACGAGTGATAAACGTGCGGCGTTTTTTGCAGCCGGGAGACGCCTGCCTGCATGCAATGGCAATTAGCCTGCGCGTCAGGCTCGGCCATCGGCTCCGTCTTTTGCCCCCACTCGAAGACGGCGCGGCGCAAGGCGACGAGTTCGTCCGCCACGGCAGAGAAGAGACCCTTGAGGACAAAGATATTGCCCGCCATCACGGCCTCGCTGATTTCAGAGACGGGCATCTCTGTGACAATCTTACCGCCGACAAAACTTCCCTCTGAACATATAGGCTCTGCCACTCTTCTCACCTCTCTCTCGAAACCATCGAGCGAATTTCGAGCATCAAATCCAACTCGGACGCGCATCCGGCTGCCCGTTTGGCCTCGGCCCGTAAAGCCCTCGCTCATTCGCTCTCCAGCACGGCATAACCAAAGCCCGTCTGCCCGTGACGGTTGCCATTGTAGAACATATAGCGCCGCCCGCCCGCATCAACCACGCACGGACAACAGAGCATCTCCGAATCCCACCCGCTCTCGGAAGGTCCTATCCCGACCTCTTCATCTTTTCTGGTCCAGTCGAGTCCGTCGGCAGACTCCGCGTAGCCCATGCGATAGGACAGTTGCGCGCGGCTGCGAATCGAATACCACATCTTGTAAAGCTCGCCGTCCTTAATCACCCAGGGACGGCCCACGGCGTAATCATCAGGCCCCGCCGGAGAGATACAGATGCGGCCCGGATTGGTCCAGACAATCCCGTCGCTTGATTCCGTATAGCGTATGACGTTGTTGTAATGCACCCAGGATTCGTCCCGCGACCACTCTTCGCAGGACCAGTACCAACCCTTAAAAATTTCGTTCTCCTGAACGACGCACAGCGCCGAGCGCGAGAAAGGCTCATCCCCGGTCCGGTCCAGCACGGGCACGCGTGAATGTTTCCTGAAAAGACTCTCGCCCTCTCCCCTGACGGCCAAACCCGTGAAGAGCATATAAGGCACTCTCTCGCAGCGCTGCCACCCGATGTAGTAAAGATAGCTTCGCGCGCCGACATGTATCAGGCAGGAAGGATTGACGCCGGAATCATCAAACGTGCCAAGCTCGCCAAGCTCCAGCACAGGCTCTGCGGCTTGAGCCAGGACGCGCTGCGGATTCCTTGCATCCAGCTCAACATAACCGACGCGCCCGTAATGATTCTCATCGAGCGAAGCGAAGTAGACGCGAAGAGTTTGCTCGTCAACCACCTCCGCCGTCGGATTAAAAGCGTAACTTTTGGCCCACCATGAATTACCTTCAGGAACATGGACCAGCCCGCGCTTACTCCATCTCATAAGACCATCAAGGCCGCCTTGCGCAAACAATCGAGGCCGCTTCCAAAAAGTCATCAAGGGCGCTTTCGCCCCTTGCTCAGGCTCTTATTCGATGACGATAAAAGCCCTGTCGGGTAAAAATCTGGATTTAACGATCCTGTAATCCTGTAGGCCGAAGACCTCCTTGAGCGCGATGGTCTCGCCTGGAAAGTCCGGCGAGTTAAGCTCGTCCATCGCCAGGACGCTCCCGCGCACGAGATGCGGCTTGATGGCCTCGAGGCATTTTCGGGTCGGCTCGTAAAGCGCCAGGTCAAAGTAGGCCAGAGAGATAATCGTCTGCGGGTTGGCTTCCAGATACTGGTCAATCGTCTGGACCACATTGCCCTTGACCAGCTCATATTTTTTAATGTGAGACATCACATTGTCGGCCTCGTGCGCGTCGAGCAGCCTGCTCAAATAGTTCTCGTATTCTTCCGTCACGGTGTAGCCGCCGACAGAGGCATACTCGGAAGCGCCGTCCTTGGCGCTGACGGAAGGATAGCCCTCGAAGGTATCGAAACCGATAACTTTTCTGGTCCAGTTATAAGGCTCGTAAACGCTTCTGAAAGATTCAAAGAGCGCGAGGTTCGACCCCCACCAGACGCCAAACTCTATCACGTTGCCGGGGATGTCGACGATTCTCTGGTACAGCTCGTTGAGGTAGAGAATCTTAGCCAGCAGGGTGCTGCGCAGATAAGCGCCCAGATTGACCAGCATCTCTTCATCCGGAATCGGCGATTGCTTAAAGAGTTCGAGTATGATTTCCCTGGCCTTCACCTCTTCGTCCGACCCTCGGACAACATTGGTGTAACCGCTTTTAGCCATTGCGACTATTCCTTTCCTGCAACTTAAAACATCAATTCTGAATTGTTCATGATAGCTACTTCTTCTTTTTCCACATCCCGACGACCGTTTGGTTGTCACTTACATCTCCGAGCACGAGCGAGCCTGCGCCGATGAGACAGTTGTCTCCGATGGTCACGTTGTTGGCGACCGTCGAGTTGACGCCCATAAAGCAGCTCTCGCCGACCTCTACGAAACCTGAGATGACAACGTGCGACGAGACAAAGCAGTTGTCCTTGATTCTGGAATGATGGCCGATGTGATTGCCGCTCCAGAGCACGACGTTATTCCCGAGCCTGACGAACGGCTGCACGGTGTTGTCCTCGAAGATAAAGCAGTGCTCTCCTATTTCGACGTTGCGCCAGACGAAGGCGCGGCTGCTGAGATAGCTCGCCAGCGCGTAGCCCTTCTCTTTGGACGCGGCGCACAATCTGGTCCGCAACTGGTTGAGCTGTGTGTAGACGGCGGCCACGTAGACGCTGTGCTCCTGCGGGCTGAACTCTCGCTCAAGAGTTTCAAAAGGAACGACGGGCAGGCCGAACAGTTCCTCCCTTTTCAAGTATTCCCGCTCGACGCTAAAGGCCGCGACCTCGTAATCGGAATCGTGTGTGAAGTATTCATAGGCGATCTCTGCGAACGCGCTATCGCCGACGATAATCAACTTTTGCTTCTTTTCCATAGCTTTACTTTTTTACCAAGAGCCTCGCTCTTTTACCAAGAGCTTGGCTCTAGGGCCTTCTGATCAGAATGTCTTCTCGCCTGTTTGCCATCGGCAGCGCGTCTGCCTGCGGCAGAAGGTAGGCGTCAAAGCCCGCGTTGCGCGCGCGCATGATGAGAGACAGGATGACGGCATCATCTATGCGTTGACGTTCAATCTGATTAAAGACTACTTCGGGCGTCTCTTCCGTGCCGGTGAAATCCTGGTGAAACTTGATGCCGGCGGGGCTACTAAAAAAGCGTGTGCGCTTGGAGACGTTCGGAATATCTCCGATGAGCATCTCTCCGGCGTGCGCCAGCAGCCCCAGCGATTTATCCAGAAACTCCCAGAGGTTCGATTCGACGAAAACATAATGGAGCAGGCTGTAGGCCAGGATGACATCAACCCTCTCATGGAACTCCGCAAACAAATCTTCGCAGCGCGGATAATAGGCGGCAATCTTTTTGATGAAAGGCTCGTCCGGCAACTGCGCGAGCATCTCTTCGGAATCAACGAGCATCAGTGTGTGACCGTTTCGCCTGCATAGCTCTATGAGCATCAGTGGCAACTCGCTGCAACCCGGTCCAATCTCAAGCACTGTCTTGTGAGATGAGTTAAGCGACGAGAGCTTGGCCGTGATGTCCTGAAAGATAAGCTCCTCTTTGCCCTCTCGATAAGCATCGGGGAATCCGATCTTCTCATAACGGCTGAGCGAATCATCCTTCGCCATCCGGCGAAAATCATCGAAGGCCAGATTCTCGAATCGCTGATAATTATTTGGACTCATCTTAAAACCGTCTTTAAGGCCGTAAACTGTTCGACCAGCTTTGACCTCAACACGAAACCTCTAAGGCGTGAGCTGCGGCTGTTCGTCGAAGGCCGCCGCGAGGCTCTCCGCGTCCATCCCAGTATATTCGATTCGCTGGCCGCCCCGGGTCAGCACCCATTTCTTCGCGGGCTGTTGAAAGACGCCGTCCTGGTCCGTCAGGGGCGGGCCTTCAATCGAGAAGTCGCCGAAGACCGTGTAGGCCAGCGGGCGCAAGCGGCTCAAGTCCGACTGCGCACGCCCGCTGAAACGCTGCCAGGCCAGCACGTGTATCTCGTAATAGTGCGGAATCAGACGCAGCGGCGGCAGCCAGCCTTCCAGGAAGCAATCGCCCTCTATGTAATCAATCTTAAAATTATCGAACCAGTTATTAAAGTTGCAAACGATGACGCCGTCGCCGCGACGCAGGCCGAAGTTTATCAGAGGCGCTTCGACGCGACGCGCGGCATGTATGTGTATGCGTATGCGGACCTCCTCGCCAAAACGAAAGTTGCGGCGGCTGCTCTCGCCCGCATCTTCTGCGCCGAACATCTCAAAGCCCTTGAGCGTGACGCCGGAAGAGTCCGCCTCTTGCGCCGCGTCCTCTGCGAGCGCGGCCAACTCCTGCTCCTGCTCCCTGAGCTTGTCGCGGTATTGTTTGACCACTTCGACGGAGCTATCAAAGGCCGCGATCTTCCCGTCGTAAAGAAAGATGGAACGCTCGCAGGTGCTCTGGATGGCGGCCATGTTGTGCGAGACGAGGAGAATCGTCATCCCGCTTCTTTTGAGCCGCTTCATGTGTTCGAGGCACTTCTTTTGAAAAGCCAGGTCGCCGACCGCGAGCACTTCGTCCACGAGCAGGATTTGAGGCTCCATGTGCGCCGCGACGGAAAAAGCCAGACGGACATACATCCCGCTCGAATATCTCTTGACGGGAGTTTCCAGAAACTCTTCTATCTCGGAAAAGGCCACGACCTCGTCAAACTTGCGACTAATCTCGGCGCGGCTCATCCCCAGTATGGCGCCGCTCAGGTAGATGTTTTCACGGCCCGTCAATTCAGGATGAAAGCCCGTCCCAACTTCGAGCAGGCTGCCTATCCGCCCGTATAATTCTATCCGGCCCGAGGTCGGCTCCGTAATCCGCGAGAGGATTTTCAGCAGCGTTGATTTGCCCGCGCCGTTGCGACCGATGAGGCCAATCACTTCGCCCGGAGCCACCTCGAAGTTAATCTCTTTCAAGGCCCAGAGAGTTTTAGTCGTCTCGCGCCCGGTGCCTCGCAAACGCCTGAGCGGAGCGCGCACGGCTCCCGAAAGAGCCTCGCGCAGCGTCCCGTAGGCGGCTTCGCGGACCCCTATTTGGTAGTGTTTGCTCAGATTCTCGACTCGAATAATATGCTTCATGAATGCTTTTCGGATAACGAATCTTGTCAGACAATGTCCGCGAAAAACTTTTCCGTTCGCCGGAAGGTGTATAAAGAATAGACCAGCAGGATAAGCGTGAATGCAGCAGAGACGGAGAGCGCCTTCCAGTCGAATGGCCGGTTAAAGAGCGAGGAGCGATAGCCTTCGATAATTCCTGTCAGAGGGTTGAGCAGAATCAGCAGCCGGAGCTTACCGCGCAAAAAAGAGAGCGGGTAAATAATCGGCGAGACGAACATCCAGAGCTGCATGAGAAAGGGTATCGCAAACCGTATGTCCCTGTACTTGACGTTGAGGGCCGAGAGCCACAGCCCTATGCCGAGCGCCAGTAGCATAGTCAAGACAACCAGCAGCGGCAGCATCAGTATGTTCCAGGAAACAGAGAACCTGTGATAGACCATGAGCGGGATAATAAGCGCAAAGGCAATCACGAAATCCACCAGCCCCGCGCCGATGGTTGCGCCCGGAATAATCAGGCGCGGAAAGTAGACCTTTGTAATCAGATGAGAGCTGCCGACGAGGCTATTGCCGCTGGCCGTGACCGCGTTTGAAAAAAAGGTCCAGGGCAGCAGGCCCGCGTAAGCAAAGAGCGAATAAGGAATATTCTCCGAAGGGATGCCCGCCATCTTGCCGAAGATGAGCGTAAAGATAATCATCGTGCAGAGCGGCTGAAGAATGGCCCAGGCCGCGCCGAGAAACGTCTGCTTATAGCGAACCTTAACATCACGCCAGGCCAGAAAATAGAGCAGCTCTCGATAGGCCCAGAGGTCGCGCAGGTTGAGCGCCACCCAGGACTTGCTCGGCTCTATGACGACCAGAGGCTGGTCCGGTAAATCCGGTGAGTTCGAGGGTCGCTGAGGTGCTGTGGGATGCAGCGCGGTTGGTGCTTGTGCGGCAGTCTCGGCGGCGGTCTTCTGCTCCTTCACACCATGCTTTGTAATATCCATCCAGATTTGACTCGTCCGTGCCTTCGGGCCGGAAAAGGTTGCAGCATTCTTCAGCTTGTAGATTCTAGTTTCAAATACGCACAAGCGATGTTGGGAAATTAGAGAAGCTAGTCTAGCGACACGCGATGCGCATCGTCAAGCAGGCCCTTTGCGGCGGGCAAGGGGCAAGCGCGCCTTGCGGGTCGCCTCGAAGCAGGCATAAAAGATTTGTCCCGTCCGCCTCTGCAAATCTCGCGGAGACGGACGGGACAAAACCTTAGCTCTCTTCTAGGAAAAGCTTACTGCGGGCTGGGGCCTCCGGGCGTCGGCGGCCCGTTGCCTGCTGTGTTGCCTGCAATCTTGTTGTTCCCATACGAGAAGATTGACGAACCCGACAAACCTGTCGCGTTGTTGGTCACGGTCACATTTGAAAGCGTGACGGTGGAGGCTGTTGACTGAACGCCGATGGAGTTTTCCGAAGTAACGCAACTCTCGGCGTTGATGACTGCTCCGCCCTCTGCCAGTAGCCCTGCGCTGCTGGTATGACCCGTAAAGGTGGAGTTGGCGACAGTCACCTTGGTTCCGGTGGAGGCCACCAGACCCGCCAGGCCGTTGCCGCGCACCGTGACGTTGTTGAGCGATGCCTGAACGCCCGTCGTGCCTGATGCCGGCAGGAGGACGATGCCGCTCTGACCGTTGTTTTCAACGATGGTGTCGGTGATGTGCAGCCTGTCAGTTCCGGTAATACGCTCGTCGCTGATGCCGCGTCCGTTGGGGGAACCCGTCTTAAAGCCAAAGATGTTGCAGTGGTCTATGAAGACTTTGGAGGCGTCAATAATCCTGATGCCTTTGGTCCCAGTGCTCGCTCCGTTGATGGATAGATTCCTGAGCGTCACGACATCGGTGGCTCCCGCGGCATTGATGATGAATCCGGTGGTCCCGGCGGCTAGGACAGAACCCCAGCCAGCGCCCGTCCCGCCGTCAACCGTGATGGACTTGGTAATGTTCAATGTGCCGTAGCCGCCCGGGTCGAGGACGGAAATCTCTCCGGCGGTGGCTGTCTTCGAGATAGCTCCCGCAAAGGTCTTGCAGGGGGCTGTGCGGCTGCATGGATTAGCGTCATCGCCGACGCCGGATACCCATGTGCGAGTAGCCTGCGCTTGAGCCAGCGATGCGATAAACATGGTCAGTACCAAAGCAGCCATGAAATTTAAAGTTAAACGGGCCTTGCTCATGATTAGCTCTCCTTTAAGGGGTTAAATGTAATTGCCGTTGGGCTGCACTATCGTTTGAGAGTTTCAAATTCTCTTAACTTCTACTTTTGCCCGGCGAGCTGTCGCGAAGGACAAAAGCATCGCTGTGAGCTGTGCAGGTAATGGCTCTCCCGACCGGAAGCGTCAGCGTCGGCGCGAAACCGAGGCTGATGCTTCCGGTCAAGCTTGCTTTAATGGTGAATGACGATGCTGCCACCGCCGAGCGTGGTCGTGGGGTTATCGTCCACGCCCGCGCCCATCTGGTTGTCATAGACGACCGCATCACCGTTGTTCTTGTCCCAAATCTTGACGCGGAACTTGTCTGTCCCGCCGCCGCCGTTAATCTGCCCGTCAATGGCCGTGAGTATAAAGCCGTAGTTGCCCGCGCCATTGATGGTGCCAGTGCCCTTGTATTGCGCTCTGGCTCCGGCGATGACCAGCCATTCGTAGGCGTTGCTGCTGAAGTTCAGACCGCCAGCCTTGAACTGGAATTCGGTCTGACCATTCGGCGGCGCTGCGCCCTGCTGGTATTTGGAGACAAAACCGAAGTTGGCCTTGTCGGTCAAGCTCGGATTGGCAGCGTAAGCTCCGGCGGGCGAGTTGATCCAGCCGCCGCCCGTGACGAATCCGCCGCTCGGGTCGTAGATGACGACCATCGCGTCGAGACCGCCAACCTGATTGGCCGTGCCGCTTCCGCCGCAGCCGTCATTGACGGTCAGCGTGACGAAGTAGACACCCGGAGTCGTAAAGCTGCGCGTCAGGCTCGCGGCGCTCGTTGATTCATTGACCGTGCCTGACTGGGGAGCTCCGTCGAACGCCCAGGTGGCCGTGTGCGTGCCGCCAGGGTTGTCCGCGTAGCCACCTGTGAAGGTGATGGGTGTGCCGACTGCGTAGACCGAGCCGCTGGCCGGGCCTGCAATCGTCACGACAGGACTCGGATTCGTGACCGTCACCGTCTGTGCGCAGGATGATGAATTGCCGGAAGCATCCGTCGCCGTCCAGTTGATGGTCGTCGTCCCCTGCGGATAAGCGGCATTGAGCGCCAGGTTGTCGCTGCGTGTGCCCACGACATTGACGTTCGATGCGCAGCTATCCGAAGCCGTCGGCGCAACGATAGAGACGTTGGCACCGCAAGAGCCTGTGATATTACCGACCGTGCTGATGTTGGCCGCGCAAGCAATGGTCGGCGGCGTGGTGTCAACGACAATGATCGTGCGCGAGACGCTGCTTGAGTTTGTGCCGTCGCTGACCGAGTAAGTCCGCGTGTAAGTTCCGGGTGCGTCCAGATTGACCGTGCCTGAGACGGTAATCGCGCTCGTTAAAGCTCCCGCGCAAGTGTCTGAGGCATTCGCGCCCGGATCGTTGAAGCTCGTATGACATTCGACCGTCACCGAACTGCTTCCGTTAAGAGCGATTGTCGGCGCGACCGTGTCAACGACCGTCACAGCGCGTGTGGCCGTGGCCGTATTCGCGCCATCGCTGGCTGAATAGGTGAGCGTGTAAGTTCCCGGCACGTCCGTGTTGACAGAGCCGGAAGTTGACACCGGACCAATGACGGCGCAGTTGTCTGTCGCCGATGCGCCAGGGTCTGTAAAGGTCGAATGACATTCGACCGTCATCGCGGCGTTGCCGTTAATCGTCAAGGTCGGCGGCGTGTCGTCAACGACCGTCACGGTTTGAGTCGCCGAGGCCGTTTGACCTGAAGCGTCCGTCGCCTTGTAAGTCAGCGTGGTTGTTCCAACCGGGAAGCTGTTGTTGGCCGGAACACCGCTGCGTTCAACGGAAACATCCGAACAGCTATCGCTGGCCGTCGCCGAGCCGAGCGTCGCGTCAAGGTTCGCGGGATCAATCTTGACTCCGCATTCCGTTGCGCCCGGGCCAGTATGCAAGGTGACGGCTGCCGGGGCCGTGATGGTCGGCGGCGTGTCGGTTATGACTATCACCTTTTGAGTGGCCGTTGCTTTATTACCTGCGGCGTCTGTCGCCGTGTAGGTGATGATGGTCTGTCCCAGCGGGAAGACGAAATTGGCAGGCACGCCGCTGCGAGCGATGGACACTGTAGTCGAGCAGTTGTCCGTCGCGGTCGGCTGGCCGAATTCATCATCAAGGATGGCCGTTGTCCCCTTGGCGCAGGCGGTCACATCCGGCGGCGCGGTGATTACGGGCGGCGTCGTGTCTGTGGCGTTGACGACTATCGTCTGAGTACAAGAGGATTCGCCATTTTCATTCGAGGCCGTCCAGGTAATCGTGGTCGTCCCGGCATGATATGGAGTGTTTAGTGCCTTGTTGTCGCTTCTCCTGCCGATGACCTCGACGTTCTCTCCGGTGGTCGTCGGAGTGCCCGGATCGAGCGTCACAGCGCATTCATCCTGCGAAGCCGTGACTGTTTGGTCGGCTGGGCAACTGATGGTCGGCGGAGGCGGACCAGCAGGCTTGTTGACTGTAATCAACTGCGTACAGGAAGCAGTACGACCGTCCGCATCCGTGGCCGTCCAGGTGATGGCGGTTCCTCCGATGGGATAGGGGGCCGTCAGCGAGTGGCCGTCGCTGCGCGAGCCTGCCACAGTGATGTTGTTTCCAGAGCCTGATGCCGTGCCTGGGTCGAGCGTTACTTCCGTCTCACCCGCAGCCGCCGTGACCGTCTGATCGGCTGGGCAACTGACGGTCGGAGCAGCACTGCCCAGGACCGTTACTGTAAAGCTGCAACTGCCGCCGCCCTCTGATGAAGTGGCGGTCACGGTGGTCGGCGCGCCCACTGCGAAGAATGAGCCGGAAGGTATAGAGGTCGTCACCGTCCCGCAAGAACCTATGTCCTCAGGCGGTGCGAAGTTAACGAAGGCTCCGGACTGGCCGTTCTGCGTCGTATCGGCTGCGACGACGATATTATTCGGGCAGTCGAGCGCGCATGTGTCGCCGCCGCCGCCGGCACTGGCGACCGTAATTCCGGCCTGCGAACTATTGTCTGTAGGCTCAAGCTCTGCGGTCGAGCTGGCCGCGCTGACCGTATTCGTGATGAGCGTGCCAGCGGCTGTGCCTGCATTCACCTGGTAAATAAAAGTGAAGCTGGCAACATCGCCTTTGGCGAGCGCAGAGGTCGCCGTGCAGGTTGTCGTAGAGGCCGTGGCTGTCGTATTGGCGCAGTTGAAACCGGAGCCGGAAGCAGACTGGAAAGTCATGTTGGCCGGAGTCACGTTGGTCACCGTCACGCCCTGTGCGGTTTCCGGTCCGCGATTTTCCACCTGTACTTCAAAGGTCGCAAAGCCCCCGGAAGCAACACCGTCATCCGCCGAACTGGCGCTCTGGTTGACAACCAGGTCGCTATAGGGCGTGACAGGGTCGCGGACCGTAAAGAAGGCGCTGGCCCTGACCGTGCCATCCGCGGCATCCAGCGAAACGATTCTCCATTCGCCCCGATTGTCAACGCTGACATTGGCAATCGCGTCGAGAACGGAAATCGCATCGGCTGGCAGCAGGTATGTATCACTCTGCGAGCTGCTGACAACGTCCACGCGTCTGACAGTCGAGTTGATGCGCGAAACCCAGGCTAAACGCCTGAGGGTTCTAATGCCGACGGGCGCGCCGACAATCTTCGCGCAAACCGATTCGCCCAAAGCGAAGGAGTTCTTCGGGGTCGAACAGTCGGTCGCGTAGGTGGCGATGGATTCCGCCTGAGATTGCATGGGCAGCAACGTCGCAAATATCCGCGAGACGCCGGCGGAGACCTGTGCCTGGCGAGCCTGCTCGGCCAGCGACTGGTCCACACCCGCACGGGCTTTCTCTTTTTTAGCCGACTCGGCCTTCACCCCGGCCCTCGCCATGGATACTGGTCCAGTGGCAGGCGAGCGCCTCTCTGATGAAGCGGAAGATACTGAATAGAAGAAGACTGAAACCGTCAGGCCGATCAAGGCCGCCATGACGGCAAGGCGTAGGGGTTTAAGAGAGAGCGGCCTGGCTGGCCTGGAATTGTCTGCGGTTTGAAATAAGGCTCTGATTTTCGTTTCACAGAAACGAGTCACCTCTGGGGGGGTCATGATATTTCTCTCCTTGCTTATGCTCAATGCAAACGTGGGCGAAATTAGGGTTATTTATGCTTCGACCTTTGGAAGATCAGCGATGGGCCTTATCGTGGACTTCGCTGGCGTGATAACTTTGGCTTGACTGGGCGCGAGAGTTCTTCCAATTTGGGAACTCGCAGAAATGCAGACCGCTTCTATACTATAAATGGCCTCCCTGTCAATAACTATTTACAAGAAAATTTTGTGGTCCAATGTTTTATTAAGAATTTTGTGGTCCACAATTAATAATTCTCTCGCATGACATTTTTAAATTTGGAATCAAGGCTCTGGACAGAGGCTGTTGACAGGCTATGACCGAGCCATTACTGTGTAGCCGCCCGGCTCTCGAACGAGCCGCGGCAGCGGGCCTGGTGCTTGCATGAAACCTTGCTGCACGGTTTCTGGACCAGAACGAAAATGGTCCGGCGCGTCAAATTCCATCCGGCTCTAAATAATTTTACGGGAGATTAGTTTCCTCGAAAAGCTGCATGCAAAATTTTTTCATCACAGGGGGCGCAGGCTTCATCGGGTCGGCTTTTATCAGGATGCTGCTCGCAGAGTTTCCAGAATGCCGTGTGACCAACTTCGATGCGCTGACCTACGCGGGT
>DASWMI010000196.1:0-11501 GCA_036399835.1 Pyrinomonadaceae bacterium | reverse complement strand
GCCGCGTGTCTGCCGGAAGATTATGACGATGTTGCGCGAAGACGCTAAAGGAAATCAGCAGGAAAGTCAGAATAAATGGGAAACGCTTCATCTTTGATTCTCCTCGATGGTTGGCGAGGGAGGTTAGTCGGTCTTTACCGTCTCATCAATTTCATGCTCAGTTCTATCTAAACGGCACTTTATCACTGACTCACTTTTAAAACTGCGAGGAAGGCTTCTTGCGGAATCTCTACGCGGCCCACCTTCTTCATGCGGCGCTTGCCCTCTTTCTGTTTTTCGAGGAGCTTGCGCTTGCGCGTGATGTCGCCGCCGTAGCACTTGGCGATGACGTTTTTGCCGAGCGCCTTGACGGTTTCGCGCGCGATGACCTTGTTGCCGATGGCTGCCTGGATGGGCACTTCAAAGAGTTGGCGCGGAATCAATTCCTTCATCTTTTCGACGAGCAGGCGGCCCTTGGTCTGCGCCGTCGCGCGATGAAGAATAAGCGAGAGCGCGTCAACAGGCTCGCCCGCGACGAGCACGTCGAGCTTGACGAGGTCGCTTTCCCATGTGCCCGCGAGATGATAATCGAGCGAGGCATAGCCGCGCGAGACAGACTTGAGGCGGTCATAAAAATCGAGGACGATTTCGTTCAGCGGCAACTCGTAGGTGAGCATCACGCGGTTCGAGGCGATGTACTCAAACTTTTTCTGCACGCCGCGTTTCTCTTCGAGAAGCGGGAGGATGCCGCCCAGATAGTCGTTCGGCGTGAGAATCGTGGCGAGGATGACAGGCTCTTGAATCTTAGCGATGCTGACAGGCTCCGGCATCTTGGTCGGCGAATCAACTTCAACCATCTGGCCGTCTGTCTTAGTCACCAGATAACGCACGCCGGGCGCGGTCGTAATCAGGTCCAGATTAAATTCGCGCTCTAACCTTTCCTGTACGATCTCCATGTGGAGCAGGCCCAGAAAGCCGCAGCGAAAACCGAAGCCGAGCGCGACACTGGATTCCGGCTCGTAGAAAAAGGAGGCATCATTCAAACGCAGCTTGTCCAGGGCGTCGCGCAGCTCTTCATACTGGTTCGTGTCCACCGGATAGAGTCCGGCGAAGACCATCGGCTTAATCTCCTGAAAACCCGGAAAAGGCTCTACGGTGGGCCGCGCGCTTTCCGTGATGGTGTCGCCAATCTGCACGTCAGAGACCTGCTTGATCGAAGCGGTCAGAAAGCCAACCTCGCCGACTCCCAAATGTTGAATCGGGGTCGGGCGCGGGCGATTCGTCCCGAGCGTCTCGACCTGGTAATCGCGCCCGGTGTTGAAAAATCGTATTTTCATCCCGGGACGAATCATTCCGTCAATGACGCGGAAGAGTACGACGACGCCGCGATAAGGGTCGTACCATGAATCGAAGATGAGGGCCATCAGCGGAGCTTCCGAGTTACCCTTCGGCGGCGGCACATAACGCACGATGGCTTCCAGGACATCCGGCACGCCCTCTCCGGTCTTGGCGCTGACCAGCACGGCGTTATCCGTCGAGAGACCTATCACCTGCTCGATCTGTTCCATGGCCTTCTCTGGCTCTGCGCCGGGCAGGTCAATCTTGTTGATGACAGGAATCAATTCCAGATTATTCTCTATGGCTAGATAGGTGTTGGCGAGCGTCTGCGCCTCGACCCCCTGCGAAGCGTCAACGATGAGGAGCGCGCCTTCGCAGGCCGAGAGCGAGCGCGAGACTTCGTAAGAGAAATCAACGTGGCCCGGCGTGTCAATCAGGTTGAGCACATAAGCCTGCCCGTCGCGCGAAGTGTAATCGAGGCGCACGGCATGTGCCTTAATCGTGATGCCGCGCTCGCGCTCCAAATCCATGTTGTCCAAAACCTGCTCGGACATCTCGCGCTCGGTGAGCGCACCCGTCAGTTCGAGCAAGCGATCCGCGAGCGTGGATTTGCCGTGGTCTATATGCGCGATGATGGAAAAATTTCTGATGCGGTCTGGATTCATGTGGTCAAGCCATCGGTAGCCAGTAATCAATCATCGGCTTTCCGCCGCCTGCGCCGCTTGATGGATTACTCATTACTGCTCACTAACATAACAAAACGGGCGCGAAACCGCACGCCCGCCCGTTCTGCGAAAATTTCCAAGGGAGCTTCTGCTGTCTATTTCGATTTAGTTGGTCAGCTTGTGTGCGGCTCGCGGGTTAAAGACTTTGAGCTATCTCGCGCAGCTCGCGTTTGAATTCGGAGGCGTCTGCGGGTCTCTCATCCGGCGCTTTGGCTAGAGCGCGACGGATGAGTGCTTCTATGCCCGGAGCGATGTTTGAAAGCCTCGGGAGCGAGGGCGGCTCCGCGTAGAGATGCTTGGCGATGATGCCCGTGATGGTCTCGGCTGTGAAGGGCGGCGAGCCTGCGAGCATCTCGTAGAACATCGCGCCGAGGCTATAGACATCCGAGCGCGTGTCGAGCTGCTCGCCCAGGCATTGTTCGGGCGACATGTAGTAAGGCGTGCCCATCAGGATGCCTGTCTGTGTGATGGAATTTTTGGCGGCCATATCGCGCAGGCGTGCGATGCCGAAGTCCACGACCTTTGATATTTCATACTCGCGGTCTTCATCCGCAGGGATCACGATGACGTTATCCGGCTTGATGTCGCGGTGTATAATCTCGCGGCGGTGGGCCACGCCGACGCCAGCGCAGATACCGTACATCAAAGGCACTGCGCGCGAAAGCGGCAAAGCGCCCTCGCGCTTTAAGAGCTGACGCAGGCTCTCGCCTTCGACCAGCTCCATGACGATGTAGGCGGGAACATCCTCGCTCTCTGTTTCGCCAAAATCGTGTATGGTCACGACGTTCGGATGGCGAAGCATCGCCGCCGCACGCGCCTCCCTGCGAAAACGCTCGACCGATTCCGCCGCTTCAACCATCTTGTGCCGCAGAATCTTGACCGCCACTTCATCGCCGATGTGCGTCCGCCGCGCCCTGTAAACTACGCTCATGCCGCCTTCGCCGAGCTGTTCCATCAACTCGTACTTCCGGTCCAGCACGCGCCCCTTGAACGAGCCGCCGTCCGATGATGAAGCATGCGCGACGGCTTCCGTCTCTCTGGCCCGGCCTTGCGTCTCTCTGGCTTTCGCGGATTGCGGCGAGACGGGCTGGCCGCAGTTAGGGCAGTAGAGGACCTCTTCATGCAGGTTGAGATCGCAGTCGCGGCAGTAAGGATTGGCGAGGAGGCGTTCCAACGCGGGAGCGACGACAGCCGGGCCGCGCTCGCCCGCGGCAAAACTCTTGAGCCGCCCTTGCGCGTCGAAGAGGTAATAGGCGGGCACGTAACCATGTTCGTTTTGAAAAGCATCACGCAAGGCGTGCTCGTTATCAACCGCGCAAGGCTCTGACATCTTCAAGCTCGCCATCGCTTCGCGCACGCCCTCCGTGTCCGTCTCCTCCTCGTAACGCGGCATGTGGACCGCAATCACGCGCAGCCCCTTCTCCCTCAGCTTGTCGCGCCATTCGGCCACGCGCGCCATGTTCTCCTTGCAGATGCCGCAACTAACGGACCAGAAGTGGACCAGCGTCGGGTGTCCCACGGCTTGCGCCGCCGCGCCCGCGCCAGTGGCATTCAGCCACTCGGTCGCGCCGTCGAGCGTAGGCATCTGTGTTCCGATGTTCATCTCGCTTGAATGTTGACTGGAAATTGGACCAGGCAGTAAGTTGAAGCCCGCGCGCTGGTGTTCAGGTCAAAGCCATTAAAGCAATAAAGCTAACCCTTCAAGGTCTTCTGTCCGGGCCTCCACTCGGCGGGACAGAGGCTGCCCGTCTGCAATGCTCTGATGATTCGCAGGACTTCTTCGGCAGAGCGCCCGATGTTCAAATCCTGGACCACCTTGTAGCGCAGCACCCCTTCCGGGTCGATGATAAACAGCCCGCGCAAAGCGATCCCTTTATCTTCGAGCAGCACTTCGTAGTCTCTGGAGACCTGCTTGGTAATGTCAGCCGCGAGCGGAAACCTGAGACCCTCGACGCCGTTCTTCGAGCGCGGGGTTTGGAGCCAGGCGCGATGCGAGTAGACCGAATCAATCGAGATGCCGAGGATGTCCGCGCCGATCTGCTGGAAATCCTGGTAGCGGTCGCTGAAGGTCGTCAATTCCGTCGGACAGACGAAAGTAAAGTCGAGCGGGTAGAACATCAGGACCAGCCAGCGCCCACTGTAATCCGAGAGCCTGACCTTTTCCTTGAGCGTCTCCAGGTCTTTGGTCGAGTCCATCTCGAAATCGGGCGCGGGACGGCTGACCAGAAGCTTCTCAGTCGCTCGGGTCTGCGTGCTCGCCGCATTGCCGAGCCGCGAAAGAAGCTCGCTCATGAATTGCAAAGTGTCGGGACTTTTGCTCATGCTGCTCTTTTCTGAAGAATCTGTTTGGGCTGTGATTCAACCGTCCGCACAACTGGCTTGCGCAGAGCGGTGCGCTGATACGCTTGAGGCGGTTCAGAGTAATTTCTAAATTAAATGGTTGTCAAGCCGCGTCATAAACGGCCAGCGAAACTGTCTGGCGGCATTGATAATCCGAGCTTAAAGCCGCCCGCCTTCATTGACGGACAAAAATCTCAACGCGCTTCCTTCATCCATTCGATGCAGCCCTTGAGGTGCGCGCGCATCGCTTGCGGCGTCTCTTGATGTATGCGCCCGTGGCCGGGGAGCACCCATTCAAAGCTGTAGTCGAGCAGCTTCTGCATAGAGCGCGTCTGTTCGGTCCAGGAATACCAGCAGGCCGAGCGAAAGGCCGTCAGGGTCTCCCTCGCGGGCGACCAGGCCAGGTGATCGCCCGTGAAGAGAAATCTGTTTTTGTAGAGTAGGATCATGTGGCCGCGCGTGTGTCCCGGGACGGGGATAACCGTCAAGTCTTGGTCCAGCGCGAATGCCTCTTCGCCTTCGACGACCTCTTCTATCCCTAAGCGTGCCGCGCCGTCCGAGGCGTGCATGATGCGGCGGCAGCCAAACTTTTGTGCGAAGCGCGCGTGGTCCGCTATGTCGTCGCGGTGCGTCAGGAACATCGTGCGCAGGCCGCCAAGCTCCCTGATTTTCTTGACGAGCGGTCCGGCAAAGCGTGGCGAGTCAACCAACACGTTACCGCCCTCAGATTCGGGTCGCAGGATGAGATAGCTCCAAGCGCCGAAGCTGTCTTCGGAAGTAAAGCCGCAGAAGTAGATGTTGTCAGTGATGAGCAGCGGAAAAGCATCAATGCCTGTGCGCGCATCGTGTTTGCGAAGCGTGCCGATAGAGCCTGTCGGACAAGCTACCAAAGAGATTAAGGCGAGACGCGTTTCCTCCTGCGTCTGCGGCTGATGATAGACGCTGGATTGGTCGCCGTGGTCGCGGAAGACCATCGGCGCAAGCTGGCGGCAGGCGTCGCAGTCAATACAGCTCTCGTCAACGAAGAAATCGCCCGGAACATTCTCCATTAGTCGTCTTGCAGGGTGGGCCATGTGCAGCGTACCTCTTAAAAAGTATGATGAGCCATGCCACTCATGAATTCAAGCAGAGAGAGAGAGCGCGCGCGTCCGAAGAGCGAAGAAGTCTGAAGGCGTTTCTGTACTTAACGGTTTTTGGTCTGCCTCTGGTCTTCGCGGCCCTCTTGCGAATATAATCGGTCTATTCTCTAATGGCTCAAGCTGGCGGACAATTCTTCGCGCTTGAAAGATTGGCAGAAACATTCCTCCGGCATCCGTATCGCTTGACGCGTCATCATCAAGTGATACGACGGGCAGGCATCCGGTGTGCATCTGCTCAAGCGAACGAGTGAAGGGTTTGAATGATCTTCGCGAAAGTTATCTGTACGGTTGCCTTCATGCCCGCCGTGCGTTTCCCTAAAATTCACCACACTGCCTGCTCCTGCCAGGGTCCGGAGGATAAAAGATGGCGCGCCTAGAGCGTTCACTTCTCACGCGCTACGGGATTGCCGTGCTGGCCGTCGCGGCGGCGCTGCTGCTCTCGCTGGCGGTCAAGCCCTTGATCGCCCACATGCCTTTCGCGTTCTTCTTCGCGGCTGTTCTGTTGAGCGCCTGGTATGGAGGGCTGCGTCCTGCCATCCTCTCAATCGTGCTCTCCTGCCTGGTCTCTTCTTACTTCTTTCTGCCTCCAGCATTTTCACTAAAGATAGGATTGGTCCAGCTCCTACAACTCGCCATCTTCAGCGTAGTCTCGCTTTTCATCAGTTTTCTGACGGCGGCGCACAGCCGCTCGCAGGAAGTGCTGCGCAGCTCTGAAGCGCGTTATCGCACGATGATCGAGCAGTCTCCGTTCAGCATACAGGTCTTTTCTCCCGATGGCCGGACGATTCAGACCAACAGGGCCTGGGAGCAGTTATGGGGCGTCACGCTGGACCAGATTGCCGGCTACAACATACTCGAGGACCCGCAGTTGATAGCCAAAGGCGTGATGCCTTATATCCGTAAAGCCTTTGACGGCCAGCCCTCTGCCATTCCTCCGATTCTCTATGACCCTGAAGAGACCATCCCGGATTTGACCGTTAATGAAGACCCAAGACGCTGGGTGCGTGCCTTTATCTACCCGCTCAAGGATGATGAGGGGAATATCCGTCAGGTGATACTGATGCACGAGGACATCACGGAGCAGAAGCGCGCGGAGGAAGCCATACAGTTTCAGGCTCATCTGCTCGATACGGTCGAGCAGGCAGTCATCGCGACGGACCTCGACGGCAACGTTTCCAGTTGGAATCACTTCGCCGAAAAGCTTTATGGCTGGACCAGGGAAGAGGCTCTGGGCCACAGTATTCTGGACCTCACGCCCGCCGTCGGCTCAGAGGAGTACGCAGCCGAGATTATGTCTTCCCTTCAGCGCGGCGAAAGCTGGTCCGGCGAGATTATCGTCCGCGCCCGCGACGGCAAAACCTTCCCCGCGATGGTCACGGACACGCCCGTTTATGACGAGCATGGAACATTAATCGGCATCGTCGGTGTCTCGGCGGACATCACCGAGCGCAAGCGTGCGGAAAAAGAGAAGGAGTTGCTCGCGGCACAGGTCGAGCAGGAGCGGCAGCGTCTGGGCAACATCGTCGCCAGCGTGCCCGGCGTCGTCTGGGAAGCCTGGGGACAGCCCGACGAGGCCACGCAGAGCATCAACTTCGTCAGCGATTACGTCGAGACGATGCTTGGCTATACGGTCCAAGAGTGGCTTGCGAATCCCAATTTCTGGCTCACCATCGTGCATCCTGAAGATCAGGAGCGCGCGGGGCGCGAGGCGACAGCCATCTTCGTCGAATGCAGAAGCGGGATGAGCGAATTTCGCTGGCTGACGAAGGACGGGCGCGTGATCTGGGTCGAAGCACAGTCCGTGACGATCTGTGATGAAGAGGGCAGACCCGTAGGGATGCGCGGCGTCACGATGGACATCACGGAGCGCAAGCAGATTGAGGAGGAACGCGCACGGCTCCTGGCGCGCGAGCAGGAAGCTCGCCTCAAGGCGGAAGAGAATAATCGCGCCAAGGACGAATTCCTCGCCATGCTCTCGCACGAATTGCGCACGCCGCTCACGGCCATGCTCGGCTGGACCAGAATGTTGCGCACACATAGGCTGGATGAGAAGACCGCCGCGCATGCTCTGGAAATCATCGAGCGCAATGCGACGGCCCAGGCGCAGCTCGTTGAAGACCTGCTGGATGTCTCGCGCATCATCACAGGGAAAATCCGTCTTGAGACCGAGCCGGTTGACCTCGTGCCTGTCATCGGGGCGGCGATTGATGCTGTGCGTCCCGCCGCCGAAGCCAAGGGCCTTGAGCTTGAGGTCTTGCTAGATCCACACATCGGCCCTGTTTCGGGCGACGCTTCACGCTTGCAGCAGGTCGTCTGGAATCTACTGATTAACGCCGTCAAGTTTACTCCGCAGGGAGGCCGCATCATTGTGCAACTGGACCAGACGCCCTCTCAGATAGAGATCAAGGTCAGCGATACGGGGCAGGGCATCGGCCAGGATTTTCTGCCCTTCGTCTTTGACCGATTCAGACAGGCCGACAGCTCTACGACGCGGGCTCACGGCGGCCTCGGTGTGGGTCTCGCGCTCGTCCGCCATCTGGTCGAGATACACGGCGGAGAGGTCGAGGCCGAAAGCGAGGGCGAGGGTCGCGGCTCGACCTTCACGGTGCGGCTTCCGCGTCTACAGCTTCAGGCGGAAGCTTCCGGGGCAACAGAAGTGGAGGCTTATCAAGGCGGCGCGTCGTCGTCCGCCTCGACCATGCTCAGCGGTTTGAAGCTGCTCATCGTGGATGATGAAGAGGACATGCGCGACCTGCTTAGGACCCTGCTCGAAGAGCACGGAGGCCAGGTCACGGCTGCGGCCAACGCCGAAGAGGCCGTCCATGCGATTGAAGAGGTGAAGCCGCACCTGCTTATCAGCGATATAGGTATGCCGGGTGAAGATGGCTATGCGCTGATGCGCAGAGTGCGCGCGCTGGCAAACGGAGAGGGCGGCCTGATTCCAGCCGTCGCCCTCACGGCCTACGCCGGAGAGGAAGCACACAGGCAGGCTCTGGCCGCAGGCTTTCAGGTTCATCTAGCCAAGCCTGTTGACCCGACCGGCCTCCTCAAAGCAATCCTCAATCTGGTCCAGGATGAGAAACGATGAAGTTGGAGCGATGAAGGATGAGCTGAAGAGATTGAATCATTGCTTTCATTGGTCCAATCTTTTCCCGCCAGTTCGTCGCTGTCTCGTTCAAGCGCTGCTCGTTTCCCGAGTTTTACCTTTAGCTCGCTTGCGTTAAGATGGCTGCACGCTCCTCTTGCTTTATCATCACGAAGTTGCTAAAGAGATTTTCAGCGCGCGAGCTTTCAACCTGACTGACCCTTCGGAGGTATGACATGCATGGATTCCGCAAACTGTTTTTGCCCGTTTTGACGAGCATCGCTTTAGTTGCCAGTCTTGGTGGCAGCGCATTGGCCCAGCAACCGCAGACCGCCAACGCGACAGCGGTCGCCACTGTCGAGGTGACACCGGCTGCGCCCGATGTCTCTGTCGGGCAGAAGCTGAAATTCACCGCGACGGCGAAGGATGCGGCGGGCAATCCTCTGAATGAGAAGCCGACCGCCTGGTTTGCCGCGCCCTTTGACCTGGCGCGCGCAGACGATGATGGGACGGTCTCCTTTTTCGCTCCGGGCGAAGTGCTCGTCGGCGCTCTCGTCGGCGGCAAACCCGGATTCGCCAGGTTCGTCGTCAAGCGCACGCCCGTCACGCGGATTGAGATAGAGCCACTCAGCATGCCTCTCGTCGTCGGCGGAACGACGGGGCTAATCGCGACGGCGCGTACCTCCGAAGGCAATCCGCGCGGCGATGCGGTCATTAACTGGACCAGCGATAATCCGTCTGTCGCCACCGTTGACGCGGCGGGAGTCGTGACGGGCATCGCGCCGGGCCGCGCCACCTTACGCGCCGCTTCCGGCAGCGCGGTCGGCACTGTCACGGTTAACGTCGTCAACAGCAATATCACCTCGCTCTCCATCGAGCCGCGTACAGCGACGGCGCGGACGGGCGATGTCGTCCGCTTGAAGGCTAACGCGGGGGGCGCTGCTGCGAACAACTTTTCCGTTCGCTGGTCGGTCGGCGGTGAAGGCGCGAGGATTGACCCTGACGGCGGTTTCGTCGCGGAGCTTCCGGGCACGTACATCGTGACGGCTGCCAGCGGCAAGCTCGAAGCGGTCGCCTCCGTCGTCGTCACGCAGCGCAATGTGGAGCGCGAGGTCAAGGTTGTCGGGCGTATCCCCGTCAAAGATATGCAGGCCGCAGAGGAATGGATTTTTGGTAACTACGCTTATATGACGACCGTCGGGGACAGGCTGCTCGTCTACGACATCTCGGACCCGGCCAGTCCGAAATTGACCGAAACGGTGACGGTTGATGCGCGTCACGTCAACGATGTGAGCACGACTGCCGACGGCAAGATAGGGGTCATCACGCGCGAGGGAGCATCGAATAGGAAGAACGGCATAGTCTTTCTGGATACCTCGGACCTGGCCCACCCGAAGGTCGTCTCAGAATACACGACGACCGTGACGGGCGGCGTTCACTCCGCCTTTATTGACAGCCACTATGTTTATCTGACGGACGACGCGACAGGCTCTCTGCGCGTGATAGATTTTCAGGATGTCAGGAATCCTAAAGAGGTTGCGCGCTGGGAAGTGCCCAACCAGGTCGCCACGGTCTTTCGCACGAAGGAGGGCGAAGAGGTCGGCGGTCGTTATCTGCACGATTTGCAGGTTAAAGACGGTCTGGCTTATCTGGCCTACTGGCGCGACGGGCTGGTTATCCTGGATGTCGGCAACGGGATGCGCGGCGGCACTCCTGAAAAGCCGCAGCTTGTCAGCCAGTTTCGCTTTAACCATCACGAGCTTTACGGCAACGGCTGGCTCGCCGGCACGCACTCAGTCTTCCGCTACAAAAACTATGTCTTTATCGGCGACGAAGTCTTTCCTCCAATCTTCGACATTCACAGCAAGAACCGTATCCCTGTGCGCGGGATCATACATGTGCTCGATGTCTCGGACATCACAAAGCCGCGCAAGGTGGCGGAGTATCCCGTGCCGGAAGCGGGCGCGCACAACATGTGGGTCGAGAACGACATCATGTACATGGGTTATTACACGGGCGGCGGGCGCATCGTTGATGTTTCGGGCGAGCTGCGCGGCGACCTCTACCGGCAGGGCCGCGAAATCGGTCGGCTCTGGGCCGGAGACCCCGCGGGCTTCAGACCCAACCTGCCCTTCACCTGGGGCGCACAACCGCACAACGGCCTGGTCTACTTTAACGACATGAACAGCGGCATCTGGATTGTCAAACTCGGCGAGCTGAAAGAGAAAGGCTCGACCACCGCGCCGGGCCAGTAAGCGACAGGCGAGAGCATCAAAAGAGAGCAGCCATTGGAAGACTAGAAGCTTTCCAACGGCTGCTCTCCTTTGTTTGCTCCGTTGTTTACGCGGCTCTTTTATCTACTGTGCTTCACTTCGACAAAACAAAATCCAGGACAATCGCGTCGTGGTCCGAGAGAGGGCCTTCGGCGTCCTGTAGATTGATGATGACTCGCGGCCTGTGAACTGAGTCGGCCTTGATGCCCTTGCCCGTGAACCAGTCTAGCTTGAGAGAGCAACGCCCTTCAATATCTCTCAGCGCCCAGCGTATAAACCAGAAGCACCAGCCGGGAATCCAGTCGCCCATGTTCTGCTTGACGGCGAGGTTGCTCACGTCATAGGGGAGAGTACCGACGCCAGGCTCGTTCAAATCCAGATAGACATAACCGCGTCTCTCAAGCTCCTTGAAAAGCTTGCGCTCGAACCAGAGATAGGGATGCAGGTAATGTGTCTTGACGAAATATTCGACGCCCATCGTCATCCGTCTGAAAAAGCCTGCGATGGAATAGAGCGCACGCTTTGAATTATAGGTCGTCGTATTCCAGTCGCCGCCGATGAGCACCGGAAGCTGAGGTCTGAGCTGGTCCAGGTGGTCCAGTACTAGCTTGACCTGCCGATG
>DASWMI010000195.1:0-14790 GCA_036399835.1 Pyrinomonadaceae bacterium | reverse complement strand
ATGATACCTTTACCTCTGATCGCCTGGAAGTTGTCCCGCAATTCTGGCTGCTCACGCGGCGCGCGCAGAGCCGCATCTTCCAACACCTCAGCGTTCCCGAAATCTTGAAGAAGGTGCTCGGCCCGCTCAACGTCTCTTTTCAGTTACAGGGAACTTTTCATCCGAGGGATTACTGCGTTCAGTATCGCGAAACGGACTTCAACTTCGCCAGCCGCTTGATGGAAGAGGAGGGCATCTGCTATTTCTTCAAGCACACCGCTGGCGGCCACCAGATGGTTGTCGCCAACACGCCGCAGAGCCATCCAGACGCGCCCTTTAACAGCCGTATCACATTTGAAGTTATCGAAGGCGGAACGCGCGACGACGAGCGCATCTACGCCTGGGAAAAAACACAGGAGCTGGGCGCGGGCAAGTACACGCTCTGGGACCATAGCTTCGAGCTGCCGCACAAGCATCTGGAAGCCACGACGAATATTATAGAGACCGTGCAGGCTGGCGAGGAGACGCACAAGCTAAAGGTCGGCGGCAATGACCAGCTCGAAATCTACGACTACCCGGGCGAGTACGCGCAGCGCTTTGACGGCGTCAATAAGGGCGGCGGCGAGCAGGCGGCGGAGATGCAGAAGATTTTCGAGGACAACCGGCGGACAGTTAAAATCCGTATGGACCAGGAGACGGTCAGCAATCTCATCATCAAGGGCACGAGTAATTGCAGGCCGCTTGTCTCCGGCCACAAGTTCACGCTCGAACGACACTTTAACGCCGACGGCCAGTATGTGCTGACGAACATCACGCACGCCGCGCGTCTTTCCGCAGACGATTATCGCTCCGGCGAGGGCAGCGAGTTTACTTACGAGAACACTTTTACCTGTATCCCTGCCGCGCTTCCTTTCCGTCCACCGCGCACGACTCCCAAGCCTGTGGTCCAGGGAACGCAGACGGCTGTCGTCGTCGGTCCGGCTGGCGAAGAGATTTTCACGGACAAGTATGGACGGGTCAAGGTGCAGTTTCACTGGGACCGCGAAGGCAAATCCAACCTCGATAGCTCCTGCTGGATACGTGTGGCCCAGACGGGCGCGGGCAAACGCTGGGGGTCCGTCTATATTCCGCGCGTCGGCCATGAAGTGGTCGTGGATTTTCTCGAGGGCGACCCGGACCAGCCGATTATCGTCGGCGTCGTCTATAACGCGAGCGAGATGCCGCCATACACTCTGCCCGAACATAAAACGAGGACCGTGCTCTTCAAGTCGCTGACCTACAAGGGCAGCGGCTTTAACGAGTTTCGTATCGAAGATAAGAAGGGCGAAGAGCAAATCTTTATTCATGCCGAGAGGAATAAAGATATACGCATCAAGAAGAATCGCTTTGAGACCGTCGGCGGGTCTGCCCATCTCATCGTCGGCGGCGACCAGTTGGAGAGCGTCGGCAACGATAAGCACCTCAAGGTCAAGGGCGACCAGAACGAGAAGGTGGACGGCACCGTCTCGCTCACGGTCGGCGCGGACATGCAGGATAAGGTGGCCCAGAAATACGCTCTCGATGCAGGCAACGAGATACACCTGAAGGCCGGGATGAATGTCGTCGTCGAGTCAGGCGTTAGTCTGACGCTCAAGGCTGGCAGCAACTTCATCCTGCTTGACGCGTCCGGCATCTATATTTCGGGTACGATGGTCATGATTAACAGCGGCGGCGCTGCCGGGTCGGGCGCCGGCTCTCAGCCTGAAGCCCCCAAGTACCCGCAGGAAGCGGACAAGGCCGAGGCCGGAGAGAAATCGCAACCGCCGCCCGCGGGAACTCCGCCGCCGGCCTACAGCTATAGCCCCGCGGCGCTCGTCATGAAGCAGGCCGCGAAGAACGGAACGCCCTTCTGCGAGATATGCGCGGAGCAATCTGCATAGCCCGTGAGGCTATCCTGTCAGAACATGGAAAATCTGGTCCAGAAGCTCAGCCGTCATCTCTTTTCGGAAGAGGGGGCGAACGTCTTCGCGGTGCTCGACGGCGCGTCTGTGCCGGACCTGCTGGCAAGCCTGCGAGAGCGTCAGCCTGAGTATATCTGTTTGTATCGCGGAGAACTCAAGCCGGACATCGCGGAGGTGGCTCCGTATCTGGTCCGGCTCGAAACCGATGCGGAGTTTACAAGCTGGCTGCTCGGCAAAGGATGGGGCAAGCACTGGGGCATCTTTGCGCTGACCTTTGCGGACCTGCCAGAGATGCGCAGACATCTACGGAGCTTCCTCACGGTCTATAGCGAGGAAGGCAAGCCCATGCTCTTTCGTTACTATGACCCGCGCGTCCTGCGCGTCTATCTGCCGACCTGCACGGATGCCGAGCTGGTGAAAGTCTTTGGACCAATCGAGGCCTTTCTGCTCGAAGATGAAAAGCCCCAGATGCTCCTGCGTCTACGAGCGCCCGCGGGCTTGCTCAAGCAGGAGAGGATTGCGCTCTCAGAAGACCAGGCAGCGCCAGCCGTGTGAAGCGAGCGTGGACGCGCGAGCGGGCAGTCTGATCTCTTGCGAGCAGCCATTTCATCAAGTTCATCGAGGAGAACGTAAAGATGCCGACAGGTCCAGCCGCCAGACTCTCAGACCCAGTGATACATCCGGCTCCGCCCGTCTTAACGCCCGGACTCGGCAGCCCGAATGTTTTTATCGGCTATCTGCCCGCGTGGCGAGGCATCCTGGCAGCCGCCGCGCCCGGTTTGATGGCCGCCAAGAAGGTCGCCGATCTTGCCATCACGGCTGCGGAAACGGCTACCAAGCTGGCCGCCGGAACTCCCGGATTGCCTGCCGCGAAGGCAGCCGAAGAGGCAGTCAAAACAACCGCCTTGTCTACCATGAGCAGCGCCGTTGCGAGCGCCGCAGGGGGCGCTGACATACACGCTTGCACCACGCCCCTGCCCATTCCGCCGCATGGACCGGGCGTCGTCATAGACGGCTCGAAGACCGTTATGATTAACAATCTCCCTGCCTGCCGCATGGGCGATACGGTGCTGGAAGCGATTGGACCACCCAATAAGATAGCCAAGGGCGAGCCGACGGTCATCATCGGAGGTTAAGCCACAGCGGCAAGGGCCGAGAGCAGCAGCCGCCAGTTCTAAATCTCCACAGCAACAGCGGGTGGTCCAGTGTTCAGGGATAAGTATGATTATACGTTCGGTCAGTCTTGAAGATGCTGATGCCATCATAGAGATGGGAGCGCGCATGCATCTTGAGAGCGCCTATGCTTTTCTTCCTTTCGAGGGAGAGAAAATACGTCAGCTCTTAGACTCCTTTATGGCCGACACTGAAACTCAATGCGGGTTGGTGGCCGAAGAGAACAACCGATTAGTGGCGATGTTCGGCGGCTATCTGGCCGACTACTTTTTCTGTCACGAGAAGCTGGCCTGCGATCTGGTCCTCTTTGTTGACGAAGCATATCGCGGAGGCTCAGCCGCGCCGAGACTGCTCAGAGCCTTTCGCGATTGGGCGCGACAACGCGGCGCGAGGGAAATCTGTCTCGGCACATCCACGCGCATCAACACGGCCCGGACAGGAAAATTCTATGAGCGCATGGGGCTATCGCACGTCGGCGGCATCTACAAGCAGCGCCTGAGTTGAAAATCAACGCCCGTTGAGAGAGAGCTAATGATTACCATTCGCGCAGGGCAGATGAGAGCTTTCGAGAAAGCCGCTGTTCATAATTTTGAGCAACGCGCCGTCGAGTATGTACAGGAATCCTTTCCGAAACATTTCGAGATTATCGGCGAAGAGGAGATCGCAAACATCGTCCGCGAAGGATTAAAGCGCGCCGAAAAGTACGGGTTGACGACCGAGAATAGCCTGCTCGTTTATCTTCATCTGATGTTCATGTTCGGCAGCCATTTCGATGTGGACCAGCAACTTTCCTGGGCCGGGGCGGTGCTTGGCGATGAGAGCCTGCGGGATGAGGCGCAGCGAATCTATCTGCTCAACGAGAAGGCCCATGAATATCTTCAAGCCGTCGCGGGCGACGATGGCGAATATCTCAAAAAGGCTCTGCGCCATCTGCAAGAGAGTTCGCTTGAACAGCTCGCGCCGTCAGCCGACGAGGGATTTCTGAGCTACATGGCCGGGGAGCTTGAGAGGGTTTACCCGCAGAAGTGCGAGTATCTGAATGAGGACGGGATGCGCCAGCTCATCCTGCACGGCATCAAGTCTGCGAAAAAATATGAGATCAGCGGTGAAAGGGGGATGGCCGTCTTTATTGCTTTGATGTTTATGTTAGGCAGCAGCTTTGATGTGGACCGGCAATTTCGCTGGGCGGCGGCGGCCTTGCGGGATGATGGCGCGGCAGATGAGGAAGAGAAGGTCGCAAATCTCTATCGCGCCGCGATGGATTATCTTGAGCACTGGGTTGATTGAATCATCAAGAGGCTTTGACTATGTGCTCTTCCGGAGCTTCCAGGCCAACTTGCAGCACCAGCGACAGCGCTGCGACGCGCGGCACGACCGCATCATGCCCCGCCACCAGACCGATTCGATGCCAGGAAATGCCCATGTCTTGCGGGATAGCCTCCTCGCGTATGGTGATTGAGACCGAGACCGGGAACAACGTTTCCGAAGCCGCTTTGCGCACGCAGTCTGCCAACGATCCGCCCGGTGGTTATGACGCTATGAACGGCACGCGGACCGATAATATGGAACGGCTGCTGAGAGCCAACGGAGTCTCAAACGCGAGGAATAGGTCGGGCCAGAATCTTGACAACATAGCGAGCGCCACATCTTCGGGCCATCCGGCCATCGTTAATGTCAGTAATCCTTATCCGCATCATCTGGTCGTTGACGAAGTGAGAAGGAATCCGGATGGCACTCGGACGCTGATTGTCCGCGACCCCTGGTGCGGCGGAGGGCCGTCTGCCTCAGACTCGGCACGCGGACGGCAGGAGATGTCGGAAGCAGACTTTAACAACCGTGCTCCGACCGGATGGGTCGTCACGACCAATCCATAAACAAACCTTCCGCTCGCCAGATGGTGTGGCAAAAGGACGGCCCAGATGGCTCAAAAAGAAGAAGCGAAGCAGGCAGCCGCGGCGGTTTGGGGATGCTCCCCCGATCAGGTAATGGTCCAGGACGTCTCTCTGGTTTATCAATGGGCGCGCAAGCATACTCTGTTCCTGGCTCAAGACCCTGCGCGCCGCCGCATGATGATAGCCGTCGCCCCTGACGGAAGCGCTACGGCCTTCAATGATCCGGCTGACATCAAGCCTCTCAATCTGCTCTTACAAAGAGAGCAGGTCGGCCTGCCTGACGGGATGAGCAAGCTGCAACTGGCTCTCACCATACGCACGCTGCTGCTCGGCCCGGGAGGGTTTGTCGGCTCACAGCCCTTCTGGGACGAGCAGAAAAGCGCGCTTGAGATGTGGACCTCTCCTTCGCCGGAGGACGGGCCAGCGCTCTTTGAGAAACACTGTCAAGACCCTCTCCTCAATCGCAGCGATGAAGGATGGGAGCTGACCTTTTCTTACTTCAACAGTCAGGGCGGCGTTGAAAAGTGGCATGCGTCCGGCAATGCTCAGTCAATCAAAAGCGCCGTCCGGGAGACGGTGGTCCCTGAGAAAACCTTCCTTTTTCCTTACGGCTAAATTTTCTGTAGTTGTCCTTGAAAGCCCTTTCTGTTAGAAGTGCAAAGAGGACGACCGAGAACCCGGACGAGAGAAGCTCTTAACCATGCGAATCGCTTTGGAGATAACATCCGGCCCTCACATTGGCAACAGGCTAGACCTTGAAGACGGGCAATCTCTGCGAGTCGGGCGGACTGAAAAGTCTGACTATGCGACGCAGGATACATACATGTCGGGCCTGCATTTCGTCATCGAATGCGAGGAGGACGTGTGCCGCGTTCGCGACCTGAACAGCCGCAACGGGACGCTGCTCAACGGCGAGAGAATCACAGAAGCCAGCTTGAAAGACGGCGACAAGATTCGCGCGGGCCAGTCGCACTTCGTTGTTCATATACCTGACGCGAAAAAACCTCTTGTCCCTGAGCTGGCCGATACCATCTCACCCGAGGAAGCTTTGTTGGCAGCCAGGGAGCGAGAAAGACAGGCGAGCCTGAAGTCGTCTGCCCCTGCCCAGCCGCCCGTCAGCCCTTTATCGCCCGCTCCCGAAACATCTGGTCCATTTAAGGAATCGGTCCGGCAGCATGAGCCGGACCAGACGCCAGCGCCCGAGCAGTTGCCTCTTAGCGAGCCTCCTCAGATGGCTCCGCAGGCTCTCGTTGCGGATGAGCCTGCGGCGGCGAATCCCTTCGAGATTGACGTGAGACACGCCCTGGACGCTGCCGCTGCGGCGACTCCCGAAGGCCGCCTGCTCCTGATGCTACGCCAGCAACGCGAGCCGCTCTTTGCCCTGCTCGATGCCGCGCGCGAGCCTCAAGTGCCGGAGCTGCTGCGAGATTCCGGCGAAGAATATCAGTCTCTTTATGAAGGAGACGCTCACGCTTTGATTGCGCCGTACCTGGTCCGGCTGCCGCCGTCTTCGCGTTTTCTGGACCGGATAGTGCGCGAAGGTTGGGGCCAGGGATGGATAGTCTTTCTCAACTGCGCCGGCACGCTCGAATCCGTGCGCGACTATTTTCGCCAGAGCCTGATGGTCAAGCTCCCTGATGGCCGCGAATTCTTTTCGCGGTTTTACGACCCGCGCTTCTTCCGCAACTTCCTGCGCGGCTCGACACCAGCCGAAGCCGAAAGATTTTTTGGACCAATCACACGCTACCTGATGGAAGCGGAAAACCCGGACATCCTCCTGCAATTCACCAAGACCGCGCGCGGCACTGAGATGAAAGAGCGGCTACTGCTCATAGATAGAACATGAAAAGCAAGGATCAAGGATGAAAGATAAGAAATAAGGGATTAATGATTTTTAGCGCATGCAGCATTTGAATCAATCGCTTATTCTTCTTCATCGCTGTCGCCTTCATCCTTGCTTTTCAGCTCCATCTTCCTTTGAGGGCTGTGCCGGCGATTGATTGGAAGAGGCCGAGGCGTATGGTGTCGCTGTCTCGGAAGGAGAGCAGCGGCATGAGTCCCTGATTTAAGACCTGTTCGGCGGCGCGCATGGTGAAGAGCGTTTCGGCGCAGGGCTTGACGCGAGACTCGCCCTCTTCCCTGTAAACATGCAGCGGCAGCCCTTCAATCTCCTGCACGATGCCGGGGCGCATCTCCCATCCGTTGAGACTGAAAGCGTGTGCCAGCAGGTAAGCGCAGCCGAAAGATGGGTTGGCCCAGAGATAACTTTCGTGGCTCGCACCTTCCGCCATCTCTTCAAAATCGAAACGCTCTGTCGGCTCGGTCTCCGCCCCGTAGGGCAGGCGGACCAGAAATCTGGGAAGGGCCAATCCCAGATAAGCCGCTTCGGGTTGTTGACGCAGCGCCTGCCAGGCTGGTCCAGCTTCCGCTTCAACTGGCCGCTGCCAGTCGTCCGGGTCAGGGGTCGAAGCTAAGGAATGACAGCCGAGGAAGTGTGGGCTGGCGGCTGCGATAAATGGCGCGCGCGCCAGCCTGGCGAGCAGTCCGGCGAGACTGAGCAGTTCTATCTCTTCGAGCGTCAGGTCGAAAGTGTAATTCGCGGCGAGGACAGCCCAGGGCACGCCCCCGAGTGTCCCTGTTGTCTCCTCTACCAGTAGCCTGTAGATTCCGCTCGACTGTAAATCATCCATCGAATTAAGCGATTGGACCAGCTCGTCCTTTGAAAGATCAAGCAGGTAGAGCTTGAGCTGAGTCCCCGTCTCTAATCTTGAGACGAGGAAATAGAGCGCGCGCCATGCCGATTCGAGTGCCTGAAAATCGGCGTGATGCAGGATGGAGCGCATCAGCCTGCCGGTCGCTTCGTCCACGGAGGCAATCAGCTCCGGTTGCTGCGGGTCTTCGCCCTCAATCAGATGCGGGCGGACGATGTTCTGGACCAGCGCTTGCAAATCGTCCGGTCCTGAAGATTGTTTACGAGGGGCCGCGACGGAACTCGTTTCCGCCTCTTCCAGCAACTGGTCGAGGAGGCTGCCGGAGTCCTGTGTGGGTAAGGAGCGAGCCTGCTCAGTATCTTCTTCAGACGAGACGCGGCCTGCTTCCGTGGCTTGACCAGCGCTCGATAGTCTGGTCCAGCCGCGCACTTCCTCTGCGGCTTCCGCAAATGTCTCACGGCTGCCGAGGCGCTGGCGTAATTGCCTCAGAGCCTCGAACACTTCCAAACGCTCGAAGATGCGGTCAGGATGAAAATCGTCAAGCTCTTTGAATTCGAGCGTGATGCCGGGGTCGTCTTCATTGCCAACAAAGAGGCGAAGCCGTACATCGAGGCGAGCCAGCACTTCTTCAAAATTATCGCGGTCAAGCTCTAACGCGCGGAAGCTGTCGGCAGCTCTGCCCGTAGCCGTCTGATGACGATTGGCGCGCCCGCTCCAATCGCCCAACAGCGCGACGCGAAAGGGAGTCTCAGGCTCTGGACGGCCTTCCGTTTCTTCCAGCTCGGAAACGAGATTGAGTTCGGATTTATCAAGCGAGAAAGCTTCTGGCATGGCGGCGTTCCCTTTCGTCAAACGTGAACAGCAGATCGTCAATCGTCAATAGAGAAAAGGCAGTTTAGACAACTGGCAACAATTTCACTTGCGACCCTCTGCGGATGAGCATTGAGTTCCGGCAGTGGCTCTGGCTTTATGCGACCAGCAGCGCCAGCTTCGCCAGCTTACGCAGGTTCTCTTCTAACCCTCTGGATAAAATCTCAGAGACTTGCTGCGGGTCGGTGACGCGTGCGCCCTCTTGCTGCAAGCTCGCTTCGCCGGACTGGACCAGCGCGGCTAATTCTTTTAACAACGCATCGCGGTCTCTCGTTCCATCCAGCAGCAAGAGCAAACGCCGGCCCAGCGCGTCCTCGACTTCAACGCCGATGTGACGCATATTCGTTACGACCGTATCGCTCCTGATTTGCAGTCGCGCGAGAGGGCTGGCGACCGGGCGCTCGCTCGCCTCCTCGACAAAATCGGGCGCGCGGACGGAAAGCTCCAGCATGCCGCTCGCATAAGTATGAAGAAGAATCTCTGCGAGCGCCTGAGCTTCATCCTGCGCTTCATTCTGCTCTGAGTCATTCGCTTCCGGTTTATCCTGCGCTTCAACATTTCCCAAAGCCGCGCTCTCATGCTCGTCTGTTTTGGTGAGGCCACGCGCCTGTGTCAGCAACTCCGTAAAGTGCAGCGAGTGCGGGAAAATCTCGCCCAGACGATAGAGCGCGGCCTTGGCAAGCGGGTAATCGGTGGCTACTTTGGCCTCTCTGACGCCGCGAAACGCTTCGACCGTGCGAGCATTCAGATTGGGTTTGCCGGAAGCCGGGCGTGAGGGCGAGGCCATGTAAAGATTCATCAAACGCTCCGCCTTCGGGATTGGGTCAAGCTTCAACTCTTGATGGCACAGCAGCGTCTGCCGAAACCTGCGGCACTTGAGAAAATCCAGATACTGCTCTTTGAGAATAATACTCCTGGCCGCCATCTCGCTGAGGACCGCGGAGACCTCCGGCGGGTAGATGTAGTCCTGCATCTCGTAGTAGTCGGCTTCGGCCATGAATTGCAGGCCGTGCCGCGCGGCGTGGTCCATGAACTGGTGAAAATAGATTGGCGAATTGATGCTCGCCAGATCATCGTGGTAGAGATGGCCCGCGCTGAAACCAACTGCCTGCTCGAATTCCTCCTTGAGAAACGCCGCGTAAGCATCCGTCTGCGTCTGCGCGCCTGCCATAAATTTGATGAGAGCCATCGCCTGATTGATCTGCTGCTGCGGCTCAGCAAGATGACGCACGTGAAAGAGCATCATTTCGCGCAACATCAGCCGCAGGTGGCAACCTGGAAAGGTGTTGTAGGAAACGTAAGCGATGCCCTGGGGCTTGAGATTGGACCTGCACACGGCGAGCAGCTTATTCTGGACCTGCGGGCCGACCCAGGAGTAAAGCCCGTGCGCGATGATGTAATCGAACTGGCCCAGTCCCTCGGAGACATCCATCAGGTCAAGCCTGAGCAGTTCTATATTCTTGAGACCCAGAGCCTCTGCAATCGCGCGGCCCTTGGCGATGGGACGCCCCGCCAGATCAATCCCAACAAACTCGCTCTCCGGTAAAGCGAAAGCCATCGGCAGGAGATTGCCCCCATCGCCGCAACCTATATCCAACACGCGACAACGCTCGACCGGCGCAGCCTCCAGGCCGTAGAGCGTAGCCAGCGTCGCCAGCCTGTCCGGGTGCGTCTGGTTGTGCGTATAGCTCGGATATAAAACTTCTTCGTAGCTTTCAAGTGCAGGGTCAGCCATCTTTGATGATTCGACTTTGTTGGAATGTAAGCAGATTTCGCAAGCGATTATAGTCTGGAAAGTTGCTGCGGAGAAGTATTTAAAGAGAGCGCCGATAAGCTCCCCTGATGAGCTGTAAAGAATGCAAGCTCAAGCGCTGCTGACCAGTTTGCTTGTCTTCAGTCAGACAATAGCAGTAAACTTTGGTTGATAATTAGTTCGACTGATGGAGGTCGGTCCGATGGCAGAGGACGAGGACGCAACACAGGATATAGCGAAGAAGTACGACACCCAACCGACCATTAGCACGGTGTTGGAGCGCCTCGACCAACTACGCACGGAGATACGAGATTTCCGTGAAGACATTGAGATTCGACTTGACCGAATCGAGAGCATGACCAATCAGACTCGTGCGGAGATGCTGACCTTGCGCGCTGATTTCAGAGAGTTTAAGTCACAGTTAAAAGAACCTGCCTAATCCTGGCCGGATTCAAGAAAAGAACAAGCTCAGCGCTCCGATACTGGTTGAAATCAGTTTTGCGGGCGCTCTTTACTTTTTGGTTCAAATCATGGCTTTTGGTGTTCAGAGTTCCATGACCTCTTGAGTTTGCGGGCCTGAAGTTTATTCGCTGGCGGGTTGCCGTTTTAAGTCCCTCCGGCCACTTGACATCGAGTGCGCGCATCCGTACAATCACACGTTTTGGACTACCAGTCCGAATCCCCTATGTGCAACGCTTAGTTGGTTCTGTCGGTGTGGAGGCGTTGCCCGGTTGTGTCCGAAAGGGCATAATCGTTTGACAAATATTGTAGCGTAAGGACTCGCGTCGCAAATGGGGGCTGAAAAGTCTGCCGCTCGCTCCAGCGCGAGGAACGCGAAGGGGTATGTCCACTCAGGCGTGCCTGTCTTAAAGAAGCGACGCTACAGAAAAGTTCCGGCTCAAAGGGAAGCCAGTATCCACGCCCGCTAGAGAGATTCAGAACATCCCTTAATCAAAGCTCAGAGAACAGGACAGCCGCCTGCGCTGACTGCCGAACTGGTTTCGGAAAGAGGCAGGTTGAGCCTTTTTGCGCGCTCTGAAAAAGAGAAAGAGCGTCACATAGTTAGGAAGAGGACAACGCACAGTGCCTACGATTAATCAGCTAGTTCGCAAAGGCCGCGAGGCCGTCAAGTACAAGACGGCCAGCCCGGCGCTGCAATCTTCGCCGCAAAAGCGCGGCGTCTGCACGCGCGTTTACACGCAGACCCCCAAGAAGCCTAACTCGGCTCTGCGCAAGGTCGCCCGCGTGCGTCTGACCAACGGCATCGAGGTGACGACCTATATTCCGGGCGTCGGACACAATTTGCAGGAGCACTCGATTGTGCTCATCCGCGGTGGTCGCGTCAAGGATTTGCCGGGCGTGCGTTATCACGTCATACGCGGCACGCTCGACAGCGTCGGCGTGGCAGACCGTAAGCAGGGCCGCTCGAAATACGGCGCCAAGCGTCCCAAGGCGGGCGCCGCCGGCGCTGCTAAAGGCGGCAAGAAATAAATGATTCGGTGACGGGTGACAGGTGACAAGAAAAACCTGCCCGTTACCCGTTACCTGTTACCTAAAAAGATTATGCCAAGAAGAAGAGTTGCAGAAAAACGCGAAGTGCTGCCCGACCCCGTGTACAACAACCCGCTGGTCACGAAGTTTATCAACGGCGTGATGTTGCAGGGGAAAAAGTCTACCGCCGAGAAGATTTTCTATAGCGCGCTGGCGCAGGTCGGCGAGAAGACGGGCGAGGAGCCGCTCAAGGTTTTCAAGCGCGCGGTTGATAACGTCAAGCCGACGGTCGAGGTCAAATCGCGTCGCGTCGGCGGCTCGACCTATCAGGTGCCCATAGAGGTCCACCAGGAGCGGCGCGGCGCGCTGGCGATTCGCTGGATTGTCTCTTACGCGCGCGGGCGCGGCGAGAAGACGATGATTGACCGCCTCGCCGGAGAGATTCTGGACGCAGCCAACAATCGCGGCAACGCCGTCAAGAAGAGGGAAGATACGCATCGCATGGCCGAGGCCAACAAGGCGTTTGCGCATTACAAGTGGTGAGGGCGGTTTTCAGTTTTCAGTTTCCAGGTTTGAGCCAGGAGCGAGGGGGCTTCTGCCGATAACCGGAAACTGAAAACCGGAAGCTGAAAACTGTTATGGCGAAACACGATCTCAACAAGTTCCGCAATATCGGCATCATGGCGCACATTGATGCCGGTAAGACCACAACCACCGAGCGCGTGCTTTATTACACGGGCGTCTCGCACAAGATTGGCGAGGTCCACGAGGGCACGGCGACGATGGACTGGATGGAGCAGGAACAGGAGCGCGGCATCACCATCACGTCTGCCGCGACGACCTGCTTCTGGCAGCGCAACAATGTAGAGCACCGCATCAACATCATTGACACGCCGGGCCACGTTGACTTCACGATGGAAGTCGAGCGCAGTTTGCGTGTACTCGATGGCGCGGTCGCTGTCTTTGACGGCGTCGCCGGGGTAGAGCCGCAGAGTGAGACTGTCTGGCGTCAGGCCGACAAGTACGGCGTGCCGCGTATCTGCTTTATCAATAAGCTGGACCGCGCGGGCGCGAGCTTTGAGCGCTCATTCCAGTCAATCATTGACCGGCTCGGCGCAAACCCCGTCGCGATTCAGATTCCCATCGGCCTCGAAGACCAATTCAAGGGCGTGGTAGACCTGATTGCGATGAAGGCTCTGCTCTGGAAGGATGAGTCGAAGGGCGCGGAGTATGAAGTGACGGATATTCCGGCTGAGCTTCAGGCCGAGGCCGAGGCCGCGCGCGAGAAGCTGGTCGAGGCCGTCTCCTCTATTGACGACGACCTGATGATGAAATACCTCGAAGGCGAGGAGATTTCCGAAGCGGAAATTCGCTCGGCCCTGCGCAAGGGCACGATTGAAATCAAGATCGTTCCGGTCGTCACAGGCTCTGCCTTTAAGAACAAGGGCGTCCAGACGCTGCTCGATGCGGTTGTTGACTATCTGCCCAGCCCGCTCGATATTCCGCCCGTCGAAGGACTCAATCCGAAGACCGGCGAGACTGAAAAGCGTCCGGCTGATTCGAGCGCACCTTTTAGCGGCCTCGTCTTCAAGATTATGGCCGACAAGCATCTCGGCCAGCTCTCCTTCGTCCGCATCTATTCGGGCACCATCAAGGCAGGCTCTTACGCTTACAATCCCATTAAGGATAACCGTGAGCGCGTCGGTCGCCTGATGCGCATGCACGCTAACAAGCGCGAGGATATAGAAGAGGCGAGCGCGGGCGAGATTATCGCCATCGGCGGGATGAAGCAGGTCACGACGGGCGACACGGTGTGCGACGAGAACAAGCCAATCGTGTTGGAAGCGATGGAGTTTCCCGCGCCCGTGATACGCGTCGCGGTCGAGCCGAAGACGCGCGCCGACCAGGACAAGCTCGGCATAGCGCTTTCGCGTCTCGCACAGGAAGACCCTTCTTTCAACGTCTCTACGGACCACGAAACCGGGCAGACGATTATCGCCGGGATGGGCGAGCTGCACCTTGAGATTATCGTTGACCGCATGAAGCGAGAGTTTGGCGTCGAGGCCAACGTCGGCAAGCCGCAGGTCGCTTACCGCGAGACCATTACGCAGCCCGCCGCAGGCAAGGAAGTCTTTAAGAAGCAGACGGGCGGTCGCGGCCAGTACGCGCACGTCGAGCTGGAGATAGAGCCTGCTCCGGGCGAGGGCTTCGTCTTCGAGAACGAGATTACGGGCGGCGCGATTCCGAGGGAATACATCAAGCCGACCGAGCAGGGCGTACGCGACGCTATGGAGCGCGGCGTCCTCGCGGGCTACGAGTTGGTGGACATACGCATTAAGCTGGTCTTCGGCTCTTATCATGAAGTTGACTCCGACGAGCGCTCGTTTCACATCGCCGGAAGTCTGGCTTTCCAGGATGCCGTTAAGAAAGCCAAGCCCGTCCTGCTTGAGCCGATTATGCGTGTCGAGGTCGTTACGCCCGAAGATTACATGGGCGCGGTCAACGGCGACTTGAACCGTCGCCGCGGCCAGATCGAAAAGATGGAGCCGCGCACTGGAGGCGTGCAGGTCATAACGGCCTTCGTCCCGCTCTCAGAGATGTTCGGTTACACCACCGACCTGCGCTCCGCCACGCAGGGACGCGCCACTTCGACCATGCACTTTGAGCGCTATGACCAGGCGCCCAAGAATATCGCAGAAGAAGTCATCGCCAAGGTGCAGGGCGTTGCTAAATAAGTTTTACGGAATGCGGGTCGCTTCTCTCGCTGCTTGAAAGCGCGGCGACCCAAACAGGACCACTTAACCAAAATTTGAGGAGCGAGAGATAAAGAGATGAGCAAGGAGAAATTTGACCGCAGCAAGCCGCACGTCAACATCGGCACCATCGGCCACGTCGACCACGGCAAGACCACTTTGACTGCCGCCATCACTAAAGTCCTGGCCAAACATAACCCGAAGATTCTGGTCCGCGCCTTCGATTCC
>DASWMI010000194.1:0-2366 GCA_036399835.1 Pyrinomonadaceae bacterium | reverse complement strand
GGCGTCTGCTCAAGCTCTGCCCGAAGCGTCGCCGCGTGATGCGCGAGGTCGCACTTCTTGACATCCGCCAGGTCTGCAAGTTTATTCCCCTTCAGCTCGGAGATGAGCAGCACGATTCGAGTGTACGGATTAAAAGAGCCTCCCATGAAACACGCTCCTTGAAGCCCAAAATAGCTGCCGGCTCCGTGTCATCCGGTTGATTCCGGAAGAGACGAGAAGAGAGCGAGCTAAACTCAGTTCTCAACGAGACTATGTTAGGCTCTGGATTCGTGTCAACACCGGAGGCTGTCGGTGTGCACGTCAGGCTCTCTCTTTCTACGCTTTGATATTTTTGCATTTTTTTTACATCTGCATGACGGAAGCGTCGCTATAATGAGGTCAAACAGTTGGCGGTCTCGGGCGAGCCGGGCCATCCCATTGACAGACCGGCCCGGCGCGCCTCGCAAGTCCAAATGTGATCTTTCCGGTCGCTTTAAGTTCCGCGAAGGAGATAAGAGAGATGAAGAGTTTGAGCTTTAGGGCCATGATGAGCGGCATGATGATGCTCATTATCTTGTCCGTTGTAGCGGTTGCACAGTCCGGCGGCGATTGGCCGCAATGGCGTGGACCAAATCGTGATGGTGTTTCCAAGGAGACGGGGTTGCTCAAGCAGTGGCCGACGGACGGCCCGCCGCTCGTGTGGAAGGCTGCGGGAGCGGGGCGCGGCTATTCTTCGCTCTCGATCTCCAATGGCCGGCTGTTCACGATGGGACTGCGCGGAGACCGCGAATATGTCGTTGCCTTTGACATCTCGACAGGTAAAGAGGTGTGGGCCACTGCGCATGGCAGCGCCTATCGAGACAGCCGTGGCGACGGGCCGCGCGGAACGCCGACGGTCGAAGGCGAGAGGCTCTACGCGCTCGGCGGCAATGGCGATCTCTCCTGTCTTGAGTCAAAGACGGGTCGCGTCGTCTGGTCCATGAATATCCTGCAAAAGTTTGGCGGCTCGAACATCAACTGGGGCATCAGCGAATCGCCGCTCGTTTTGGGCGACAAGGTGCTGGTCAACGCGGGCGGCCCGAATGCTTCTATCGTGGCGCTCAACAAAAAGGATGGCTCTCTCATCTGGAAAAGCCAGAGCGACAAGCCAGGTTATTCTTCGGCCATCCCTATGGAAGTCGGCGGCACAACGCAGGTCATCTTCTTTACTGCACGTCGCGCTTTGGGTCTGGATGCGCGAGACGGGCGTCTTTTGTGGGAGTACCCGCGCGCCGCCAACGATGTCGCCAACGTTGCGACTCCCGTCGCACGTGCTAATCGCGTCTTTATCTCTTCGGATTACGGGACGGGCGGAGGTCTGGTCGAAATCAAGGCCAGCGATAAGGGGATGGCTGCGCAGGAACTCTATTTCACGAAGGAGATGCGCAATCATCATAGCAGCTCCATCCTGGTCGGCGATTACCTCTACGGTTTTTCGGGCGGGATACTGACCGCCATACGCTTCGACACGGGCGAGGTCGCCTGGCGCGACCGCAGCGTGGGCAAGGGATCGCTCGTCTACGCAGACGGGCATCTCTACTGCCTGAGCGAAAACGGCGTGGTCGGGCTGGTCGAGGCAACGCCCGCCGCCTATCGAGAAAAGGGTCGCTTTCGTATCCCGCAGGACTCTCTGCCGACCTGGACCCACCCGGTCATCGCCGGAGGCAGACTCTACCTGCGTGACCAGGACACTATCTATGCTTTTGATGTGAGAGAGAAAAAGTAGCGAGTAGAGAGGGAGAGCGCGCGCATCCACTGCTGAATTGAGACCCGCTGTTGTGTTGATGGACCAAAGGCGGGTCTCTCAGTCTTCACACTCTTCAAACTCTTCTCAAGCTCGTCAATGATCTTTGATTGTGCCAGACGGAGGCGGTCCAGGCCGCGCGCCTCTTCGTCCCGGCTCTCGCGCTCTTTATCATCTTCTGCGCGGGCCGGAGCGTGCCCAAGAACCCTGCCAACGCTTTGAGCAATAAAGACGCTCCGACAAAGATGTTGAAGATGACGAACAGCATAAGAAAGATGAATCCGGCGATGTTCATAAACGACTCCTTCGAGTCAAAGAGAACCTGAGAGCTTTGCGGAAGCTAATCAATTCGCCTCCTACTATCTAACGCGAGATTTCCCGTGCTCTGCAATCACCCGGACACGGAAAATCTCAAGAACGGCGTAGCGCAGCCATCTCCTTGAGAGAATCCCTGAATCGCAAGATTGCTTAGGACGAAGAAGAGCGCGGGCGGGGATTGGCAAACAATCTGAAGAGTTTGAAGCAGACTCTCGCTTTTATTCCGAGACTCCGTTTTCAGCCGGGCATTTTTGCTAACACGCTGCGTCTGGCCCTGACCTTTAAT